>JAFAHO010000375.1 GCA_019237205.1 Hyphomicrobiales bacterium
GCATTTTCCTTGTCACAAAGACGCGCGGATCTGTTTTCTTACGGGGCGTGAGCGAGAGCGCGATCAGCCGCCGATCGAAGTCGCCGAGTTGCAGGCGCGGCTCGCGGCCGCGCTCGCCGAGCGTGACGAGGCGTGTGCGGCGCGCGACGAGGCGCTGTCGCAGGTCGATCGCCTGCAGCATCTCCTGCGTCAGTTGCAGCGCATGCAGTTCGGCCGCCGGTCCGAGAAGCTCGATCCCGATCAGTTCGCGCTGGCGTTCGAGGATGTCGAGCAGGCCGTCGCCGCGAGCGAGGCCGCCGACGACAAGCAGAACGAGGAGCGCGCTCGCGCCCGCGCGGAAAAGCGCCGAGCCAAGCGTGGCGCGCTTCCCGCCCATCTGCCGCGCCTGCATGTGACGATCGAGCCCAAGGACAAGACCTGCCCGTGCTGCCGGTCGCCATGCATGTGATCGGCGAGGAAACCTCCGAGCGGCTCGACGTGATCCCGGCGCAGTTCCGGGCGGTCGTGACGCACCGTCCCAAATACGCCTGCCGCGCCTGCGAACAGGCGATCATGCAGGCGCCGGCGCCCGAGCGGCTGATCAAGGGCGGGCTTCCGACCGAGGCGATGGTGGCCTCCGTTCTGGTCGCCAAATACGCCTGGCATCTGCCGCTCTACCGGCAGTCGCAGATGCTGGCCGCGCAGGGCCTCGACGTCACGCGATCGGTCCTGGCGTTCTGGGTGGGATACGCCGCAGCCGAACTCGAGCCTCTCTACCTGCGGCTGCGGGAACTGATCCTCGGTTCCGGCCAGATCGCGGTCGACGAGACGAAGGCGCCGGTGCTCGACCCCGGCCGCGGCCGGGTCAAGCACGGATACTTCTGGGCGATCGCCCGGGACGACCGGCCCTGGGGCGGGACCGATCCGCCTGCGATCGCCTTCACCTACGCGCCCGGCCGCGGCGCGGTGCATGCGCTCAAGCTGCTCGACGGCTATCGCGGCGTCGTGCAATGCGACGGCTACTCAGCCTACAAGAAGCTCGCGGCCGAGGCGCCGGGCGAGGCCGTCACGCTCGCGTTCTGCTGGTCGCATCTGCGCCGCCGGTTCTACGACCACGTCAAGAGCGGCAATGCGCCGATCGCCAGCGAAGCGCTCGAACGCATCGCCGCGCTCTATGCGATCGAGAAGACGATCCGCGGCGCGAGCGCCGAGGAGCGGCGGAGCGTGCGCCAGGAAAGGAGCAAGCCGCTGGTCACGGCGATCAAGTCCTGGCTCGAGCGGCAGCTCGCCCGCGTCTCCAGCAAGGCGACGATCGCCGAGGACCTCCGCTACGGCCTGAACTATTGGGACGGCCTCACCCGTTTTCTCGACGACGGCCGCATCGAGCTCGACACCAACATCGTCGAACGCGGAATCAGGCCCCTCGTTCTCAATCGCAAGAATGCGCTCTTCGCCGGCCATGACGAGGGTGCCGGGAACTGGGGTTGCGGCGCTTCGTTGATCGAGACCTGCAAGCTCAACGACGTCGACCCGCAAGCCTAGTTCGCCGACGTGCTCGCCAAGCTCGTCAACCTCCGGCCCGCTTCCCGCATCGACGAGCTCATGCCCTGGGCCTGGGGCGCCGCCCATCGGATCGCCGAGCCCGATAGGGCTGCCGCGTAACGTCGACCCGACTGCAGTCGGATCGAACTTCCTAGCTTCGTCTTCGCCGCGGGCTCAGAGGATGGCGGCGTCTCCGCCCAAGTGCCGCCGCTTGCGGATCATCGACATCGTGACCCCCCCAAGCCGAGCCGGTCCGCCCGAGCGCTTGATCGCGCGGTGGCGCCCAAAGGCCGCTTACGATTTGACTGCGGCGGCGCACCGCGTGGGCTTCGGCACCGAGTTCGAGGGCGACGCGAAGCAGGATCAAACCGCCGACAAAGCGGCTCGATCCATAGTGAAGGGCGCCTCGCCCCCCATAGTCTGCAACAACACCCGAACGCGCCCCTTTCCGTCGAGACGCTCGAGCATGCCCAACCCGCCCGCGAAAGGGCCAGCTACTACACGGACGGCCTGCCCGGGTCTGAGTTCACCGCTGAGACGCACCAACCCCGACTGATCTATCGCCGCAACCATGGCTTCGACGGTCCCGCTTGGAACCGGTACCGGGCGTCCGTGCGCGCTCACCAGCCTCGTGACGCCAAATGTGCCGTTTATCGAACGCCAGCGATTTCGCTCGGGATCGAGGATGAAAAAAATGTAGCCGGGAAAAACTGGCGCAACGACCTCGCGGAATTGGCGCGCGTGGCGAACTGTCTTTCGAAATCGAGGCAAGAACCTTCGAAACCCTTGGGCGGCAAGGTGAAGGGCCGCCAATTTTTCGCGGTGATGAAGCGTCTGCGCCACAAACCAGCGCTCGCCACCTCTCAATTCGAGGTCGCATTCGTCGACTTCCTTGATCGGACGCAATTTGTCGCCGAAGCGCAGATTATCCCTGCTCAATGGAGATCATCCGTGCTCAATAAAATAAGCGGCGCCAACCGGCGCTGCATTGCGATTGTGACCACCGGAAACACCTTCTGCCATTTGATGCGGAAACACATGCCGGCACATTCTCGCCGTCACATCCCCAAAGAGCACAGCAATCTGCCCATTTTCCATGGCTGTGCGCCGGGAGACCGGCAAGGAGTAAGCGGTGAAAGTCCGCTGCGATGAAGGAGTAGCGACCCGCATCGGCCCCGAGCCGTGCGTCGCCGGTTGTGAGGCCGGAGGCGAAGCGTCGGCAGGGGATGGCGTAGGCCAGCCATTGAGCCGCGAAAGGAAAACAGTCCCGGGCGCCGACGCCGTAGCCTTGGCGGAAGGCGAAATGGACGGGCGCGCCATCGCGAGCGCCCGGACGGCCCGGCGTGGTCAAAGACCCTGGCATGCGCAGACGCTCCTTGCACGGGAACCGGGAGGTCTCTTGCCCATCCGGGGCGTTCGCGCCGCCGGATCGCGTCGGGAAGGCGAGGAGCCGTAGCCGGCGATGAACGGGCAGGAGAAGTCAGACCCCGCCATGAGTTGCTGGGAAGCCGACGAACAAGGCGGAGCGATCCGCTGCGGAGCCGGCGGAGCCAAGGGCGGGGGCCGAGGGGAACGCGGGCCAGCACAACACGCGCCGGGCGCAGAACCGGGAAAGCGTGTCACAGGCGCTCACCCGCGTACGGCAAGCCGCAAGGCAAAGGAAGAAGGAGAAGTTCACGGCGCTCTTCCACCATCTCACCGTCGACCTGCTCGACGCCGCCTTCGCCGAACTCGACGAGGACGCCGCTGCGGGCGCAGACGGCCTGACATGGACGGAGTACGCGGCGAACCGCGAGCGCAACCTCGCGGACCTTCACGCCCGTCTCCATCGCGGAGCCTACCGGGCGCAGCCGAGCCGGCGGGTGTACATCCCGAAGCCGGACGGCCGACAGCGCCCGCTCGCGGTCGCCGCTCTCGAAGACAAGATCATCCAAAGAGCGACCGCCGTGGTGCTGAATGCGGTTTACGAGGAAGACTTCCTCGGATTCTCGTACGGATTCCGACCCGGACGCGGGGCGCATGATGCGCTCGACGCACTCGCGGTTGGGATCGCCAGCAGGAAAGTGAACTTCATACTGGACGCCGACATCCGGTCGTTCTTCGACGAAGTCAGTCGAGACTGGCTGATCCGGTTCGTCGAGCATCGGATCGGCGACCCACGCGTCATCCGCCTGATCCAGAAGTGGCTCAAGGCGGGCGTCCTCGAAGACGGGGTCGTGACGGACAGCGACAGGGGAACCGGGCACGGATCGGCGATCTCGCCGCTCTTGGCCAACATCTACCTGCACTACGTCTTCGATCTCTGGGCCGAGAGCTGGCGACAGCGCGAGGTCGTGGGCGACATGATCATCGTGCGCTATGCCGACGACACCATCGTCGGGTTCGAGCGCGAGGACGACGCCCGACGCTTCCTGGAGGCGATGCGTGAACGGCTGGGCAAGTTTGCGTTGTCGCTCCATCCGGACAAGACCCGCCTGATCGAGTTCGGCCGCTTTGCGGCGGCGAACCGAGCGCGGCGCGGGCTCGGCAACCCGGAGACGTTCGCGTTCCTGGGCTTCACCTTCATCTGCGGCAAGTCGCAACGGGGCTGCTTCCTCCTCAAGCGGAAGTTCCGGCGCGACTGCATGCGGGCGAAGCTGCGAGCCGTCAAACAGGAACTGCGGCGGCGCATGCATCAGCCGATCTCCATCCAGGGGAAATGGCTGGGCCAGGTCGCCCGCGGCTGGTTCAACTACCACGACGTGCCGACCAACAGTCGCGCGCTCTGCGCCTTCCGCTTCTTCGTCACCGACATCTGGCGGCACACGCTCATGCGGCGCAGCCAGACGGATGGCATGACCTGGGAGCGGATCACGCGTCTGGCCGACGACTGGCTGCCCAAACCGAAAATCCCTTCACCCCTGGCCGCGCCAGCGTT
>JAFAHO010000221.1 GCA_019237205.1 Hyphomicrobiales bacterium
GCAATTTTATCACACCTCTTCGCCAATGAGGCTGGATTGAGCCGAAACGATGGACACCGAAGCCAATACCTGTAGAATGTTGGGCAGTCGATCTTAACGGAGAAAGATATGACCTATCGTTGGCTTATGGGGGCCGCAGCGTTGACCGTTGCGGGAGCCGTTGCGGCTCAGGCCGCCGACCTTCCGACCCGGAAAGAGGCGCCCGCGCCAATTTTTGTGCCTCCGCCCTTCACCTGGACCGGGTTTTATGTCGGTGTGAACGCCGGCGCTGTTTGGAAGTCGGGCAACAACAATTCGAGCTTGTACGCCCCTGACGCCCCTTGGCTGTACACCTATTGGCCGAACAACAACAACAACAGCAACACCGGGTTCATCGGCGGCGGTCAGGCTGGCTACAACTGGCAGACAGGCAGCTGGGTGTTCGGTGTCGAAACCGACTTTGATGGGTCGAGCTTGAGCAAGTCGCGGAACATCGTAGGACCGAACTTCACCAACCCCTTTACCGGGACGACCGGCTACTTATCCGCCAATGGCAAGATCAGCCTGGACTGGCTCGGCTCGACTCGCGGCAGGGTCGGCTTCGTCGCCACGCCGGACAACCGCCTGTTGATCTACGGCACCGGGGGCGTCGCTTACGGCGGCGGCACCGCGAACTTGAACTTCTACGACTCCTCCACCAACATCTACTTCAACTCCGGCAACAACGACCAGTCGCGCGCCGGCTGGACGCTGGGCGGGGGCGTGGAATACGCCATCACCAACAACGTCATCCTGGGCGCGGAATATCTTTATTTCGACCTCGGCAGCAAGACTTACTACGCCTACCCCGGCGTAATCAATAACATCCCGGCCCCTTACTCGACTGTCTACGCCAGAGAAAAAGTTAACTTCGACGGCTCAGTGGTCCGGGCGCGCCTCAGCTACAAGTTCTGATCCCGCATCGGACGTTTCAGGAACATCTGAGGGAAGGCTTGCGCCTTCCCTCTTTGACGCATTTAGGGCCTAACTGTATTCGCCCATGCGGAAACTCTTGAATTTTGCACGACACGCTAGGTCCGCTCAGCCCGCGAAGCCCATTGCGCGCTCAAAGGAATGCCAGCTATGGCGCGGGCTCCGGTCATTCCCGAGGCGACCTATGTAGGCGCGCTATCCGCACATTCTATGGCGGGCGCCAAGCGTCTGTTTTGTCCACCAATAGCGCGCTTCGATTAAAGTGAAAGGAATAAGCTCTTGAGCTTGATGCGGGCGTCGTCGGTTGCGAAGTGCGCGGCGCGACCCTTCACCCGCGGGATCGCAGTGGAAACCGGCGTCGATCCTGTCGCCTCCAAAAAACCAACAATTCCTTGACAAGGCGCGCAGCTGTTCTATATATGTTCTCTCACCGCCGTCCTGAAGGAAAAGGCCGAATGTCCGGTTCCGTCGTAGCCGTTCCATTCGCGGCCGCTCGCGATCGATCGAACGGAGCGGCGCGAGCCGGGGTGAAGGGGCCCAGGAAGAAATTTCGCCTGAGAGTCGCTGATAACTGTTTGATAGGCCGCGATCCGCGGTCAAAGATGGAAGGAATTGGAAGCGATTTCTGGCCCTTTTTTGAGCTTCCGGACGCATCCTTTACGCGCGCATGACGCGTCTTTGAAATCGCGGGGAGCGCGGCCGGCTTCGGCAAGGCCGCCACAACTCGCCCGGAAATGGCGCCGCAACGGCTTGAAAAGATTGATTCCGCGCCCGGAGATGGGATGACCGGGCAGACCCGGACCTACTCCGCCTTCGCCTCGCGCGGCTTCAAGGCCCCGATGATTCCCAGAGGGGCGAAATAGACGGCCAGCACGAAGGCGAGGCCGAGCCAGAGGAGCCAGCGGTCGGGATGGAAGAGCGCCGGCAGGAGCGGCAGCCGCGCGTCGGCGGCAAGATGCGAGAGCGCGCCCATTGCGTCCTGCAGATAGCTTTCCGCCAGCACGAAGAGCGCCGCGCCGATGATCGCGCCATAGAGCGAGCCCATGCCGCCGACGACGACCATCACCAGTACGTCGACCTGGATCGAGAAGCTCAACGCCGTGTCCGGCCCGACATAGCGTAGCCAGAGCGCGCTCAGGCCGCCGGCGAGCGTCGCTCCGAGCGCGGATATGCAGGTCGCGAGCGTCCGATGGAAGACGGTGCGGTAGCCGAGCGCCTCGGCGCGGAATGGATTCTCGCGGATCGCCTGCAATACGCGTCCGAAGGGCGAGTTCACAACCCTCAGCAGCACCAGGAAAGCGACCAGCACGACGGCGAAGACGAGGTAGTAGGTCAGAAGTTTGCCGTTCGCCTGCACGCCGAATATCGGATGATCGAGCCATTTGAATCCGGGCTGCAGCGCCGGCGGGACCTTGAACGATCGGCCGTCCTCGCCGCCGGTCAGCGAGGAGAGCTGCGAGGCGAGCACGTTGAAGGCATAGGCGACGGCGAGGGTCACCATAGCGAAGAAGATCGACTGCACCCTGAGCGAGAATAGGCCGATCGCCAGCGCCAGCAGCAGCGAGAGCGCGCACGCGATAACGAGTCCCACCGCAAGCGCGCCCCAACTCGCGCCAAGCCCATAGAGCGCGAGGCCGACGCCGTACGCGCCAACACCGAAGAACATCACATGGGCGAAGGACACGATGCCCGTGTAGCCGAGCAGCAGATCATAGGAGGCGACGAGCAGGATCATCACGCAGGTCTTCGCGGCGACGTTGAATGCCTTCGCGCCGGGAAAGAGGAACGGCGCGAGCGCCAGCGTGAGCACGATCGCGGCAATGAGAATTTGCAGCGCCCGGCCACGCGGCGGATTGCCCGACAGGAGGGTCATCGACCGCTCACCGGATAAAGGCCGCGCGGACGCCAGAGCAGCACGGCGACCATCGCCAGGATGTTCGAGACCAACGCGAGCTTCGGCGCGAGAAAGCCGGCGTAATTGGCGATAAGGGCGACGAGGATCGAGGCGACGAACGAGCCGCCGACCGAGCCGAGCCCCCCGATGATGATGACAATGAAGCAGAGCACGAGGAACTCGCCGCCGATCGTCGCATGCACCTGGCCACGGTAGAGCGCCATCATCGCCCCGCCGAGACCCGCCAGCGCCGATCCGGCCATGAACACGCCGACGAACAGGCGGTCGATGCGATAGCCGAGCGCCTCGACCATCTCGCGGTTCTCGACCCCGGCCCGGATCAGGAGGCCGATCTTGGTGCGGCTCAAGATCAGCATTTCGCCCGCGAACACCGCGAGGCCGATCAGCGTCGCGAGCACACGATATTTCTCGACCGCCGCTTCGCCGAAGACGAAAGAGCCTTGCAGCGTCGCCGGCAGGCCGAGCGGGATCTGGTCGGGGCCGAACAGCGCATAGAGAAGTTGCTCGGCGATGATCGCGCCGCCGATCGTCGCCAGGATTTGCCTCAAGTGCTGCCCGTAGACGGGCTTCACGATGAGGCGCTCGAACACCCAGCCGAACGCGCCGCAGACGAGCGCCGCCGCGATGATGGCGAGGAGAAAGACCGCGAGGTTGAGCGTGACGGAATCCGCGCTCGACCAATTCGCGAGCGGCGCGAATACAAGCGTCGCGA
>JAFAHO010000063.1 GCA_019237205.1 Hyphomicrobiales bacterium
GCGGCCGGCCTCAACTACGGCGTCGACAAGGCGCGCTTTCTCGCTCCCGTGCCGGCCGGCGCCCGGGTGCGCCTGCGCGTCGTCCTCACCGGCGTCGAGCCGAAAGACGGCGGACAGGCGATCATGAAGGCCAAAAGCACGTTGGAGGTCGAGGGATCGGACAAGCCGGCCGTGGTCGCCGAGACCTTGGCGTTCCTCATCCCGGCAAAGGCGGAGCAGAAGCAATGAGCAACCCGAATCCATCCGAGGCGGAGAAGACGGACAGCATGTCCGAACAGGCTTCGCGCCATACGCTGGCCCTCAATCCGCTCGTCGCTTTCCGAGGCAAGGATCTGCTCGACAGCGCCGGGATTTTCTTCAAGGCGATGATCAACGAACCGCTGGTCGCGGCCGACGAATGGTTGTCGTTCATGGGCGAATTGACCGGGATCGCGAGCGGCAAGTCCGAACGCGCGCCTCAATCCGGCGACAAGAGATTCGGAGACCCGGCCTGGAAGACGAGCCCGCTGCACAGCGGGCTGCTCAAGGCCTATCTCGCCTGGGGTGAGGCGCTTGACGATTTCGTGAGCAAGACGAGCCTCAGCGACGTCAACAAGGAGCGGGCGCATCTTTTTACGACGATTCTGGTTGACGCCCTGGCGCCGACCAACAGCCTCCTCGCCAATCCCGCCGCTGCGAAAAAGCTGATCGATTCAGGCGGCCAGAGCCTGCTTAGCGGGCTGAAGAATTATCTCGAGGACCTGGTCAAGAGCGGCGGGATGCCCTCGCAGGTCGACATGTCCGCTTTCAAGGTCGGCCAGAATCTGGCGACCACGCCGGGCGCCGTGGTGTTTCGCAACGACGTCATCGAGCTCATTCAATATGCGCCGATGACGCCCAAAGTCTGGAAGCGGCCCCTCGTGATGGCGCCGCCGCAGATCAACAAGTTCTATGCGATGGATTTGTCGCCCGACAAGAGCATCGCCAAGTTCCTGCTCGAAAGCGGCATCCAGACCTTCTGCGTCAGCTGGCGCAACCCGACCGCCGCCAACCGCGACTGGGGGCTCGACACCTATGTCGCGGCGCTCGACGAGGCCGTCGACGCGGTGCGGGAGATCGCCGGTGTCGACGAAGTCTCGATGTTGGGAACGTGCTCTGGCGGAATCACCTCCGCGGCCTATCTGGCGACGCTTGGTTTGGCGAAAATCAAGAACCTGGCTCTCTTCGTCTGCCTGCTCGACACCGCCACCGCGACGGAGAGCGCCTTCGGCTCGTTGATCACGCCCGAGACGATGACCGCCGCCAAGAAGGCGTCGCAACTGCGCGGCGTGCTCGACGGACAGGAGCTCGGGCGCATGTTCGCCTGGATGCGGCCGAACGACCTGATCTGGAACTACTGGGTCAACAACTACCTGCTCGGCAACGCGCCGCCGGCCTTCGACATCCTCTACTGGAACGCCGATACGACCCGGCTGCCGGCGCGTCTCCACGGCGACTTCATCGATCTCTATTTCACCAACCCGTTCGTCAACGCGGGCAAGTTGAGCCTGAACGGACAGGCGGTCGACATGGGCAAGGTCAGGGGCAAGGTCGACGCTTACCTCGTCGCCGGCCTCACCGATCACATCACGCCGTGGAAGGCGGTCTTCAACACCGCACGAATCCTGGGGGACGACGCCACCTTCGTCCTTTCGAGCAGCGGACATCTGCAGAGCCTTCTCAATCCGCCGACCAACAAGAAGGCCTCGTATATGATCGGCCCGGCGAGCGCGGCCGACCCGGACGCCTTCCAGTCGAGCGCGGAGAAGCGGCAAGGCAGCTGGTGGCTCGATTGGCGCGACTGGCTCGCCGGTCGTTCGGGCGATGAGATCGAGGCGCCGAAATCGGCGGGCGACGAGCGTCGTCCCGTTCTCATGCCGGCTCCCGGGAGCTATGTCTTTGAACGATAGGTCCGCCATCGGGATGGACGTAGCTGCCGGCAGATCGGGCGACATCGAGACGCGGACGACGCTGGTGGGCGACCAGCAGCTCATGGTCGCCGTGAAGCGCGGCGACGAGTCCCGCCCGCCCCTTCTGCTCTTCAACGGCATCGGCGCGAACTGGGAGCTGGCGAAGCCTTTCCTTGAAGCGCTCACGAAAACGACCGCGATCATCTTCGACGTTCCCGGCGTCGGCGGCTCTCCCTTGCCAAAATTACCCTATCGTCCGTCGGGCGTCGCTCGTCTCGGCGCCCAGCTCGTCGCCGATCTTGGGTATCGCGAGGTCGACGTCGCCGGAGTATCCTGGGGCGGCGGAATAGCCCAGCAATTCGCCCATCAGTATCGCCGACTGTGCAGGCGGCTCGTCCTCGCCGCGACCGCTCCCGGAGCGATCATGGTTCCCGGACGTCCGCATGCCCTGTTGCGCATGGCGACGCCGCGCCGCTACTTTGACCCGGGCCACATGATCAAGATCGCGCCCGACATCTATGGCGGAGCGTTCAGGAGGGACCCGTCCCTCATCCATCGGCACGCGGAAACGATGTCCAGCGCCACGGGCATGGGATACGTGTACCAACTGCTCGCGATGGTCGGCTGGAGCAGCCTCCCCTGGTTGAGGACTCTCGCCCAGCCCACCCTGATCCTCATGGGCCGCGACGATCCGTTGGTGCCTGTCGCCAACGGCCGCATCATGGCCCGCCTCATCCCCAACGCGCGCCTCGAGGTGATCGATTGCGGACATCTCTTTATCGTGACGCGCCCCGTGGATACGGCGCGCCGGATCGAGAGATTCTTGGCCCATGAACGCTGAGGGAGATGGGCCTTCTCAGAAGGATCCGCCGGGGATAGGCAAGGAGTGAAGGGGGGCCGAATTCACAAACGGAGGATACAATGAACAAAGAGACCGAATCGTATGTCGACATGTTACGCAAGTTCGGAACCAACTTCGGGCTTCCGCAAGTCGATGTCGAGAAATTGATCGAGACCAATCGCAAGAACATCGAAGCGCTCGGAGAATCGGCGAATGCCGCCGCGGGCGGCGCGCGGACCGTGGCGCAAAAGCAGCGCGAGGTGCTCGAAGCGGGTCTGCGCGAAGCCACGGCCCTGGCCCGCAGCTATAAGCCGCTCGGCAATCCGCAAGAAATCCTCGCCAAGCAGACTGAGTTCGCAAAGAAAGTCTTTGACACCGCTGTCCACGGCGCTTGTGAGCCGGCCGAAGCCTCGCTGCAATCCACCGCCGAGGCGGTGAAAATCATCCAGGAGCGAATGAAGGCGAATCTGGAGGAACTCCGCAGCAGCGTCAGCCGCCACGCCGAAGACCTGACGCTGCAAACGCCTTGGTGAAGACGCGTAACATCAAGAGCGACAAAATGGCGCTTTCAATCGACTTTGTCGGAAGACATGTTTTCGTGTTTGGTGGAACCACGGGCATCAATTTCGGATTTGCCGAGGCGTTCGCCAAGAATGGGGCCAACCTTACGGTCGTCAGTCGAAAACAGGCAAAT
>JAFAHO010000097.1 GCA_019237205.1 Hyphomicrobiales bacterium
CTTGATGATCCTCTATGTCACCTTCGGGGGCATGATCGCCACCACCTGGGTGCAGATCATCAAGGCCTGCCTGCTGCTCGGCGGGGCGACGCTGATGGCGTTGCTGGTGCTGACGGCGTTCGGGTTCAATCCGGGCGCGCTCTTCGCAAAGGCGACCGAAGTCCATCCGCTCAAGGACGCGATCATGGGCCCGGTCTTCAAGCCGGGCGCTCCGGTCTCGACGCCGCTCTCGGCGATTTCGACAGGCCTGGCGCTGATGTTCGGCACCTGCGGCCTGCCGCACATCCTGATGCGTTTCTTCACGGTCCCGAACGCCAAGGAGGCGCGCAAGTCGGTGCTCTACGCGACCGGCTTCATCGGCTATTTCTACATCCTGACATTCATCATCGGCTTCGGCGCGATCGTGTTCGTCTCGACCAATCCCGCCTTCATCGACCAGGCGAAACTCGCGACCGGCGCGACCGTGATCACCGCGACGAGGGGCTTCCCGAACATGGCGGCGCCTCTGCTGGCCAAGGCGCTCGGGGGCGACCTGCTGTTCGGCTTCATCTCGGCGGTGGCTTTCGCGACGATCCTGGCGGTCGTCTCGGGGCTCACGCTGGCGGGGGCCTCGGCGATCAGCCACGACCTCTACGCCAACGTATTCGCGCGCGGGAGAGCCGACGAGGCGCACGAGATTCGCGTCTCGCGGATCGCGACGGTGGCGCTGGGTATTTTCGCCATCCTCATCGGCGTTCTCGCCCAGAGCATCAACGTCGCCTTCGCCGTCGGCCTCGCCTTCGCCATCGCCGCGTCGTGCAACTTCCCGGTGCTGCTGATGAGCATGTTCTGGAAGGACATGACGACCCGCGGCGCCGTGGTCGGCGGCTTCCTCGGCCTCATCACTGCGTTCCTCGGCGTCGTGCTGTCGCCGGCGGTCTGGGAAGGCATCTTCGGCAATCCCAAGGGCTCGGCGCTGGTGACGATTGACAACCCGACGCTGTTTTCGATGTCGCTGGCGTTCGTCGCCATCTACGTCGTGTCTAAGGTCGACTCGAGTAAGCGCGCTTCGACCGATCGCGCCGGCTTCTTGGCGCAGTTCGTCCGCTCTCAGACGGGCCTCGGCGCCGAAGGCGCGGCTGCGCATTGACGACCCTGTCCAGGGCGCAAATCAGGGCGTCCGGCCTCGGCCGGGCGCCCTGCTTGTCTCACTCGCGCCGGCGCGCCTTGAGGCGCTGGGCCCTGTCGGCGACAAGGCCCGGCACGACATAGGCCAGCGCGACGAGGACGTAGAGGGCGATCGCCGCGATCGGACTGAAGGCGGCGAGCGCGGCGCCGAGCGCATAGACGCCGAGGCCGGCGATATCCTGCGCCTGGCGCGGCCGGAAGCCGGCCATGAATTCGCCTTCGTCGCGCCGCTCGGCGGCGATGGTCGAAACGAGCAGGAAGAAGGCGAGCGCGCAGGCGAACTGGAGCGCCCCGTACACCATGGTCGGAAACGGCGCGAGGTCCGTGTCGGCGACATAGGCGGTCGCGAAGGGGACCAGCGACAGGCAGAACAGCAGCGCATTGTTGGCCCAGATGAGCCTCGCCGTCACATGGCGCGCCGCGACCAGCAGATTGTGGTGATTGATCCAATAGATCGCGACGAAAACGAAGCTGACCAGATAGATCAGGAACGACGGCCAGAGCTTGAGGAGCGCGGCAGGCTCAGCGCTCTCCGGCGCTTTCAGGTCGAGCACCATGATCGTGATGATGACGGCGATGACGCCGTCGGAGAAGGCCTCGAGGCGGGCCTTCGAGAACCGTCCCTCCGCTTCGGCCATCGCCGGCTCCCAGTCGCTCTCCAAAGAGTCGATTGGCGTCCGCCAAAGAGAAGAGCCGCCCCTTGGCGGAACGGCTCTTCCATTGTCGCGCCCACGCTAGCTCGCCCGGGCCGTTAAGGTCTTGCCTAGCGAACGCTACGCGCGAAATTCCTTCGCAGGGACAATAACCCAGGCCTTGTCGATCATGCAGGGCTGAAGACAATGAGACACTGGATCACCTCCTTTCGGCTGGTTGACAACGGGACGCATGTTACGGTGATTCGCGGATTTTGAAAGCAAGAAATTTCTTCGCGAAGTTAAGGGCTTGTTAAGAGCTGCCCCGGCGGGGCGAATTCCGGCGCGCGCCCATTGATCCGAGAATGCGTAAAAAGCGTTTAAGATGCGGGACTGGGCAATCCAGCCCGCCGAGAAGCGCGCCTTTCCAGGAGTCGCAGCCATGTTCATTGCCGAAATGACCCGCCGCGCCGCGCTCGGGGCCTTTGCGGCTGCGCCAGTCCTTCTCTCCCGCGGCGCGCTGGCGCGTCGGGTCATGCCGGGTGTCGGGATCCGCGTCGACGTCACGCCCTTACGCGAGAGCGCCGGCGACCCGACCGCCGCCTGGGTCGCGCGCGAGCTTCCGGGGGCGCTCGCGCAGGCAATGGCCGAGCGCGGAGGCGCCGGCGCGCCGATCGCCGTGCGGATCGACTATGTCATGCTCGGGCCCAGCAGCGGAGGCGAATGTGGTCCGACCCCCGACCAGATGGTCGGCGTTGTGACAATCGGCGGCGTGGACAGGCCGTTGCGCGCTTCGGCGCGCTTCTATCCCTCCCCTGTCGACCAGGCGCTGGTCGAGCAGTCCAACCACGATCGCGTGTCGCAGCTCGTTCAGGCCTTCGCCTACTGGGCCGTCAGAGAAGGCTGAAGCCGCGATCGGCAGCGTAAGGATCGTCGGCGGGCTTTCGCGTGCGTCGGCCATCGGCTTCGAGGAGTTGCAGCCAATGTTCGAAATCAACATGACGCGCCGCACGGCGCTGGCGACGGTCGGCGGGCTTGGGCTCATTCAAGCGCTCGTCTTGCAAAGCGCATTCGCCCGGAGGCTCGCTCAGCCTGGCGGAATTCGCGTGGACGTGACGCCGCTGCGGGAAAACGCCGGCGATCCGACCGCCGCCTGGGTTGAGCGGGAACTCCCGGCGGCGCTCGCGCGGGCGATGGCGGGACGCGTCCCGAGGGGCGGCCTCATCGTACGGATCGACTATCTGACGCTGGGGCCGAACAACGGGGCGGCTATCCACAGCAACCAGTCTTGGGACAACATCAGCGGCGTTGCGATCGTCAACGGGGCGCAGATTCCAGTACGCGCGACGACGAGCTACCTATCCTCGCCGATAGACCAGACGATGATTGAACAATCCAATCATGACCGCGTGTCAGCGCTGGTGCAGGCGCTGGCGCAATGGATCGGACAGGGCGCATTCTTCTGAATGCGGGCAGGGCCGTTGATCTCAGGCTGCGCCGGCCACTGCCTCGCAGACGTCGCTGACGAGCGAATCGACCAGCGCCCGATCATCCGCTTCGCCCATCACGCGGATCACCGGTTCGGTCCCCGAGGGGCGAATGACGAGCCTGCCGCGGTCCCCGAGCCGGGCCGTCGCGTCGGCGATCGCCTTCGCGACCGCGGGATTCTCCAGCGGCTTGCCGCCGTTGAAGCGAACGTTGCGCAGCACCTGCGGCAACGGGTCGAAGCGGCGGCAGACCTCGCTGACGGGCTTGCCGAGCTTGTGCACTACCGCGAGCACCTGGAGGGCCGAGACGAGACCGTCGCCCGTCGTCGAATAGTCGGAGAAGATGACATGGCCCGACTGTTCGCCCCCGACGTTGTAACCCTTTTCGCGCATCCTCTCGATGACGTACCGGTCTCCGACCGGCGTGCGCTCGAGCGTAAGGCCGAGGCCAGCCAGATGCCGCTCGAGGCCGAGATTGGACATCACCGTCGCCACGATGCCGGGCTTCGACAGACGCCGGTCGTCGCGCCAGCTCCTGGCGATGACGGCCATCACCTGGTCGCCGTCGATCACATGCCCCTTCTCGTCGACGATCGCCAGTCGGTCGGCGTCGCCGTCAAGCGCGATCCCGACGTCGGCGCGCATCTCGCGAACCTTGCGCACCAGCGCCTCGGGCGCGGTCGAACCCACTTCCAGATTGATGTTGAGGCCGTTCGGCTCGACGCCGATCTTGATCACTTCGGCGCCCAGCTCCCACAGCGCCTCCGGCGCGACCTTGTAGGCGGCGCCGTTGGCGCAGTCGACGACGATGCGCAGACCGTCGAGCGTGACGTCGCGATTGAGAGTCCGCTTGGCGTATTCGATATAGCGGGCCTGAACGTCGTCGATGCGCTTGGCGCGGCCGAGATCGGGCGAGCGGGCGAGCATCGGCGCGACGTCGCCGTCCATCAGCGCTTCGATCCGCGCCTCGACCTCGTCCGACAGCTTGAAGCCGTCCGGTCCGAACAGCTTGATGCCGTTGTCCTCGAAGGGATTGTGTGAAGCCGAGATCATCACCCCGAGATCGCAGCGCATCGAGCGCGTCAGCATGGCGACCGCCGGAGTGGGAACGGGGCCGAGCAGCAGCACGTCGGCGCCGACCGAGGTGAAGCCCGCAACAAGGGCGTATTCGATCATGTAGCTCGACAGGCGCGTGTCCTTGCCGATGACGACGCGGTGGCGATGGTCGCCGCGCTGAAAGGCGAGGCCGGCCGCCTGGCCGACCTTCATCGCGACCTCAGCCGTGATCTTGGCGTTGGCCCGGCCGCGAATGCCGTCGGTGCCGAAATACTTGCGCCCCATCAGCGAGCCTCCTTGGTGCAATTCCGCGACTACGACTTCATAGCTCATTATCGGCAACGAAAGTTTCACAATTCGTGTAAAGCCATTCATCTTTTGGTCAAGGCGGATCCATGATGTTGCCCAGGCCGGCTCCGGCGCCTAGACTTGGCGCGCGGGCGCCCGCGCGCCAAACGGGGAGACGCCGTCCATGATCCGAACCATCGCGACCAAACCCTTTCCCGACCAGAAGCCAGGTACGTCGGGCTTGCGCAAGAAAGTGCCCGTCTTCCAGCAGCCCGGCTACCTCGAGACTTACATCCAGGCGATCTTCGACTCGCTCGAGGACTTTGCCGGCAAGACCCTGGTTCTCGGCGGCGACGGCCGCTTCTTCAATCGCGAGGCGATCCAGATCGTCGTCAAGATCGCCGCCGCCAATGGCTTCGGCCGGATCGTGATCGGCAAGGGAGGGATTCTTTCCACCCCGGCCGCGTCCGCGCTCATCCGCCATCTTGGCGCCTTCGGCGGCATCATCCTGTCGGCGAGCCACAATCCCGGCGGGCCAGAGGGCGATTTCGGGGTGAAATACAACATCGGCGCCGGCGGCCCGGCGCCGGAAAAGATCACCGACGCGATTTTCGCCCGCACCGAGGAGATCGACGCCTACGAAATCTCGGACGCCGCCGACGTCGACATCGACCGCCTCGGCGCCGTCAAGGTCGAGCAAACGACGGTCGAGATCGTCGACCCGGTGACCCAATATCTTGGGCTGATGAAGACCCTATTCGACTTCGACGCGATCCAGGCGCTGTTCGCGTCGGGCTTTCGTATCCGGTTCGACGGCATGCATGCGGTCACCGGTCCTTACGCGCATGCGATCTTCGAGGGCGAACTCGGAGCGGGTGCGGGCTCGGTCGTCAACGGCGCGCCGCTGCCGGACTTCGGCGGCCATCATCCTGATCCCAATCCGATTTACGCCAAGGACCTCTACGACCTGATGATGTCCGCAGGCGCGCCCGATTTCGGCGCGGCGTCCGACGGCGACGGCGACCGCAATATGATCGTCGGGCGGAACATCTACGTCACGCCGTCGGATTCGCTCGCGATCCTGGCCGCCAACGCGCGTCTCGCGCCCGGCTACGCGAAGGGGCTCGCGGGCGTCGCGCGGTCGATGCCGACCAGCGCGGCGGCGGACCGGGTCGCGGCCCATCTCGGCATCCGCGCCTACGAGACGCCTACGGGATGGAAGTTCTTCGGCAATCTGCTCGACGCGGGTCTGGCGACTTTTTGCGGCGAGGAGAGCTTCGGCACGGGTTCGAACCATATCCGCGAGAAGGACGGAATCTGGGCGGTGCTCTACTGGCTCAACATCCTGGCCCACCGCCGAATGTCCGTCATCGACCTCGTGCGCGAGCATTGGGCGACTTATGGGCGCAACTACTACACCCGGCACGACTACGACGAGATCGACCTCAACGCGGCGGAAGGGCTGATGGACAATTTGCGCGCCCTGACCGTGACCCTGGCCGGGAAGACCTTCGGCGCGGACAAAGTCGAGGCGGCCGACGATTTCGCCTACCATGATCCCGTCGACGGCTCCCACTCCGACCATCAAGGGATCCGGGTGATGTTCGAGGGCGGCTCGCGCATCGTCTACCGGCTCTCCGGCACCGGCACGGTCGGGGCGACGCTGCGCGTCTATATCGAGCGCTATGTCCCGCCGAGCGGAAACTTGGACCAGGACACCCAGGCCGCGCTCGGCGACCTCATCGCGCTCTCGCGGGAGCTCGCTGCGATCGAGGCGCGCACTGGCCGCAGGGCGCCGAGCGTGATCACCTGAGGCCGGTCGGAGCCTGCAAAGATGACGTCGGACTCCTCCTCGTGCATCCGTACTGCGGCGCAAAGCCGCCGCAGTACGGACCTGTTCAGGCTCCGAAATAGCTCGGCTGGTCGATATCGGGAATGAGCCCCGGCTGCTTCGGCTGCCACCCCAGCAGTTCCCGGGTTCGCTTGCTCGAGGCAGGGCAGTCGATCGCCGCGAAGCGGGCGAACCAGCCAAAATGATCGGCGGCCTCTTCAGGGGTCTTGCTGACGACCGGCACGTTCAGGCGGCGGCCGATCACGGCGGCGATCTCCTTGAACGGCACGCCTTCATCGGCGACCCCATGATACCGGGCGCCCGCGGAACCCTTCTCAAGCGCGAGCCTGTAGAGACTGGCCGCATCGAGGCGGTGCACCCCGGACCAGCGGTTGAGACCTTCGCCCACATAGGCGGAGGCGCCCTTCTCGCGCGCGGTTCTGATGAGAATCGGAACGAAGCCGTGATCGCCGTCGCCATGAACCGATGGCGAAAGGCGCACCGCCGACGCGCGGACTCCGCGCGACGCCAGCGAATCCGCCACGTGCTCCGAGGCGCGAGGAAACGCCGGGTTGAAAGCGGGCACAACGTCTTCCGTCGCGAGGCGACCCGGCGAAACGAGCGCGGTGCCCGAAGTGACAAGCAGGGGGCGGTCGGAGCCTTCCAGCGCGGCGCCGAGTGTCTCGATGGCCTGCTTGTCGATTGCGCAGACGGCCTCGAATCTCGACCAGTCATGGATGAAGCCAGTATGGATCACGCCGTCCGAGGCGGCGACCCCGCTCCGCAAGCTCTCCAGGTCCTCGAGATCGCCCCGATGCGCCTTGGCGCCAGCGGCGATGAGAGACTTGGCGGCCGCGTCTGAGCGGGCAAGACCGAGCACCTGATGGCCCGCGTTGATCAGTTCCTTGACAACTGCGGACCCAACAAAACCGGTAGCGCCGGTGACGAAGACACGCATGGCGACTTCTCCTTGAATTCGTTTCGTGGCCGCGTTCGCGACCCGGTGATCATCGAGATAGGCGATTGAGGAAATACGATCTATGCTGTGGCGTCCGTATTATCTTCGCGATCGTTCGGAATGGCCGATGGACCCGCTCTCAGACGTGCTCTCGCTCTTGAAGCCGCGCAGCTACAAGGCCGGAGGTTTCGATGCGGGCGGAGATCTCTCGGTCCGGTTCCCCGAGCACGACGGCATCAAATGCTACGCCGTGGTTTCCGGACAGTGCTGGCTCGCCGTGGAGGGCGTTCCGGACCCGGTGCGTCTGAGGTCGGGCGACTGCTTCCTGCTTCCCCGCGGATGGCCTTTCCGCCTCGCAAGCGATCTGACTCTACCGCCGATCGACGCCCTTACGTTGTTTCGGGCGAAGCCGAACGGCAGCGTCTCTTTGTACAACGGCGGTGGGGAATGCTCGATTGTCGGCGGCCACTTCGTCCTTGATGGCGATCACGCCGACATCCTGCTGGGGATGCTGCCGCCGATCGTGCATATCCGGAAAGAATCGGACAAAGCGGCGCTGCGCTGGTCTCTGGACCGGATGCTGCAAGAGCTACGAGATCCGCAGCCGGGCGGTTTTCTGGTTATAGACCATCTCGTCCATATGATGCTGGTTCAGGCCCTGCGGCTGCACCTGGCGGAGGGGATCGAGGGGGGCGTCGGATGGCTCTTCGCCCTGGCCGACAAACAGATGAGCGCCGCGATCGCCGCCATGCATGACGATCCGGCGCATCGCTGGACCTTGCAGTCGCTGGCGGAGCGCGCCGGCATGTCGCGAACGACCTTTGCCCTCAAGTTCAAGGAGACGGTCGGGGCGTCGCCGATGGACTACCTGACCCGTTGGCGGATGCTGGTGGCCGGGGACAGGCTGACGAATTCCGGCGATCCCATCTCCGTCATTGCCTTGTCGCTCGGCTACGAATCCGAAAGCGCCTTCAGCACGGCCTTCAAGAGGGTGATGGGCTGCTCGCCGCGGCAGTATGGCCGCAGCCGAATTCCGCCTTCCCGTTCACCTGGCGAAGGGGAAGCCGCCCGCGCCGGTCATCCAGATACTATCGCAGCTTGATATGCAAAGCGCGCCGGGTGTTTGGGCCACATTGCCTTCTCAGCGCCGATTTCCGGCACAAGAAAGGCGGCCGGTCAACGGCCGCGCCTCAGTCAAGTTGCTGGAGGCGATCGCCTCTTTGGTCTTGATTCGGATGTCGCCGTCCGGCTCGCCGCCCCGCTACGCCGGACGCCGCTGTCCCGGTCCGAACGTCTCTGAAGCGCGGCCAGCGCTTCGTTCGCCGCGCGCACGCCGCTGTCGTGCGCGCCATGCGCGGTCGAGAAATCCTTGACGCTCGTGGCCTCTCCGGCGAAGAACAGGCGATCCTCGAAGGGGCGGGCGAGCTCTAGCCGCGCCGTCGCGCGCCCGGGCAAGGCATAGCTATAGGCGCCGCGGATGTGGGTCGCGCGGCCCCATGAGGAGGCGATGAGCGGCCTCACGCTCCGCCGAGCCTCCGCGCCGAACAACGCCGCCAATTGCCCGATCGCGTAGTCGAAGCCGGCGGCCAGACCGCGGTCCCCAATCATCTCAGCGCCTTCAGCGCCGAAAAAGCATTCGATAACCGGCCGGCTGAATGGGCGAATAGAGTAGGCGGCCGTACGGGGATCTCTAGGATCGCCCAGGACATGAGTTTCGGCCGCGAACGGGCTCTCTCCGACAACCTCGAGATAGAGCTTCTCATTGCGGCCGAGCGGGAGGACGCTTGCCGCCTCCAGCCAGGGATCGAGGGCTTTAGGCGGCTTGATCGCGCCTCCGGCGAGAACGGCGGTCGAGACCGTCAGAATCGCTGTCTTTGCGTGAACGTCTCCGGAGCGCGTCCTGATCGCGACGCCTTGCGGCTCGAGCGCGATCGCCTCGACCGGCGCGGAGAGACGGAGCGCGGTCCGGGACGGAACGCTGGCCACGATCAGGTCGCCGTAGCCGTGCGGGGCGCGCCAGTTGACCTTGGTCGACGCCGAATCATAGGCGAGGTAATCGGCGACTGAGACGCGATCCAGCGGCGCGCCGCTGATGAAGCCGCTGATCGCCTCGAGGTAGCCATTCCACTCGCCTGCCGACGGAAGCGCATCCGAGGCGCGGTCGCTTGCCGGCGGCGCGACGGAGAGCCGCTCGAACCACGCGCCGAACGCCTCTCCCGCTTCTTTTTGCTCGCGAGGCGAAAAGCCGAGATGCCGATGCTGAACGCCCCATTTGGCCGGCCGCCGATCGACGGGGAGGCCGGCCTCTTCCGCGATTCGCGTCCAGGAGTTGCGATCGCCCGAGTGCAGCCAGCCGCAGCCGAGATCGAGCGGATGGCCGGCAATCTGATAGGTCCATGCGCGCCCCCCAAGCCGGCTCGTCGCCTCTAGCAGCAGAGTGGAATGGGCGCTCGCCGCCAGTTGACGGGCCGCGCCGACCCCCGCGGCGCCGCCGCCAATGATCACGACGTCATAGTCTATGTTCATGCAGTCTCGCGTGGCCGGAGGGTCATCGTTCAGCCGATTAACGCAGGATGCGTCGTTTGCGAAGAGAGGCGGTTTGCGAAGGGGAGAGCTCCGGATTTCGAGGACGATAAGGCGTGCGGACCGCGTTGACTCTTTTCCGCCTCCTCGAACGTCCTAGGCTAAAGGGAGGCCGATTGGCCTCAGCGACGCGAGACAACGGGAGCACAAGCGATGAGCCTCAAGGACAAGACGATCGTGGTGACCGGCGGCAGCCGAGGTTTGGGCCTCGGGCTCGTCGAGGCCCTGGTGGACCAGGGCGCCGGGGTGACGGTCGTGGCGCGCGACAAGGACGCGCTCGGAAGCGTCAAGCAAAGGCTCGGCGTCGCCGTGGCGTCGGCCGACGTCACGGACGAGGGCGCCGCCCAGCGCATCCTCGCCGAGGTGCGGCCCGACATCCTCGTGCTGAACGCGGGCGCAACGCCGCCGATGGGTCGGCTCGACCAGCTGAGCTGGGCGGATTTCACTGCGCCGTGGGAGACCGACGTGAAGGCCGGGCTCTACTGGATCCAGGCCGCGCTCAACCTTCCGCTCGCGCCGGGTTCCCGTGTCCTCGTCGGCTCCAGCGGCGCGGCCGAGAACGGATCGCCGCTTTCGGGCGGCTACGCCGGCGCCAAGCGCATGCTTTGGTTGATGGCCAAGTACGCCAATGGGGTCGCCAGGCAGAAGGGGCTCGGCATTCGCTTCCAGGCGATTGTGCCGCAGCAGATCATCGGCGGGACTGGGGTTGGCGATAACGCCTCCCGCGTCTACGCTCAAGCCGCGGGCCTCGACCGCGAGGCGTTTCTGGCGAGGTTCGGCGCGCCGCTGCCGCCTCGCAAGTTCGGCGACCATCTGGTCGCGGTCTTGGACGATCCGCAATACGCGACGGGCGTCGCTTTTGGTCTCAAGGGCGATACGGGGATCACGGTTCTGGAGGGAGAGGCGGCTTGAACGGAGGCTCATCTTCGCCGCCGACCGCCCGCCACGCTGAGCTTCTGGCGCTCGCCGGCGAGCTCAGGCCTGAGCTTCACCGCTACTCGGCGCGCCTGATGGGCTCGGTGATCGACGGCGAGGATGTGGTGCAGGACGCCTTCACCCGCGCCTTTGCCGCTCTGGACGAACTGGAGGAGGCCCCCGCGTTGCGCCCCTGGCTCTTCCGGATCGCGCACAATCGCGCGCTGGACCTCATGCGGAGCCGCGCGGTCCGCGCGGCCGAGCCCATTGAAGCAGCCTATGAGGTCGCCGATCCGGAAAGCCCAGATCCTGTGGAGGCGCTGATGCGGCGGGAGGCGGTCGAGACGGCGGTGTCGCGGTTCGTGCAGCTTCCGACCATCCAGCGGAGCGTCGTCATCCTCAAGGACGTGCTCGACCAGTCCCTGGAGGATATCGCCGCCTTGCTCGACCTCACGGTCAACGCGGTCAAGGCCCACCTCGCCCGCGGCCGGGCCCGGCTCGAGCTCATCAACGCCGAGACGCCGGCTGAAACCGCGCCGCGCCCGCCGTCCCCCACGGTCGCCCGCTATGTCGCCCTGTTCAACCGCCGCGACTGGGACGCGTTGCGCGCCATGCTGGCCGACGACGTCCGGCTTATCCAGTCGTCCTACCCGCTGCGCGCCGGTCGCGCCGAGGTGGGGATGTTCTTCAGCATCTATGCGCGTCAGCCCCCGGCGCGGGTCGGCCCAGCCTGGCTCGACGGCCGCGAGGTGATCGCGGTCTGGGATGATCCTCGGTCGGCGAAGCCCAGCTCTTTCATGTGGCTGGAGTGGACGGACGGCCGGATCAGTTTCATCCGCGACTACCGCCATGTCCCCTACGTCGCCGACGACGCGGAGCTGATCTTGGCGGCGGACGGCGCAGCCCTGGGCGAGGGAAACCCCGAAGCCTGAGCTGCGCTACCCGCTTGGCCGCCGGTTACGGAGGGAGCCGCCTAAAGCGGCGCGAACGCGTGCAGCTCGTGCCGCGACGCCTCGCTGAAATCCTTCAGCGGATCGACGCCTCCGCCGGTTTTCACAATCTCGCGCAGATCGGCGACAGTCCGGTTCGGCGCGAAATAGGTCTCGATGATCGAGTCCATGACCTTTTCCGCGCACACGACCGACCGCGTCATGCCGAGCACGCGCATCCGGCTGACCATGGCGTAGAGATCGACGAGCTCCGGCATCTTGGGTTCGTTGTTGACCATGGCGTCGCCATACATTTTGGACGCCGCAATGATGAAATCCCTGACCAGATCCTCGCGGCGGGCGAGATCGTGCGCAACCTGGCCGGCCCGGGCCTGCGAGCGCTGGGTGAGCCATGTCGTGTAGCCCGAAGTGAGACCGCCGATCACCGACCCGGCAAGCGCCGAAATCGCTGACACATACGCTATATCCATTTTGCCCGCCCTGCCGCTTTAACGATCGGGACATCATTACGGTAGGGTTCGGTCAGGTCGAGTCGTTTCCTTCGTCGTCGTCCACGGGCCTGACCCGCGGGTCTACGGATCGCCGGGTCACGTTGTCGTCTTGTCGGCCCCATCGGAGAGGCGCGTCACGGTCGGATCCGTCACCATGTGCCGTGCCGTCCGCACGCTTTTGCGCTAACATGCCGCCATGACGACGAAGGTAAGACGGCGGCTAACGACGCTCCTGTGCGCCGATGTTGAGGGATATGCTCGCCTCATGGAGGCCGACGAAGCGGGCACGCTGGCGACGCTGCGCCGTTACCGCGCCGCCATGGCGACGCTGATCGAGCGCCACGATGGGCGCATCGTCAACACCTGGGGCGACGCCGTCATTGCCGAGTTCGCCAGCGTCGTGGAGGCCGTGCAATGCGCGGTCGAGACGCAGCAGGAGCTCTCCGGCTACAACGGCGGGCTGCCGGAACCGCAACGGATGAGATTCCGCATCGGGATCCATCTGGGTGACGTGATGGTGGAAGGCGATGATGTCTATGGCGACGGCGTCAATATCGCCGCGCGGCTGCAGGAATTGGCCGAACCCGGGGGAATCCTGATATCCGGCCCGGTCTATGATCAGGTGCACAACAAGCTATCCATCGGGTTCGACTGCCTCGGCCAACAGAGCTTGAAGAACGTCACCAACCCGGTAACGGGCTATCGCGTCCTTCAAGGCGGCGCGCCGTTTCGGCCACAGGCGTCGCGGCCCCCAGCGCCTCCACGTCCCGCGGATCGTGCTGAGGCAGGCTTTTCTCGCGCTTGGGAATGGTACACGGGTCTGCCTCGTCTAAGCGCCGTGATGATCGCCGTCGCAGTCTTCTTGTTTGTGATCAACGTGTTTAGCGGCCTCAACCACATCTGGTTTCAATGGCCCGCGGCGCCGCTGCTGTTGATCGCTTTTCTGCGGGCCGCGATCCCGCGCAAACCGTCGTAGAAAGACGGGGAGTTGCACAAAGAAGGAGAAGTGGACCTGGGAAGGCGGCCAGAAAGGGTTGCGAAATCGGACTTCACGTGTCTGCCTCACCTCCTCAGCGCCTGAAGCACTTTGACCGACGCTCGCCCGTTGACCGGCATGCCGTTCTTCCCCTGGAAATCGGCGATCGCCTCTTTGGTCTTGGCGCCGATTGCCCCGTCCGGCTCGCCGACATCGTAGCCGTGCTTGGCGAGCAGCGTCTGCAACTCGCGCCGCTCGACGCGCGAGAGGCCCGGATCGTCGGTCGGCCAGGGCGTGACGATGCCCGGCCCGCCCGCCAGCCGGTCGGCGAGCACGCAGGCGGCGAGCGAATAGGATTCGGCGGCGTTATAGGAATAGACCACGTCGAAATTGTGCGTCACGAGAAAGGCCGGTCCTGCGGCTCCGGCGGGCAACAGGAGCCCCGCCTCGCCCTCGCCGAGCGGGCGCCCGTCGATCCGGGCGATCCCCCGCGCGCCCCATGCCGACATCGGCTCTTTCGCCTTCCGCCCGGAGGGGCCAGAATAACCGGGCGGCAGCTTGACTTCGAATCCCCAGGGTACGCCGGAGCGCCAGCCGGACTTCTTGAAATAGTTGGCGGTCGAGGCAAGCGCGTCGTCCGCGGAATCGACAATGTCGCGCCGCCCGTCGCCGCCGGCGACCGCGAGCCTCAAGTAGCTCGAGGGCATGAACTGTGTCTGCCCGAACGCTCCCGCCCAGGACCCGGTCAGTTTCTCCGCCGGCACGTCGCCATCGTCGATGATCTTGAGCGTCGCCATCAGCTCGGAGCGGAAATAATTGGCCCGTTCGCCGGAGCAGGCGAGCGTCGACAGCGACTGCACCAGCGGCCGCTTGCCCATCTCCGCGCCGAAATTCGACTCGACGCCCCAGATCGCGGCGAGCATGAAGCGGCTGACCCCGTAAGTCTCCTCGGCGCGGGCGAGGGCGCGCGCTTCCTTCGCCATCGCCGCCTTGCCGTCCGTCACCCGTTCTTCGTCGACGAGGCCTGCGACATAATCCCAGATCGGCGTCTTGAACTCCGGCTGCTGCTTCTCGAACTCGAGCACTTTCATGTCGGGCTGCAGCCCGTTGAACGCCGCATCGAGCGTCTCGCGCGAGATGCCTGCGCGCGCGCCGTCGGCGCGCAGCGCCGCGACGCAGGAAGAAAAATCCGCCCGCGCAGGCGAAGCGAGCGCCAGCGCAGCCGCCGAGGCCGCACAGAGAGACAAAGCGATCCGGTTCATAGGTCGATCATCCGCGATTCTCGTTAATCCGTCGAGCGGCGCCGGGCCTTGATGCGCGCGCCCGGCCGCACTGGCCGCACTGCATGAGCATCATATTGGCGCTAGAATGGCGCGGCGTTATGGAGGCGGAACGATGCTCTGGTCCATCCCCGTCGGCCGCTTCGGCGCGACCGAGGTCAAGATCCATATCACCTTCCTCTTGCTCCTCGCCTGGATCGCCTTCAGCGCCTGGGGGCAGGGCGGCGCCGCTGCGGCGCTCGACAGCACCCTCTTCATCGTCCTCATCTTCGCTTGTGTAGTCCTGCACGAGTTCGGCCACATTCTCGCCGCTCGCCGCTACGGCATCCATACGCCCACAGTGACCCTGCTTCCGATCGGGGGCGTGGCCAGCATGGAGCGCCTGCCAACCAACCCGCGGCAGGAGCTCGTCGTCGCGCTTGCCGGCCCCGCGGTCAATCTCGTCATCGGGCTCGTTCTGGTTCTGGCGCTGGGAACGTTGCGTCCCGCCGAGCTGACGCAAATCGACAATCCGAACCTCTCGCTCCTGGGCCGTCTGGCCGCCGCCAACATTTTTCTTGCCGCCTTCAATCTGATTCCGGCCTTCCCGATGGATGGCGGGCGGGTGCTGCACGCGCTCCTCGCCATGCGGCTCGGCGGCCCGCTTGCGACCGAGATCGCCGCCAGGATCGGTCAGGCCTTTGCGCTGGGCCTCGGCTTCCTAGGCCTCTTCGGCAATCCGCTGCTCATCTTTATCGCCATCTTCGTCTACATCGCCGCGGCGGGAGAAGCGCAGATGAGCGCCTCGCAGCAGGCGCTGAAAGGGCTGACCGTCGGCGAGGCGATGGAGACGCGCTTCACGCCGATCGGCATCGACGCCACGCTCAGCGAGGCGGTCGACGCACTGCTCGCAACCGCGCAGCACGAGTTTCCGGTCGTCGACGCCTTCAAGAAACCGGTCGGGCTTCTGACTCGCGAAGACATCCTCTCGGCGGTCAAGAGCCACGGCGGCGAGGAGCCGGCGAGCGCCTTCATGCGCTCCGGCGTCGAGAGCGTGCGTCCGGCGCAAGGCGTCGAGACCGTGTTCGAGCGCCTGCAGGATCCGAAATCCGCCGCGCTCTACGTTACCGACGCCGATAATGCGATCGTCGGCCTCCTCACACGTCAGGCGCTCGCCGAAGTGATCCTGATCCGCTCGGTCAGGCCCGACTGGCGCTTCGGCAGGCGAGCATGAAAAGGCCCGCGCGGACGGACGCCCGCGCAGGCCTAATGTCGTGCGATCGAAAGCGCTCAGCCGAGAGCGATCGGCGCCGGGCCGCCCGCCTTGCGGCGATAGCCGGCCGCCGCCAGACCCGCGAAGCCCATGAGCATCATCGCCCAAGTCGTAGGCTCAGGAACGCCGGGGGGGATGGCTCCGGGCACGAACAGATCGCTTAGCGTGTTCGCGCTCCCAGCGGCGCCAAGATAGGAGGCGTCGCCGAAGACACCGAATATGTCCTGAAGCGTCCGCAGGTCGGACGAGTGGTTGTACGGGATGACGTTCGTATAGGCGTTGCCCTTGGCGAGCGGCGAGATGATAATTTCGGTTCCGTCGAAGCCCGGCCCGTTCCCGCCTTCGGTCTCGTCGTTCCAGATGACGATTTCGCCGTTGTCTTTGTACGCTTGCGACGCTTCGATCTCCGGCACGATGATCGACATGAAATTGTCGCCCTCGGCGACCGCCGCCTGGTCTCCGGTGTAGTGCACGCCATGGTAGGTGAAGCCGGCTGACAGCGACGAATGCATATCGTTGTACTGATCTGGAGTGATCCAGTTGTAGCGCGCGACCGTGTTGTTGTTGAGATCGGTCTGCAACTGCTGCAAGGGCGCGTAATACTGCGCCTCGGGGTTGCTCGAGGTCGGATTGTTCCCGCCGTTGGTGTCGGTGAAAAATACTTGCGGATTGTGCTTCGCCGCATAGTTGTACTGGTGGCTGCCGTTGTAGGCATTCGTGTAGTCGGCCGATGTGCCGGAGAAACTCGTCAGCGGGACTTCATATTGGCTCGGGGAAGCGACATTGTTCGTCAGCGTCCCTCCGGCCGAATTGAAATTCTGCCCGCTCGTATTCAATAGATCGGTGTCCTCCTGATAGGACCTCCATCCAGAGGTTCCGTATTTAGCCTGAAGAAGGCCGCTCAGATTGGGCTCGTTGACGATGTTGCTCGGATAGGGGTCGTTGTCATTCCAGGGAGGATTCGTGCCTGTCGTTCCCGCTTCCATCCACACGTAGTTCGGCTCCGACGGGTGCACGGCGACGCCATTCTGGAAGACATTCGTGTAGTCGCTGGCATAGGAGACTTGCGCGGCGTTCGGATTGTCGGGGGTGACCAGGCTATTGAGATAGGGCGCCGCCGCATTTCCGAACAGTTGCTGCGGGCTCGTCACCGACGCGGGCTGGGTGAAGTTGTGGTTTTCGAGCGCGATATAAAACACGTCGTTGATCTGCTGGGCCTGAGCCGAGCCGGCGACGATCAGGGCGAAAAGTGAGACGCCGACTGTTTTCGACATGGGTTCGCTCCGCTCTTTGTTTGGTGAGGTCCCGCGGCGGGAATTCCGCAGGGTCGAATTGACGGCGCGGATCATGCCCGTTCGACATGACCGGGGTTCGTAAGAGCCGTGACAATGAGATGTCCTCGTCGCCTGAGGTGGACAGCGTCACCCCGCCGGTTGACAGCGCAACGCGCGCGCCGATGATGGCGCCGCAACCCGAGACGTCTCTTGTCGAAACTCAAACGATTCACGTTCTTTGCGGGACTGGCCCTCGCCCTCGTCGCGGCGGGTCCGGCGTCGGCCGACCTGCGCATGTGCAACAACACCGGCAACCGCGTCAGCGTCGCGCTCGCCTATACCGATGGACAGGGCTGGGTCAGCGAAGGTTGGTGGAACCTCAAGTCCCTCGACTGCGCGACGCTTTTGCGCGGCGCGCTGGCGGCGCAGTACTATTACGTCTATGCGATGGACGAGCGCGGCGGCGAGTGGAAAGGCAAGGCTTTCATGTGCACCTCCGACCGCGAGTTCAAGATCGAGGGGAGGGAGGATTGCTTCATGCGCGGCTACGACCGCACCGGGTTCTTCGAGGTCGACACCGGCAAGGACGCGAAAAGCTGGACGGTGCAGCTCACCGATCAGGCGAACCCGTCCAATCCATGACATTGTCATTGTCATGGTAGCGAGCCGAACCGGCGCTAAGTCCGAACGGCGATCATGTCGTCCCTCTGGGAGGAGCCCTTGCAATTCCGTCGAAGCCGCCGCGTCAAGATCATCGCCACCCTCGGTCCGGCTTCGGCCGACCGAGAGACCATCGCGGCGCTGTTCGCCGCCGGCGCGGACGTCTTCCGCATCAACATGAGCCACGCTTCGCATGACGCGATGCGCGAGCGGGTGGCGATGATCCGCGCGCTCGAGGAGGAGGCCGGCCGCCCGATCGGCGTTCTCGTCGATCTTCAGGGCCCGAAGCTGAGGCTCGGGACCTTCGCCGAGGGCGCCGCCGACCTGCACAAGGGCGACGCGTTCACGCTCGACAGCGATCCCGAGCCGGGCGACGCGACGCGGGTGCAGCTGCCCCATCCCGAGATCCTGAGCTCGCTCGCGCCGGGCCATCGCATTCTCATCGACGACGGCAAGGTCATGCTGCGCGTCGCCGAGGCCGAGCCGGGGCGCTCGAGAACCATCGTCGAGGTCGCCGGGCGCGTCTCCAACAAGAAGGGCGTGAGCCTCCCCGACACCACCATTCCGACCTCGGCGATGACCGACAAGGACCGCGCCGATCTTATCGCGGCGCTCGAGGAGAACATCGACTGGATCGCGCTCTCCTTCGTGCAGCGTCCCGAGGACGTGGCCGAGGTCAAGGCGATCGCCAAGGGCCGAGCGCTGGTGATGGCCAAGATCGAGAAGCCGCAGGCGGTCGAGCGGCTCGAGGAGATCATGGCGGTGGCGGACGCCTTCATGGTCGCGCGCGGCGATCTCGGCGTCGAAATGCCGCTCGAGCGCGTGCCCGGCATCCAGAAGACGCTGACGCGCCTCGGCCGGCGGCTCGGCAAGCCCGTGGTGGTGGCGACGCAGATGCTCGAATCGATGATCACCTCGCCAGTGCCGACGCGGGCCGAAGTGTCGGACGTGGCGACCGCCGTGTTCGAGGGCGCCGACGCGGTCATGCTCTCGGCCGAAAGCGCGTCGGGCCAGTATCCACGCGAGGCGGTGGCGACGATGAACCGGATCGCCGAGGCGGTCGAATCCGAGCACATCTATCCGTCCATCATCGAAGCGCAGCGGGCGACGCCCGAGGCGACCGGCGCCGACGCGATCGCGGAGGCGACCCGCGACGTCTCGGAGACCCTGGGCCTCAAGGTGATCTGCGCCTGGACGAGCTCCGGCGCGACCGGCTTGCGGATCGCCCGCGAGCGGCCGCGCTCCTCGATCCTGGCGCTGACCCCGATCGAGCAGGTGGCGCGCCGCCTCGCGCTCGTCTGGGGCCTGCACCCGGTCGTGACCGATGACGCGCGCGACGAGCGCGACATGGCCGAACGCGCCTGCCGCCACGCCTATATCGAGGGCTTCGCCAGCGCCGGCGAACGAATCATCGTCGTCGCCGGCGTGCCTTTCGGCACGATCGGCGGCACGAACAACCTGCGCATCGCGACGGTGACGGCGTAGGGGAGGTGACGGGCCGCGGCGCGCGGTCTATCCGGTTGCGGTGTGGCCAATATGTGTATAGTATTGTCATTCTATACACATCAATCAGGGCGACCGCGATGCGGACCAATATCGAAATCGACGACGAGTTGTTGTCCCAGGCCATGGCCGCGGCGGGCTTGCCGACCAAGCGAGCCACGGTGGAGGAGGGGTTGCGCCTGCTGGTCCGGGTGCGCAGGCAAACCGAGGCTTTGGCGGACCTCAAGGGGCTGGGTTGGGAAGGAAACCTCGATGAGATGCGTCGGGGCCGATCTCCGGGCCGGCGGTGATTCTCGTTGACGCCTCCGTCTGGATCGCCCACCTGCGCGGCGATCGAACGGAGGCGACCGTCAAACTGCAAGCGGCGGCGATGCGGGAACCGCTGCTGATCGGCGATCTCATCTTGCTCGAAGTTCTCCAGGGCGCCCGGAATGAGGCTCACGCTCTTCGCATCGAACGCGGATTGCGTTCTTATGCCGTCGCGCGGCTGCTCGACGCTGAACTGGCCCGCCATGCCGCCCGGAACTATCGCAAGCTCAGGGAATTGGGCGTTACAATCCGCAAGACAGCCGCCCTCATCATCGGGACCTTCTGCATCGAACGTCGTCATTCATTGCTCCACGATGACCGTGACTTTGCGCCGATGGAGCAGCATCTTGGACTTAAGGTCCTGTGAGCCGGCGGCGTCGCCGGCAGCCCATCGCCGCTCCGGACGGCCGTCGAGAGAGCAGGGGACTTTGCCGGAGAGCATGTCCGGCCATGGAGAAGACTCGCCGCCGTGCCTTTCGGCGCGATCGGCGGCGCCAACAACCTGCGCATCGCGACGTCGGCAGGTAACTTGCATATGACCTGACGCGGCGCCGATGAAGGCTCCGCCCTCATTTGCGGGACGAACAGCATGGGCGAGAGCCATCAGCACCGAATCCTGGTCGTCGGCGGCGGCGCCGCGGGCCTCGAGCTCGCCACCCATCTCGGCGACACGCTCGGCAAGCGGGGCCTTGCCGATATCTCGCTGATCGAGCGGAGTCGCACGCATTTGTGGAAGCCGCTCCTGCACATGGTGGCGGCGGGCAGCATGGATCCGTCCGAGCATCAGCTGAACTATCTCGCGCAAGGGCACTGGCACCATTTTCGCTACCACTTTGGCGAGATGGTCGGGCTCGACCGCGCGAGCAAGACCGTTCGCATCGGGGCGACTTTTGACGAGGAGGGCCGGCAGATCGCCTTGCCGCGCAGCGTCCCCTACGACACGCTCGTCATCGCGATCGGCAGCGTCACCAACGATTTCGGCACGCCGGGCGCCGCCGAGCACGCCATTCCGCTCGAGACCGCGGAACAGGCGGTGCGGTTTCAGCATCGCCTCCTGAACGGATTCCTGCGCGCGCAGTCGCAGGCCGGACCGATAGAGCCGGGACAATTGCATGTCGCCATCATCGGCGCCGGCGCCACGGGCACGGAGCTGGCGGCCGAGCTCTATCAGACCTCGCGCGAAGTGATTGCTTACGGACTCGATCAGGTCGATCCGGACAAGGACATTCGCATCATTCTGATCGAGGGCGCCAAACGCATTCTGCCCGCGCTCCCCGAGCGCGTCTCCGACGCGACCCTTTCGCTTCTGAAGAAGCTCGGCGTCGACGTTCGCACGAACGCGCGCGTCGCGGCCGTGCGCGCCGACGGGGTCGAATTGGCGAGCGGCGAGTTCATTCCGGCCGAGCTCGTGGTCTGGGCGGCCGGCGTGCGCGGGCCAGACGTCCTTCGCGACCTCGATGGACTCGAAGTGAACCGCGCGAACCACCTGGTGACCGAGCCGACGCTGCAAACCACCAGGGATCCGGACGTCTTCGCCATCGGCGATTGCGCCGCCTGTCCGCAAGAAGGGTCTTCCGCTCCTGTTCCGCCGCGCGCGCAGGCCGCGCATCAGGAGGCCTCGCATCTCGCCAAACAGCTCGAGCGCCGGCTGAAAGGCCTGCCGCTTCAGCCCTTCGTCTATCGCGACTTCGGCTCGCTGGTGTCGCTCGGCCGCGTCGGCGCGATCGGCAACCTCATGAACCTTGCGCTCAAAGGCAATCTCTTCATCGAGGGCATGATCGCGCGCTGGATGTACCGGTCGCTCTACAAGATGCATGAGCGGGCGCTGCACGGAACCGCGAAGACCGCGCTCGGCACGCTCGCCCGCGGCCTCTCGCGCCACGCCGAGCCGAAGGTGAAGCTGCACTAAGGGCGGATGCGATCAAGTCGGTCCGGCAGCCGTCATTGCCAGGAGCGTCAGCGACGAGGCAATCCAGGGGGGATCGTGGGCGCTCTACGTTCCCTGGATTGCTGCGCTTCGCTCGCAATGACGATCTGAATCAGACGGGAAGTCATCTAGATAGACAAAGGCGCCCGACGGTGTGGGGTCGCCATGCCGAGAAGGCGCGGCCGCGAAGCGACCCACGGGATCGCGAGCGTTTCGCGGTTGCCCTCGAATTGGTCGCTCTGCTCTCAAGGACGCGTCTCCGGAAGGCCTCGACC
>JAFAHO010000247.1 GCA_019237205.1 Hyphomicrobiales bacterium
GGTGATGAGCGTCGGCTTGTCGGTGGAATAGGCGATTTCGAGCTCGGGATGGCGCGCGAGCGCGCGGGTGCAGGACGCGAGCGAGCGCTTGAACGGCTCGTTCGGCGCGTCGGCCTTGGTTAGGGGCTTGCGGTTGGTCGGCTTGACGTCGACGGTGGACATTCGGGCCTTCTGACGGAGGGGGCGCCTTCTGCGACGGGCGCGAAAGCACTCTATAGGCTTTGCGCGCGGACAGCGGCAAGGCGAGCGCGTCAACGCGGCGCGAAGACAGCGGTTCCCACTGTGATTTTAGACTGGTTATCTACCTACTCCGACAGGAGGGTCCGACCATCGGCCCGCCTGAAATCGGACATAGATGTCGATCAAACGCGCCCCGAAACCGGCGATTGCCGGGAGCGCGACGCTCGCGCGCCAGCAAGGGGCTATCATGAACGCGCCCGCATTATCCTCCGCAGAGCTCGCCATTCCGGCCGAGTTCCAGGCCTGCTTCGCCGCGCAGCGCGCGGCTTTCCTCGAGGCCCCCGAGCCCTCCCACGCGGAGCGGCTGGCGGATCTCAAGGCGCTCCGCAGGCTGGTCAAGGACAATCAGGCGGCGATCGTCGCCGCGATCAACGCCGACTATGGCAACCGCAGCGCCTTCGAGACGACGTTCGGCGAAGTCTATTCGGTGCTCGACGGCGTCCACGACGCGACGAGGCGCCTCAAGGGCTGGATGAAGCCGCGCCGGCGCAGCGTCGATCATCTGACGTTCCCCGGCGCGAGCAACCGGGTGATTCCGCAGCCGCTTGGCGTCGTCGGGGTCATCGTGCCGTGGAATTTTCCGCTACAATTGAGCGTCTCGCCGCTCGTCAGCATCTTCGCCGCGGGCAACCGCGCGATGGTCAAGATGTCGGAGAATTCGCAGCATCTGGCCGAACTCATGATCGCGATCGCGCCGAAATATTTTCCTCAGGACAAGCTCGCCTTCTTCGATGACGGCGGCGGCCGCGGTCCGGCGTTCTCGTCGTTGCCGTTCGACCATCTGATCTTCACCGGCTCCGGCGGAACTGGTCGCGCGGTGATGGCCAACGCCGCGCGTAACCTCACGCCGGTGACGCTCGAGCTCGGCGGCAAGTCGCCTGCGATCGTTGCGCCGGACTTCCCGATCAAGACCGCCGCCGAGCGGATCTTATGGGCGAAGACCTTCAACGCCGGCCAGGTGTGCCTGGCGGTAGACCATGTCTTTCTGCCGCGCCGGGCGGAGAGCGAGTTCGTCGCCGAGTGCCGGCGCCTGTTGGCGAAGCGCTATCCGGACATCAACGGGCCCGACTTCACCTCGATCATCGACCAGCGGTCTTATGACCGGCTCATGGCCGCGCTCGAGGACGCGCGCGCCAAAGGCGCGACGCTGATCAATCTCGCGGACGGTCAGACGCCGGACGCTTCGAAGCGCAAGTTCCCGCCGCATCTCATTCTCAATCCGACCGCCGACATGGAGGTCATGCGGCGAGAGATCTTCGGCCCGATCCTGCCGGTCCAGCTGTACGATCGGCCGCAGGAGGTCCTCGACGCGATCAACGTGGGCGACCGGCCGCTCGCGATCTATCCGTTCACCAACAAGGCGGAGACGCGCGATTTCTACATCGCGCGCACCCGGTCCGGCGGCGTCTCGGTCAACGACGCCATCATGCACATCGCACAGCATGACCTGCCCTTCGGCGGGACCGGGGCGAGCGGCATGGGCCACTACCACGGGCGCGAAGGCTTCGACACGTTCTCGAAGCTTCGCCCGGTGTTCCAGCAGGGGCGACTATCGGCGGTTCAGATGATGCTTCAGCCGCCTTACACCGGGTTCTCCCGGCGTGTGGTCGACTTCATGATTCGAATGAAAAGCTGATCGCAGCTTCCCAGCGAGCCAAATCCGCATCCCTTTCAGGGGCTCCGAACCGCGATGATGTCTTTACATCCCGGGTACCTGCATGATCTCGATGATCTCGACCCAGGCGCCCGGCATTTGGAGGTGCGGGTGGTCCTTGCCGAACATCTTGGTCGCCGCGTCGGCCGATTCAGCTTGCACGACCGAATAGCCTCCGACGTCGTTTTTCGTGTCTGAGGCGCCCTTCGAATCGACCCGCTTGGTTTTCCCCAGAGGCGCTCCGCCATCGACGAGCGACGCCTTGTGGTCGCCCATCCACTTCATCCACGCCTCCATTCCTTTCTTTTGCTGTTCAGGAGTGGAGGTTTTCATCATCTTCTCAAACTCGGCCCCGTTGGCCATGTACAAGACCATGAACTTTTTCACCTGATCATCCTCCTGACTGCGAGAAAAAATGAAAGAGACTTGTCGCCTCTTGGTAACAGGCGATAGCCATAAAATGCGGCAGTCCCGGTCAGGTTCCGTCGGTTTGGACCCGTCCAGTCCACGTAGGCGCACTCCGCTCCAGCAACACCCCGAGGCTTGGTCGAACTCCGGCCCTCAGGCTGGCTCGCATACGTCATAGCAACCGGCGTGGGAAGAAATCGCTAAGCTTTCCGCCCGCGCCAGCCGTCGACCGACCAATGCCCGGGGCCGAAGACCGCCAGCATCAGAAAGCCTCCGGCGATGGCGACGTTCTTCTGCACTTCGATCATCTCGTTCGCGCGCCAATGAATGAGGAGCGCGGTCAAAAGGCAGAACCCGAAGAGCGCAATCGCCGCCCAGCGGACTTTCAGGCCAAAAAGCACGAGAAGGCCGCCGCCGAGCTCGGTCAGAATGACGAGGGGCAGGAGCCGTGGATCGACCCCGTTATCCTGCATATAGCCGATGGTCCCGGCGTAATCAGTGATCGCGCCCACGCCATCGACAATGAAGATATAGGCCAGCATTGCGCGCGCGAGCAGCGTGAGCGGTCCTGCCAAGCGCGTCAGGAACGCGAGGTCCCAGTCGAACGCCCGGCCGGCGGCTGGCCGGGCGTTATCAGTCGCAGCGCGAGGGTCCGACATCAGCGTTCGGCGCTTCCGTGGAGGGCGAACCTAAAGCGCGTGCGCCTTCTCGAGCGCGTCGGAGAGATCCTCGTAATACTCGCAGTCCTTCGATCCGCAGAGCTTCTCGATGGTTGTAAGCTGATCCTTGGCGAGATCGTATTTGCCTTGGATCACATAGGCTTCGCCAAGATACTCGCGCACCTGCGGGTAGGCTGGGTCGAGGGCGACGGACTTCAGGTAGTAGCTGATCCCCTCGTCCGTTCGCCCGAGCTTGCGGGTGGCGTAGCCGCGATAGTTGAGCGCGCGCGGCGTGTTGGGGTTGTCGAGCATGTCGAGGACGTCGATCGCTTCCTGGAAGCGGTCGGCCTTCGCCAGCGAATAAGCGTATTCGGTGAGCTCCCAATCGGGAAGAACGCCGCTGTGTCTCTGCAGGCACTTGTGCTTCTTCCGGTCCCAGACCTGTCCCGGGACGCAGGTCGTGAGG
>JAFAHO010000387.1 GCA_019237205.1 Hyphomicrobiales bacterium
GCCGATCTACGTCAAGCCCTACCTCAAGCGCGGCAAGAACGACGCCAACGACGCGGCGGCTGTCTGCGAGGCGATGTCGCGGCCCGACATGCGGTTCGTTCCGGTCAAGAGCGCCGACCAGCAGGCCGCGCTGATGCTGCACAAGACGCGCGACCTTTTGGTCAAGCAGCGCACCATGACCGTGAACGCGCGGCGCGGCCATCTCTCGGAGTTCGGCCCGATCGCCGCCAAGGGCATCCACAAGGTCAAGGACCTGCTGGCGCTTGCGGAGACGGACGACCGCCTGCCGGAGGCCGCGCGCGCGGCGACCGGGATATTGGCCGCCGACATCAAGAGGCTTGAGGCGAGCATCGACGCGCTCGAGGCGAAGATCGCCGCCTCGAGCGCGAGCCATCCCGTAAGCCGCCTTCTCGACGAGATCCCGGCCTTCGGCCCGCTGATCGCCTCGGCGATGGTCGCCTTCAACCCCGACCCCAGCGCGTTCCGATCGGCGAGCGATTTCGCCGCCTCGCTCGGGCTGACGCCCAGCCAGCATTCGAGCGGCGGCAAGCAGAGGCTCGGCGGCATCACCAAGACGGGCAACCGCTATCTGCGCAAGATGCTGATGGTGGGCTCAACCTCCGTGCTGCGGGTCGCCCACAAACGCAAGGGCGCGCTCGCCAAATGGATCGTGGCGATGCGGGCGAGGAAGCCCGAGCGCGTCGCCGCGGTCGCGCTCGCCAACAAGCTCGCCCGGATCGCCTGGGCGATGATGTCGACCGGCGAATGCTTCCGCAAGGAACTGTACTTCAGGGCCTGAGACATAAGGCCAGGGAGAGGACATCGGCGGGGCTCGAACCCGCGCACGTTTGGCAAGTGCTAAGATTGTGATGATCGACGCGGTCGCAACCGAAGGCTTAAGGACACCCCGCCATGCCGTCACGAGCTCCAAGCTCGCCGCGATGATCTGGGACAAAGGGCCGTCGGACATCATCAGGGCCAGCGGCGCAGCGCCGCATCGAAAGGCCGGACATATGACCGAAGCTGACCAATGCGATCAACGCGTCAAAAGCCACTTGCCAAGAGGCCGTGCAGGGCGGACGATGACTACCGCCGTTAGTTCGCGGCCCAAGGCGCCGCGGCCCCATAGACCCGCTCCCACGCCGCCTCGGCGTCTGCGAGCTCCTCGCGCCGCCGGCCGTAGCCGCATTCGTCGATGAGCTTCCGCGCCATGTCGAGATCGTCGCGCGCCGAGACCCAGGGGTAGGCCGCGGGCCGGTTCGCGACGAGCCCGAACAGCCGCGCGCGATGCAGATGAATGTCCGCGAGGTGCAGCCGCATCGGCCCGCGCTCGGCGATTTCGAAAGCCTCGTCGAGGTCGTCGCGCGCTTCACCGAAATGGCGGGTCGCCGCGTGGAACAGGGCGAAAGTCAGAAGGCCGCGAGCAAGGTAGTCTTGTTGGCCTGCGCTGCGCAAAAGGTGTGTGGCCTCAGCTACATCCGCGCCGGAGCGCGGTTCGCCGCGAACGATCGCTGCGTAGAGGCCGACATGGGCTAGTGTGAGGTGGTCGAGGCCGATGTCAAGAAGCGGATCATTGGGAGTACGCCATTCGAACATTTTTTTGGCGCGGCCCAGCACAGCATCGCAAGCGTTGATGAGCGCCTGCAAACCGTGCGACTCGCTGCTAGCGGCCGAGTTCAGCAATCCAGGTCTAACAATTGATTCGAGATCGGCCTCATCTTTGGCTGAGAGCGGAAGCACCGGCTCGATGCGAAGGCGCCGCCAAGCGCCACACTCGGCGTTGGCGAGCAGCAGATCACAATAGCGAAAACCGGTCAGCCCATAGAGCAACGGGAATTCGGGCTGCCACTTGGCCTGCATCGCTTCCGCCTGGACAAAGCGCGCCTCGGCCGCTGCAGGCAATCCCGCCTGATGCAGCGCATCGGCGTGGGCCGCAAGATTGGCTATTCGAGGATGTCCCTCGCCGCTCCGATCGGCGTGCTGGACGGAGCATTCTCCGTCGCGGATCGCCGCGCCGACGTTGCCGACCGTCAATTCCATTTCGACCAGATTGCCGGCCGAAATGGCGGCGTCCGCCCAGTGTTCGTGCTCGACGTCGATGTTAAGACCCGCCCGCATCGGCTCCCGCGCCTCGGCCACCCGACCCAGCGATCGCAGGTGAATTGCGGCTTGGTTGAGCAGCCATGATTGGAGCGAACGCGGCAGATTGGCGGAGACTTGCTGCCATGGCCGGTCAAAAAAACAGGCCACAGCGCCGAGGTCGGCGCCAAAGGCTCCAAGCTTCCTCAGGCTATAGAAGCCGCCCGGTCCTGTCCCGCGCAGGATCCGGTCGCGATAAACCCTCTCATAAGCCTCCAGCTGCATCCCGGCATAACAGCCGTGGGCGACGGCCTGATAGAGCGGCTGCAGATCGTCGAGCGTTGGCGCTTCTTTGTCCGTCGTCGCTGGCGCGAGATACTCATAGAGCCGCAGATGGGCGGCCGTCCACGCCTTGCCGCGTGTCTCGCGCAAATGCTTGGCGAAGTATTCGCGGAGCAATGGATGCGCGTCGAGCGAGACGAGCGCGCCGCTCTTGTCGCGGTTGACGGTAACAAGCTTGGCGTTGCCGAGCTGCGTCAACACGATGCTGCGCTCCGACTCGTCCAACGCAATCAGCGGCTCGGTCAACCCCTCGATCGGGGGCGCTCGCCAGAGCGCCCCGAGGCAGCCGGCGTCCGCCGGGCGATCGAACAGCCCCAGAGACCGGAGAATCGCCAACGCGCGCGGACCATCCTCGGCCTCGCTTTCGAGCCACTGCACATAAGCATCCATGACATGGAAGGCGTGGCCGCGCTGCACCCTCCTGTTTGCGGCGCCGAGGTCGATCAAGTCGCGCTTGCGAATGTCTCCGCCAAAAGCTGCCCAAAGATATGAGCCGATCAGATTGAGTGTGAGCGCGTGGCCCTTGATGTCCTCCGAAAGCTGCTCGCGCTCCTCCTCCGTTCCCTTGACGCCGAGACGATCCAGCAACCGCGCGCCGGATTCTTTGGAGAGCGGAGCGAGGTCCTTTTGCGGCGCCGTCTCCGGATAGGCTTCGAGGTCATTGATCGCATAGCGCGTGGTGACGAGGCAGAGGCCCTTGTTGCGTTGGGCCAAGCCCTTGAGCAGGGCGCGTAGGCCCTCGTCCTTCAATTGGCCCGCCACCGGCGAGGTCGGCGGATACTGCAGCGGCTCCAGCCCGTCGAGGACGAGCGCGGTGCGCTTGTCGCCAACCCATTGGGCGAGGCGCCGGCCCTTGTTATAGCCGCTTTCGACATCCTCAACCGCCGGCGCGCCGAAGAATGTCAACGCCTCCGCAAGGAAGAGGTCGGATGACCCGGCTACCTGCTCGCTAGAACCCTGGCGGTAGAACGACCAGGCGAAAGCCGCCTCGCAATCGGGCCAGCCCTTCTGCGCCATGGCGATCGCCCATTTGGCCACCAGCGCCGTCTTGCCCTCGCCGCCGAGCGCGACAAAGGTCAAGACGCGCGGATGCGCCTCGCCCGCGACGGCCTTGGCCCAAGCCTCGTCGATGAGCTTGTTCTCCGCCTCGCGCCCGATCAGTTCTTTCGGCGCGTAACGGTCGATGTGAGAAATGTCGGCGGGCGGCGGGAAGTTGGTCCTAATCGCGAGCGCCGGCAAAGGCACCCGGATACCCGCCGCCGGAGCCGTCGGCCCTGAGAAGTCCGCGGGTGGCCCAAGTTCGGGCTTGGAATCGGCGGGCTTGCCGCACAATTCGCGAAGGAGCCGCTCGAATTCCGGGTCGGTCCTATCGAACGTCTTGATGCGATAGCGGGTGTAGTCTTGCAGCGGGATCGGAATGCCGTCCTCCGTTTCGTCGCCGAGCAAGACCGGGATGAAACGAGAGTTTTCTTTGGCGACATAGAGATAGTGATAGATGAGGCTGCCTTCCCAGTAGACCCCCCGGCCTTCATCGGAGTTGACGCTGTTCTCCACGCGACTACGGTAGGTCGGCGTGCAGATTACGAGCACATACTTGGCGTTCGCAGGTCGAAGCCGCGCCTCGCACCAGCGCGGCCAGCCCTGCTCCGGGCGGACGTGATAGCGGTCGAGTTCGGAGTCGATGCCGTTCTTGCGAAGCGCGTTCGAGAGCTCGAGCACGCGGTCTTTATGCTCGGTCGAGTCGTGGCTGTAGCTGATGAAGACGGTGTCCGCGCCCATGGCCTTTCCGCTCCTCTCGCGGCGCGACGACGCGAGGCGGCGATCATAACGGCCATTGCCAAAAAGGAGAACGCCTTTTCACAGGCTCCCCTGGGCGGCTCAGAGCGCCCGCCTGGGTCGTTGGCCGCCTCGCGCCCTCAGTAGGTAGTCATCGAATCCTCGCGCGCCGGCCCGGCGAGCGGGTTTCAATAAGCACGCCAAAATGACATCTAATACATGTACATACACGCAAAAAAGTTGCAAAGTTGCGTAACTCCCAAGCACCCCCTCATTTCGACAGATAAATTGGCCTCGCATCGCCGTGACCGCTTCGGTCGATTCCTATTCGTTCGCGATGCGCTTCGGTTTCGTTCCGGCGGCGGCCTCTTCCAATCCGCCGCGACCACCAAAAAGAGGGGGTGCTTGGGAGTTACAAAGTTGCAAAAAAGCGCACTCAAGCCTCTGAAAACGTGGGGTTGGCGTCGGATTGCAACGGGTGGCGGGCCAGGCTCGCCCGACCCTCCGCTACCGCACCACCGTGAGCCGCCGCGCAGCGCGGGTCAGACCGGTGTAGAGCCAGCGCGCCCGGTGCTCGCGGAAGGCGAAGCTTTCGTCGAACAGCATCACGTTGTCCCATTGCGACCCCTGCGCCTTGTGGACGGTGAGCGCGTAGCCGTAGTCGAACTCGTCGGATTCGCGCCGGATCGGCCAGGCGAGGTCGCCTTCGGCGCCTTCGAAGAAATGCTTCAGGACCGCGACCTTGACCGAGGCTCGCGCGCCTTCGTCCTCCGGGCTCAGCGTCATCTTGACGAAATCCTTCTGCATGCCCGCGAGAGCCTCGACCCGCCACAGGCCGCCATTGATGAGGCCCTTCGCCCGGTCGTTGCGCAGGCACACCAGCCGGTCGCCGGCGACCGGCAGCGGCTCCTTGAAGCCGCTAAGATCGCGGATGCGCTGGTTATAGGCGCGCCGCGTCCGGTTGACGCCGACCAGCACCTGGTCGGCGGCGAGCACTTGCGCCGCGTCGATCTCGGCGCGCCGGATGACGCGCGTATCGCCATAGGCGCCCTCTTTCAGTTCGCCGCCCGTGCGCACGATCTCGGACAGGCGAATGATCGGGTCGTCGGCGGCCTGCCGATGAATTTCGGTCAGCATTACGTCGGGCGCGCGCTCGGTGAAGTAGCCGCCCCCCTTGACCGGCGGCAGCTGGAACGGATCGCCGAGCACGAGGATCGGCTTGCCGAACGAAAGCAGGTCGCGCGCCAGTTCGCCATCGACCATCGAGCACTCGTCGATGACGATGAGGCCCGCGCGGGACGCTGGTCCGTCCCCGTTGAGGGTGAAGGTCGGCGCGCCCTCTACGCCCTCGCTCGCGCGGTAGATCAGGGCATGGATGGTCGTTGCGCCGGCGCAGCCCTTGCCGCGCATCACGAGCGCCGCCTTGCCGGTGAAGGCGGCGAAAACCGTCCCGCCCGCCGCGCCCTCGGCGACATGGCGGGCGAGCGTCGTCTTGCCGACGCCGGCGTAACCGAAGAGGCGGAACACCTGCGGCTCACCCGCCTTCAGCCAGCGCCCGACCTTGTCGATCGCGGCCGCCTGCTCGCGCGACCACTCGCGGCCGATCGGTCGCGCGCGCGCCGGCGCCGCCTCGGGGCCCGTTGGCGCGGGCGGAGGCGCTTCGGCGGGCGCTTTCGATCCGGCTTCCGCGCCGCAGCGCGTGCAGGTCGGCGGCGTGCGGCCGAGGTCGTAGTATTTTGCGCCGCAGGCGAGGCACCGGCGCTTGGTTCCGAGCCTGCCCGCCGCAGGCCTCCTTTTGGCTAATATGCTTGCGCCTCCGGACAAACGGCTCAGCGAATCAACGATTGATTCAGGATTTACGCGCAGCATTCTATCAAGGTTGGTGGAAGAAACGCAGTCGGCGGCCCTCCCTGAGGCTTGAAAGCCGTCGAATCCTGCCTGTCTTCCGCCCCGGTCTTGAAGAATTGAGCCGCGGACCCATATCGATCCGATCAGGCGGAATGGGTCGTGCCAACGCCTGGCGAAGATTTCGGCAGCGAGGCAGGGCGCTTCCCATGAAGGCCATCTGCCCGTGAAGCGCCTTAAAGGGGGCTTCGAACATGGTGCGCGTGACGGCGTTGAGTTCTCCGTTCCTGCTTGGCTTCGACGGCATCGAGCGGGCGCTCGACAAAGTGGCGAAGACGGTGGGGGACGGCTATCCCCCATACAACATCGAGCGAATCCCGGCATCGTCGGCCGACCCGGAGAAGCTGCGCATAACGCTTGCAGTGGCCGGTTTCCAAAAGGAGCAGATCGAGGTCACGGTCGAGGAGAATCAGCTGATGATCCGCGGTCGCCAGCAGGACGACAAGACGCGCGAATTTCTGCACCGCGGCATCGCCGCGCGGCAGTTCCAGCGCAGCTTCCTTCTCGCCGAGGGCATGCAGGTCCTAAGCGCCGATCTGGCACAAGGCTTGCTTTCGATTGACCTCGTCCGGCCGCAACCGGAGCGGATCGTAAAGACAATACGGATATCGGCGCGCGAGTGAGGTTGCGCTCCGGAGGCGGGTCTTTACAGACCGCCGGAAAGGACGGAAGCGATGAGAACGGAAAACGACAAGGCTCCGGCGCTGACTCCGCAGGAATTCGCTCATTTGGGCGACGGCGCGGTCGCCTATGTGAAGGCCATCAACTCCGAGGACGTTTCGCGTCTCTTCCCGCAGGCGCCCCCGCTTCGCCCCGGCGTCAAGCTGTTCGCGCTGCTCGGCGCCGACGGTTCGCCCATCATGCTGACCGATTCGAAGGACGCAGCGATCGCCAACGCGTGGGAACACGAATTGGAGACTGTCAGTCTGCACTGAGACGGGCGTGGAGAGCGTGTGCGCCGGTAATGTCCGGCGCCCAGAGAATCAGATAAAGAGAGCGGTCCTGGAGCTTTAAGGATCGCCGGGCATGCGGGCCTATCTCAATCTCATGCGGGAGGCGCTCGAGACCGGCGCGGTCAAGCCGGACCGCACCGGCACGGGCGTCCGCTCCCTTTTCGGCCGCCAGATTCGCTTCGATCTGACGCAAGGCTTTCCGCTCGTCACCACCAAGCGGCTGCACCTGAAGTCGATCGTTGAGGAACTGATCTGGTTTCTGAAGGGCGACACCAACATCGCCTATCTGAAGGCGCACGGCGTTTCGATCTGGGACGACTGGGCCGACGCTGACGGCGATCTCGGCCCGGTCTACGGCAAGCAGTGGCGCGCCTGGGAAGGCCCCGACGGGCGCACCTACGATCAGATCGCCTGGCTCCTCAAGGAAATCCGCCGCAACCCGGATTCGCGCCGGCTTGTCGTGTCCGCCTGGAACGTCGCCGACATCGAGCGGATGAAGCTGCCGCCCTGCCATTGCCTCTTCCAGTTTCACGTGAGCGGCGGCAAACTGTCGTGCCAGCTCTATCAGCGCTCGGCCGACATCTTTCTCGGCGTGCCGTTCAACATCGCGAGCTACGCGCTCTTGACCCACCTGATTGCGCGCGAATGCGGGCTTAAGGCCGGCGAGTTCGTACACACGTTCGGCGACGCCCATCTCTATTTGAACCACGAGGAGCAGGCGCGCGAGCAACTCTCGCGCGAGCCCCGCCCACTGCCGCGCCTCCGCCTCGGCGACGTCGGCTCGATCTTCGATCTAAAGGCGGACGCGATCGCCTTCGAAGGCTACGATCCCTGGCCGGCGATCAAGGCGAAGGTTGCGGTGTGAAGGCACCGCTTTTCGCTCCTCGTCCTGTCCGCAAATAAGGGTAGCTCTCAGGCCGATACTAATCATAGCTGTAGATTTTCTTGCACATAAGCCTCTATTATTTTTTGCGCGCCTGGTACTTGGTTCTTCAACCATTTCAATTTGTCAGCTTGCTCTGTAAAGAAGTGCGAAAGCAATTCGTATCGGTATTTATATTTCTTCCGTACATATATCGAAAAACGGAAAGGATGGTCATCGCCAGAGTAGTTTTTTGGCCAATCCTCTTCGTATGTGCATTTCCAGTCCGAGGTGGGAAAGTCCATATCAAAAAATGCGTCACCTGGAACATCAGCAAATACTTGAGTCAAATATACTCTATTTACGATGTCTCCATATAAAGAGAACACGGTCTGGCCACCGATAATAAATACGTCTCCAGTTTTACGCAGAATGGATACTAAGTTGGCAACAAAAAGGGCATCCTCTTTTGTATTGGCCCAATATAATATCGTGTCGTCAATAACATTTATATCGTTTGCGTTAGCGGGATTAGTCCGATTGCTGATCACAATGTTGGTCCGATTTGGAAGCGGACGTCCGATCGAGTCGTAGGTTGCCCTCCCCATTATGATTGCATGGCCGGTCGTTAGTTGACGGAACCTCTTTAGGTCGCTCTTCAGGTGCCATGGTAGTCTGTTTTTGTACCCAATAACGTTTCCCGGGTAGCTCCGAGCAACGATGTATGAAATTGAGGGCATTCGAACGCGCGTTGCCATTTCTTATATAACCCCGAATGCCGTATGGAACCGCAATAGCCTTTGAAAAACACGCGACGCGTCACGACCTCGCGGCGAACCTCCACACCGCCGTCCCCCACAAATCGTAGGCGTCGGCGCGGTCGATCTTGACCGTCGCGATGTCGCCGGCGCGCAAGGGGTGCCGCGTCGCGATATGGACCGAGCCGTCGATCTGCGGCGCGTCGCCCTTGGTTCGGCCTTTGGCCGAATGCTGGCCGCCCTCGTCGACGATCACCTCGAAGCGCCGGCCGATTTTGCCTGCGAGTTTCTTGGCGCTGATCGCCTGCTGGCGCAGCATCAACCGTTTGCGGCGCGCAGCCTTCACTTCGTCTGGCACGGGCTCGAGGCCGAGATCATTGGCTTCGGCGCCCTTGACCGGCTCGTACTGGAAACAGCCGACGCGGTCGAGCCTGGCGTCGTCGAGCCAGTCGAGCAGCAATTGAAAATCCTCCTCCGTCTCGCCGGGAAAGCCGACGATGAAGGTCGAGCGGATCGCGAG
>JAFAHO010000159.1 GCA_019237205.1 Hyphomicrobiales bacterium
TCAGCGCGAAAGATGTTGAGGCTCTGAAGACAAAGATCAAGAGTTCTGGTCTGTCCGTGTCACACCTCGTTTCGACGGCCTGGGCGTCGGCGTCGACGTTCCGCGGCTCTGACAAGCGCGGCGGCGCAAACGGCGCGCGCGTCCGTCTCGCGCCGCAGAAGGACTGGGAGGTCAATCAGCCCGCGCAGCTCTCGTCCGTGCTGCAGAAGCTCGAAGCGATCCAGAAGGATTTCAATGCTTCACAGTCCGGCGGCAAGAAGGTCTCGCTCGCCGACCTGATCGTTCTCGGCGGCTCGGCGGCGATCGAAAAAGCCGCGAAAGTCGCCGGGCTCGACCTGAAGGTCCCCTTCACGCCTGGGCGCATGGACGCGTCGCAGGAGCAGACCGACGTCGCCTCCTTCGCCCCGCTCGAACCGGTCGCTGACGGCTTCCGCAACTATTACCGCAGCAAGCACATCATGGCGCCCGAGGAGGCGTTGGTGGATCGGGCGCAATTGCTTACGCTGACGGCGCCGGAGATGACGGTTCTCGTCGGCGGCCTGCGCGTCCTGGGGGCTACTGCCGGGCAGTCCACGCACGGCGTCTTCACCAAGCGGCAAGAGACGCTGACGAACGACTTCTTCGTCAACCTGCTCGACATGAGCACGCAATGGCAGCCGGCAGCCGGCGCCGAAGGCGTATACGAGGGCCGCGACCGGAAGACGAACGAGGTCAAATGGACCGGGACCCGCGTCGACCTGATCTTCGGTTCGCACTCGCAGCGCCCTGGCCGAAGTCTATGCGTGCGCGGACTCGAAGGAGAAGTTTGCGAAAGACTTCGCGGCGGCGTGGACCAAGGTGATGGACCTCGATCGCTTCGACCTCGCCTGATCTGTGCTGGCCGCTCCCTCCGCTTGTGGGACCCTTTGCGGGAGGGTTGGTGTGAGGGGTCGGCGCGACAGCGCGGCGCTGCAGCGCGGACCCCTTTCCGTCGCGTTCGGCGACACCGCCGGTCAAGCCCGAGGGCTGGCTCTTCTCCAGCGAGGGGGAGAAGGTCTAATTAGCTGGGTGGGGCGCGTTCTGTAGACGCGGCCGCTGGCCGCGTCAGCCTCGTTCATCGCGCGCGGCTACAATTCACTTGCCGATGCGCGCCCTAAAGTCGGCCATGACCTCTTTGAATTCGTCGTAGACGAGCGCCTTGTCGACCTTGAAAGGGCCGACCAGGAAGACCGGCGTGCCTTCGAGTCCAGAGGGCGTTCGCCTGATCCCGATTTCTCTTGAGCAGGGCGCTGACGTCCGCGGCGTGCACCTTCAGATGGTTCTCGAGCCGGATCATCTCGACGCGCGCGGTCTCGAAGACTGCGTGAGGATCGGCCAGTCGTTGTAGACGAGCCGAACATTGCGGTCCGCCCGGACGAACCTTTCGAGATCGGGAGACGACTTTTTACAGAACGGACAATTGTAGTCTATGAAGGCGATGATGGTGACGTTGCCCGCGGGGTTTCCGGCGACTGGCTCTTCTGGGTCGTTGAGGATCGCAGCGACGTCGATGTTCCCGGACGCGGCGAAGGATTTGTTGGCCCAAGTGCGGCGGGCGACCCGAGAACGCTCAGAAGCGCGGCGCCAAGCACAAAGCCTTTCCGGTTCATCAAAATCTCCTGATCGAGGCGTCGCGGCTCATCCTCGCCGCCCTTCGCCCCGCCCTCCCGCCGATCCGTCGCCTTCTCCATGCCGTAAGGCTTTTGCGGCGGACGAGGCGGCAAATGCTTCAGCCGCGCAACTCTCCTCCTTCAGCGCCTGGCTCTCGATCCGCTGCCCGCCATGGCCGGGCTCAGCTTCTCATTCTCCGTCAATCAATCTGCGAACCATGCCGATCAGCTAGGCCGGCGTGATGCGTTCAAGCGAATCACTCAGGCCAAGTGTATGTGCAGCTCAGGCTGACACTTTTCCCCTGACTCCGGCGGTCAATCCAAGCCGACCTACTGCGCAGGGGAATCGACTGAACGTGTCATGCGGCGATGTAGGCGGCAAGGGCGTTTTCGTCCCAGCGCCTTCGATGGCCAACAGCTCGAGCAGCGCCGGAATGGCGACGATCTCGTTCGACTTGTCGCCGACCCTGGTCTGTCCGAGCACCATGCGCTGGCCCGCGGCGAAGGCCGAGACGACATGGATCGGCTCTTCCGCCCCCTTCTTCTGGTAGGAACGCCGCACCGTCTTGCCGTCGATGGCGATCACTTCGGCCGCCGTCTTCGTGAGCGCCGCCGCCCACGCCACAAAACAGCGCTGGAACGCCACCGGGTCGAGATTGGCCAGGATGTTGCCCAACTGGTCGTGCGAGGGCGTGCCGTTGTCGAAACGTCGAAAACGTTGAAGGAACGCCAGCTTGGCCTGGCCGAAGCGCGCAATGTCGGCCACCGTCTCCGCTCCCGCCAGCGCCGCAGCCAACAGCAAAAGCAGCACCTCCTCGAGCGGATAGGCGACCTTCCCTTTCT
>JAFAHO010000167.1 GCA_019237205.1 Hyphomicrobiales bacterium
CGCGACGAACACGATCAGCGCCATTGCGGCGTCGGTCTCGATATGCGCGGTCGGCGGGTCGACGTCCGGGATGAGCGGCGACCAGTTCGAGATCAGCACGATCAGGAAGAGCGAACTCGACAAGGGATCGAAACGGCGCCGGATCGCGCGCAGCGCGTGAATTTCGCCCTGCAACGCGGAAAGATCGTCGACCACCGCGCCGCGAATCGCGGCCACCCGGCCTTCGAATTGGCCGCCGCCGGCCATCGAACGACTCCGGCATCTGGCGACAAGTCCGCTGTTTCGCATGGGCCAAGGCGTTGCGCAAACTGCGACATCTCGCCGCTCAGCGGCGCGTCCGCAAGGCGCAGATCCTGGTTGATTGACTTTTCCGCGAGATCATCTAAGGCAAGGCACGCTGAGAGCGAATGAAGGCTCCGGCGCGGCGCGAGGCTTGCGCGCCGGGACCCGCCCCAACGCATTGACGCAGGTCCACTAGGCCTCCATATGACATGAAGCGGATGCGAGGCATTCGCGCAAGCGAGAAAGCATGAAATTTAGCGAACTCGGCCTGAGCGAGAAAGTGCTCAAAGCCGTTGAAGCGTCGGGCTACGACACGCCGACGCCGATCCAACAACAAGCCATTCCCCACGCGTTGCAAGGCCGTGACGTTCTGGGCATCGCCCAGACTGGCACGGGCAAGACGGCCGCGTTCACGCTGCCGATGCTGTCGCTGTTGGAGCGCGGGCGCGCGCGCGCCCGCATGCCGCGCACACTTATTCTCGAGCCGACGCGCGAGCTCGCCGCACAGGTCGAAGAGGCGTTCGGCAAGTACGGCGTCAACCATAAGCTCAGCGTCGCGCTCCTGATCGGCGGCGTCGCCTTCGGCGATCAGGAGACCAAGATCGCGCGGGGCGCCGACGTGGTCATCGCCACCCCCGGACGCCTGCTCGATTTCACCGAGCGCGGCGGACTGCTCCTGAACGCGATCGAAATCCTGGTCATCGACGAAGCCGATCGCATGCTCGACATGGGCTTCATCCCGGACATCGAGCGCATCTGCAAGCTGGTGCCGTTCACGCGCCAGACGCTGTTCTTCTCGGCGACAATGCCGCCCGAGATCACACGACTGGCCGATACGTTCCTCCACAATCCCGTGCGCGTCGAGGTCGCCCGCGCCGCCACGACCGCCGAAAGCATCACCCAGACGCTTGTGCCTTCCGGTGGGGGGCCCGAAGAGAAGCGCTCGACCTTGAGGCGCATCATTCGCGGCGCGGAAAATTTCAAGAACGCGCTCATCTTTTGCAACCGCAAACGCGACGTTCAGGTCGTCTACCGTTCCTTGCAGAAGCACGGATTCTCGGTCGGCGCGTTGCACGGCGATCTCGACCAGCGCATGCGCATGGCGGCCCTCGACGCGTTCCGCGCCGGAGACGTCCAGCTCCTGGTCTGCTCCGACGTCGCGGCCAGAGGCCTCGACATTCCCGACGTCAGTCACGTGATCAACTACGACGCGCCTCACCACGCCGAGGATTACGTCCATCGCATCGGCCGCACGGGACGGGCAGGCAAGTCCGGCCAGGCGCTGACCATCGTTGCGCGCGCCGACCAGAAGGCGATCGCCGAGATCGAGAAGCTCATCGTGCGCAAGATCGACTGGCAGGAGGGCGCTCAACTGCCTCCCGATGACGAAGCCGAAGAGCCCCCGCGCGAGCGTTTGCGCCGCGGACGCGGCGCCGCCCGCACGCGATCCCAGCGCCCAGCCACAGTCGAGAACGGCGAGCGCCCCGATCAGCACGCCGAACGTCAGCCTGAGTCCCGCCGCCATCATGCCGAACGCCCGCCGCGCGAGCGCGTCGCCGCCGAGGCGGAGCGCCGCTCAAGCGCTCGGGCCCCCGCCTTCGCGGACCGGGCGCCGCGCCGCGAGCGTCCGCGCCGAGCGGACGACGCGCCGGTGATCGGGCTCGGCGACCATGTGCCCGACTTTCTCCTGCGCCCGGTTAAGGCGCGCCCACGGGCGGCGCGCGAGCCCATCGAAGCCGAAGAGTAGCGGCGTCCCCTGCCCCGCTGACCCATCGCATTCGAAGCTCGAAATCGGCTTGCTCGGCCGCTAACGCGGTCAGCGCCGCGACCGCCGGGTCTTGCGCGCCCGTCGGGGCCGCGAGCGCCAGGGACGATCTGATCTGCCTGTAGGGCTGAGCCTTGAGCCGGCCGCCGTGGCGTCGGCCTTCTTCTGAAACGGCCTTCCGCTCGCACGTTTCAGTCAAACATGAAACGTGCAGCCTAGTCCTGACATAAAGAGACTTGGCGATGGACGCGAATATCGCTCTTCCAGCCGCTTTAATCGGCGATCCGGCGCGCGCTGCGATTCTGTCCGCGCTATGCGACGGACGCGCCCAGCCCGCGAGCGCGCTGGCCTATGCCGCAAGGGTGACGCCGCAATCCGCCAGCAATCACCTTGCCAAGCTCCTGGAGGGAGGCCTTCTAGAGCGCTCTGCGCTTGGGCTGAATCGGAGGGGGATTCCCGAATCGGGTAGATTTTGATTCAACCTGCCGGCTGGGCGGAGGCCAGCCGGAGATGGCAAAGCCGTATTCACAAGACTTGCGCGATCGGGTGATCGATGCGGTGAGGACAGGCAAGATGAGCCGCCGGGCCGCGGCGCGTCATTACGCGGTCAGCGAATCGGTGGCCGTCAAGTGGCTCGAGCGGGTTGAACGTCATGGCTCGCGAGAGCCGGTCGGACATGGTGGCCATCGCGCCTCCAAGCTCATGCCGCATCGGGAGTTGCTCGAGGCGGCGCGGGCGGAGAAGTCGGACGTCACGCTTCAGGCTCTCTGCGATCGCCTTTCGGCGGAGCGCGGAGTGAAAGCCGACACCTCGATGATGAGCCGTTTCTTCCGCAAGATCGGCGTGACGTTTAAAAAAAGACGCTCGTCGCGCGCGAGCAGGATCGCCGGGACATCAGCCGCCATCGCGCGCGCTGGCGGACCTATCAGGGGCTCATCGACCCCAGGCGTCTCATCTTCCTCGACGAGACCTGGACGAAAACCAACATGACACGGCTTCGCGGCTGGGCGCCGAAGGGAGCGCGCCTCATCGACAAGGTCCCGCAAGGACGCTGGAAGACGGCAACGTTCCTCGCCGCTCTTCGCCAGGATCGGATCGACGCGCCCTGCCTGTTCGATGGTCCCATCAACGGCGAGCGCTTTCGCGCCTATGTCGAGCAGTTTCTTGTCCCAACCCTCAAGCCAGGCGACGTCGTGATCCTCGATAACCTCGGCTCCCACAAAGGAAAGGCGGTGCGGAAGGCGATCCGGGACGTCGGCGCCCGCCTCGTCTTCCTGCCGAAATACTCCCCCGACCTCAACCCAATCGAGCAGGTCTTCGCCAAGTTCAAGACCCTGCTGCGCAAGGTCGGAGCGCGAACCTACGAAGCCATCTCAGACGCCAGCGCCGAGATCCTGGCCCAATACCAACCAGCCGAATGCGCCGCATATCTCAAAAATGCAGGCTATGCGTAGACCCAAAAACAGGACGCTCTA
>JAFAHO010000174.1 GCA_019237205.1 Hyphomicrobiales bacterium
CAGCCGTTCGAGGGCTCGGAGAGAAGGAAGGAAGCCAAAGAACTCTAGCGGTGAACGCCGCAGATCCGAGCGGGCGGCCGACGCTCTCGGCCTTCCTTGAGACGAGCGGCGCCGCCCGTCGTCGGCTCCCGATGAGTTGGCGAACAAAAGATGTCGTCAAGGAGAAAGGCCGCAGTCGGGCTATTCACAGACTTGCACGTTGCCCTTTTGCGCGCACGGCAACCCATTGTCTTGGCAGGAACATGCGCATTCCCCGTCGCCTTCGGGGCATGACGTACAAGTTATCAAGGGAGGGGGCGGGCGAAAACCTGCTGGCGCCCAGCGCGAGTTTACAGCGAAAGGCTGACGTCCGCCGGCCCCGGTCGCGATCGACACGGGCAACCCCTGGGAAACCAAATTGAGGCAACAACAATAGCCAAAGAATGGCCCCACACTGATGGGCGGCAATTGGGGAGACACGCCGCGAGAGGTCGGCGCCGTCGCGCGGCCGCAATAATGCCTTATTGGTCGTCCCAAGGAGATTTCTGCAGTGAAACGCGGAAGGGTCATCGGCATTTCCGTCTGCCTTAAGCGCCGAATTGGAAGCCGACATTCGCCGGATGCGGCCTCCGACGACCGCAAATATGGCCGATATTGGCGATGTTCTCAACCACCTTGAACGGCGCCACAGTCGCCCACACGCTTCCCCGGCGTTGACATGAACTGGCCACAAAGCATTGACATTGTTACCAAATGTTAACTGGCGCAAATTTCGAAACCGTGCTTCGATGCAATTCGAAAGAGCCTACGTCCGCGATATCATGCAAGAGATGATGCGGAACATGCCTGCTTTGAGCTTATTGGGTCGGGCTCGCTATAAGACGTTCGGGGGCTGGTAATGGTAAAGAAAGAGGCTTCTTCAACCGGCTCTTCAGACGCGTTTATCCATCACGACGGTCGACGTAACCCCGCCGGAGCCTCTTCTCGGCCAACGCCGGAAGACGGAGTTCGTCTCATTCGTGCGTTTATGAACGTTAAGCAGGCGGGTCTGCGTGAGGCGATCATCCAGTTTGTAGAAGAACTGTCGAAGCTACGTGAGGACGAGCGGTAGTACGATACTGTGACAGCGGCGCTCTGCTGCCCAGTTCAGTTCAGGTATGGCGACCAGCCATGGGTCAGTTGCGGTGACGGCGCACTCTACTGCCGTGGCGTCTGCGACCGCCGAAGCCGACCCTAAGGCGCGCCGCCAATCTGGTCGATCTCGCGGAAGCGGTCGCCGTCGACCTCGTTGACGAAAATGACGGCAGCCCTGTTGTCGCCTTTCGCGTCCCAGGACACTGGCGCCGCGTAGGCGACCCCCTGGAACGTCATCCCTTTCAGCGCCGCCAGCACATCCGCTCGCGCTGGCAGACCGCTCTTCGCCCTGGCGGCCGCCTCGATCGCCGCCATCAGAATGCGCGCGCTGTCGTAGGAGTTCGCGGCGTAATTGTTGATCGGACCGAAACGGGCCTGGTAGCGGTCGGCGAACTCGGCCGACCCCGGGACCTTGCCGATCGCCGGCGCAGCCGAGAGGACGCGAACGCCCTCGCCCGCCGTCGCTGCGCCCTCCGCCGGTTTGATGAAGCCGCCGACGCTCCAGCAGCCGTCGCCGCACGCGAACACCTGTCGCAAACCGGCTTTTCGCATGTCCTTGAGGATATAGGCGCCTTCCTTGATGCCGCCGAAGAACAGCACGTCGAAATCCTTCGGCAATCCCGCGACTTCGGCGGCGAAATCCGTCTGCGCGGCCTTGGCCGTCCAGCGCGTGAGCACTGCGCCGCCGGCAGCCGTGAACCCGCTCGAAAACTGGTCGGCGATCCCCTTGCCGTAGGGCGTGCCGTCGTCGACCACTACGGCCGCCTTCCTGCCCATCCTGGCCGTGAGCCACCGCGCCAGGGCGGGACCTTTATGGTCGTCGCGGTTGGTCAGGCGGAAGACATTGGCGAGCCCCTGCTCGGTGATGGCGGGGTTGGAGGCCATCGGCGTCAGAACGGTGAGGCCGCAGTCCGCGTAGATTTTCTCGCTCGCGAGCATGACGCCGCTGTTCACGTGGCCGACAACCGCGAGCACGCGAGGATCGTCGCAAAGCGCCCTCGCGGCGGCCTTTCCCTTCTCCGGGTCCGCCTGATCGTCGATCACCGCCGCCATGATCTTTCCGCCTAATACGCCCCCCGCGGCGTTGCGCTCGTCGACTGCGAGATCGACTGCCTGGCGCATTTCGACGCCGAACGTGGCCGATGGGGTCGTCAGCGGGCCGGCGACGCCAATGCGAATATCCTGGCCGGCGAGGTCGCCTTCCGCGGCGGCCATCGACGTGGAGAGCAGCACCGCGACGCAAATCGCGGAGAGTTTGACCATGACTAACCTCCCAAAGCTTGTTTGGGAGTTAGAATAGCACTCTCCGCGGCGAACGCAACCGGCGACCGCCGCTTTCAGCGTTGCGGGCATCGCAAGCGGCTACGCCGCCGATCCGAGCGGCCGGCGACGCTCTCGGCCTTCCAAAGACGAGCCGCGGCCTCGTCGTGGCCGGTCCCTCCAGCACATCGGCGGCACAAGGGAAGCGGGCGCGAGCTGACCGATGTCGGTCAGCCCGTCCGCGCCGAAGCCCGGGCGCCCCCGCGCGGCCGGACCGCGCAAGCTCAGCCGCGGCCGCTACGCAGGGTAGCCTGCCTCACTATGGATACGGCAGGCGGACGCGGCAGGAGCCGTAGCGCGGGAAGCAATAGACCGGATAGGCGGCGATCGAGCCGAGATCCGCCATGCCGCCGACCACGCCAGTGGCAGCAGCCGCAACGGGGTTATCATAGCTATAAGCGGCGTAGCGGCGCCCGTTGCGCCACGCATAGTGAGTGTGTCGGGCATAGTGACGTACATACGTATGCGACGGGCGTTGCGGCGCCGTTGCGACGCTTGGCGTGGGCGCCGGTTCACTGAGCGAGGGCGTCGCCCCGCTAGGCGTGGACGCCGTTTCACTGGGCGCCGGCGTCACGATGCTTGGCGTGGGCGCCGGTTCACTGAGCGAGGGTGTCGCCCCGCTTGGCGCGGAGGAGTCCGCGCGCGCTGTGGAAAGCGGAGATATCGAGATAAGAGCGGCCACGCCGAGCGCGATGGCC
>JAFAHO010000284.1 GCA_019237205.1 Hyphomicrobiales bacterium
CCGCTGTCGCGGCGGCAGTTCTGGGAGCTGATCGATCGCATCCGCGCACAGCGGCCGCAGATGAGCGTGGTGGTCGCGACCGCCTATATGGACGAAGCCGAGCAGTACGCTTGGCTCGCGGCCATGGACGGCGGCCACGTGATCGCGACCGGGTCGCCGGCCGAGATCGAGGGCCGCGCCGGCGCCAAAGACCTCGAGTCGGCGTTCATCTCGCTTTTGCCCGAGGAAAAGCGGAAGGGCCATAAGGCGATCGAGATTCCGCCGCTGAAGCATGAAGGCGGAACGCCGGCGATCGAAGCCGACGGGCTCACCAAGCGTTTCGGCGCCTTCACCGCGGTCGATCACGTGAGCTTCCGCATCGGGAAGGGCGAGATCTTCGGCTTTCTCGGCTCGAACGGCTGCGGCAAGTCCACCACCATGAAGATGCTGACCGGCCTTCTGCCGCCGACCGACGGCAAGGCCATGCTGTTCGGTGAGCTCGTCAGCGGCGAAGAAGACATCGAGATGCGCCGGCGCGTCGGCTACATGTCGCAGGCCTTCTCGCTCTATGGCGAGCTCTCGGTGCGGCGGAATCTCGAGCTCCACGCCAAGCTGTTCGATCTCCCTGTCGCCACGCGCGGCAAGCGCGTCGACGAGATGCTCGACCGGTTCGGGCTCAGAGAGGTGGCCGACGTCGAGCCGGAAAGCCTGCCGCTCGGCATCCGTCAGCGCCTGCAATTAGCGGTGGCGATCCAGCATCGTCCCGAGATGCTGATCCTGGACGAGCCGACGTCGGGCGTCGATCCGGTCGCCCGCGACCAGTTCTGGGAATATCTGATCGCGCTCTCGCGCAACGACGGGGTGACGATCTTTCTCTCCACGCACTTCATGAACGAGGCGCTGCGCTGCGACCGCATCTCGCTCATGAACGCCGGCAAGGTCCTTTCCATGGGCAAGCCTCCCGACCTGATCGAAGCCCGTCACGCCAAGTCGCTCGAGGAGGCGTTCATCGGCTTTCTCGAGGATGCCAGCGGTCAAAAGCTTGGGCAGCGACCGGCCGAGGCGGCGCCTGCGGCTGAGGCGAAGGCTTTCGCGCAGCCGAAGGCGAGCGGGGGCGGCCTCAGCGTCCCACGGCTGTGGGCTTACGCGCGCCGGGAGGCGGTCGAGATCATGCGCGACCCGGTGCGGCTTGCTTTTGCGATCCTCAATCCGATCATCCTGATGTTGACCATCGGCTACGGCATTTCGTTCGACGTCGAACATGTGCGCTGGGCGGTCTTCGATCAGGACCGGTCGCTCGAGAGCCGGCAGTTCCTGGAAAGCTTCGACAACCCGAAATATTTCGACCGGAAACCAAACCTGACGGCGGCCGATCAGATCCTGTCCGGGTTGCGCAGCGGCCAGGTCGTATTCGCCGTCGAGATCCCTACGAACTTTGGCCACGATCTGATCACCCAGCAGACGCCGGAGATCGGCGCGTGGGTCAGCGGCGACATGCCGTTCCGGGCCGAGACGACGCGCACCTATCTCGGCGGAGTGATGCAGAGCTATCTCTCCGATCTGTCCGCGCGTCTGACCGGAAAACCCTCGTCGTTCTCGCTGATCAGTGTCGAGGAGCGCTACCGCTACAACCAGTCGTTCAAGAGCATCTATTCGGAGGTGCCCAGCACCCTCATGGTGATGCTGATCCTTATCCCCGCGATCATGACGGCGCTCGGCGTCGTGCGTGAGGTGGAGACCGGCTCGATCGCCAACTTCCGCTCGACTCCGGTGACGCGCCTCGAATTCCTGCTCGGCAAGCAGCTTCCCTATGTCCTAATCGGCCTTTCGAGCTTCGCCACCCTCATCCTGTTGGCGCTCTTCGTCTTCGGCGTGCCGGTCACAGGTTCCTGGGCGGCGCTTATCGCCGGCGGCCTCCTCTGTGTGTGCGCCGCGACCGGGTTTGGCCTTCTGATATCGACCTTGGTGAAGACACAAGTCGCGGCGGTGTTCGGCACGACCTGCCTCGCGCTCATTCCAACGACCAGCTTCTCCGGCCTGCTCGTTCCGGTCTCATCCCTGTCCGGCGCAGGCCGCGCCATCGGGCTTGCATTCCCGTCGTCCTGGTTCCAGCAGATCAGCATCGGCGCTTTCACCAAGGGCCTCGGCTTTGCCGAGCTCTGGCCCAACTACGTGGCGCTCGCGGGCTTCACTATCCTCTTCATCGGCGCCGCGGCGCTCATTCTCCGCAAACAGGAGTCTTGAGGTGCTCAGGAAGCTGCTCCACATCCTCGCGCTGGGCCTGAAGGAGCTGAACAGCATCCGCGCCGACCCGATCCTGCTGGCCCTGACGGTCTATACCTTCAGCTACGCCGTGTACGCGGTGGCCACTGGGGCGAAGGTCGAAGTCGACCATGTCTCGACCGCCATCGTCGACGAGGATCATTCCGAGCTCTCCCGGCTGATCCAGCAAGCCATCCTGCCGCCGCGATTCCAATCGCCGGTCGAGATTCCGGCGACGCAAATCGGTCCGTCGATGGACGCCAGCCGCTTCGTGTTCGTGATCGAAATTCCGCCCAAGTTCGAGCAGGACGTCATCTCGAATCGCTATCCAAGCGTCCAGATCAATATGGATGCGACGGCCGTTGCTCAGGCCGGCATCGGCGGCGCCTACCTGCAGCAGATCATCAACCAGGTGGTTCAAACCTACTACACGCGCGCCCAGGGAACCGTCACAACCCCAAGCGGAGCCGAGCTTCAGCCGGTCAACTTCGCCATCCGCGTCACGTTCAATCCCAACCTCAAGTCGGAATGGTTTACCTCGGTGATGCAGGTGATCAACAACATCACCATGCTCTCGGTCATCCTGACTGGCGCCGCGCTCATTCGCGAGCGCGAGCATGGCACGATCGAGCATCTGCTCGCGATGCCGGTCGTCCCGAGCGAGATCATGCTGGCGAAGATCTCGGCGAACGGGCTCGTGATCCTGGTTGCGGCGTACTTGTCGATGAAACTGGTCGTCCAAGTGTGGCTTCAAGTCCCGATCGCCGGCTCGCTCGTTCTGTTCATGGCCGGAGCCATCGTCTACGCGTTTTCCGTTACATCTTTGGGCATCCTGCTCGCCACCTATACCACCTCGATGGGCCAGTTCGGCCTCCTGGTGATCCCGATTCTCGTCATCCTGCAAGTCCTCTCCGGCTCCGCGACGCCGATGGAGACCATGCCGGTCTGGCTGCAGTATGCGATGCAGATCTTTCCCACGCCGCATTACGTCAGCTTCGCTCAGGCCGTCCTCTTTCGGGCGGCCGGCCTGGATATCGTGTGGCCCGAGCTCCTCGCCATGGCGATCATCAGCGCCGTGTACTTCGCCATCTCCGGTGTCCGCTTCCGCAAGACGCTGGTCATGCTGGGATAGGAGGAGCTGATGCGTTCCTGGGTGTGTGGCTGTCGCCTGTTCGTAGCCAGCTTCGGCCCAACTCTTACGGACCTAGGCGGTTTCGCGGCAGTTTGCTCCTTCGCGATACACCGCCAACAGCAGCTACAGCTTAGCTCGCGTTTTTGCTGCGGGCGAAGAAGCCTACTTGGTCGGAGTTTGGGGGCAAAATCGCATGAATGATCTCACCGTTTCGACGCCGTCCGCGCCCGCCCCTCTCGATCCGCGCTTTGCTCCCGAGAGCTTGGGCGTCCTATCACGGGCGATGACTTCGGCCCCGTTCGCGCATGCGATCGTGCCGCTGCTGCTCGCCGTCCATTACGCGAACAGCGCGCTCGACCGCCTCCATTACGGCACCGAACAGTTCTGGCTCAAACTTTGCGTTCGCGCCCTGCCCGTAGTGACGCAGATCGCGGGGCAAGAGGACGCGGCCGGAAGGCGAGCCGCGGCGTATGAGGCCGTGGTCCAAGTCGTCCTGAAGGACCTCTACAGTTCGGAGGGCGCAATTCTCGTCGTTGACGCGCATCGCCCGCCGTTCGTCTCCCAATACAGCGACGTCAAGAGATTCCTGGCTGAGGGACTGAAGTTTCCCCACCCCGCAGCCTCCGCCGCGCTCAGCGTCGTCCCGGAGGACGTGGAGGCGATTGCGGTGACCGGTGTCGGCAGTTCGGCGCTGGGCTCGGCCGCCTTCGCTTGGAATGTGTCAGAAGCGCTGCACAAGCCAGTCGCCGCGATGGTGCCGGGTTTTGGTCTCGCTGACCTCGTTCCGCAAGCCCTCGTCGACTGGCTCGGCTTCGGCATGCTTGATTTCTTGCGCCGGACCACCGAGGCGACGCTCAAGGCTGCCGCTCCCGAACTTGCGAAAATTGGCCGCCGTCTCTCCTTGACGGCGCTGCCCCTGACGGCGCTGCCTGACCCGTTCCCCCGCGACGCCCCGGAGAGCGAGGTTCTGCGCGCTATCCTGAAGGCGGCGCCGCAGATCAAGCGGCTATACGGCCACAGCAAGGGCGCGTTCTCCCTCCGGAACGCCATCCGTAACCTGCCGCGTGAGCGCATCGCCGATCTGCATCTGACCACCTTCGGCTGCGTCGTCGCGGAGGAGACG
>JAFAHO010000160.1 GCA_019237205.1 Hyphomicrobiales bacterium
GGCCGATCTCGTGCTCGGCGAAGAGATCGAATAGGCTGGCTTGGACGGTGCGTTGCTGACGCATTGTCGGGCTCCGGCGGTGGCGGTTTCGCCTTTGGAATCAGTGGCTTGATCCCAAAGCTTATCCGAAACCGCCGGGCCTTGCACCCACAAAAGCAGCGATTCCATAAATAATTTCAGGCGCTTAGCGTTTATGGACGGACACTAGCTAATCGGCCGAGGTCTGTCCACCGCCCTTGCGAACAAAGCGCGAAACATGGTTGCGTCCGGCCCATGTCGCTCGCCCTGATTCGTTCGGCGCCCGCAGTCGAACTCAACCCGGCTCAGAAGCTCGCGGTCGAGCACGGGATCGGCGACGCGGCCGCGCCCGAGCCGCTGCTCGTCATCGCCGGCGCGGGCTCCGGCAAGACGGCGATGCTCGCTCATCGGGTCGCGGCGCTGATCCTCGCCGGCGCCGATCCGAAGCGCATCATGCTGGCGACGTTTTCGCGCCGCGCCGCCGCCGAGCTCGGCCGGCGGGTCGAGCGGCTGCTCGCGCGCCGTCTCGCGCCGGAAGCCGCGGCCGCGGCGGCGCCTGCGTATTCGGGCACGTTTCATGCGATCGGCGCGCGCCTTTTGCGCGAATATGCGCCGCGCCTTGGTCTTGATCCGCAATTCACCATCCACGACCGCGAGGATTCGGCGGACCTCATGAACTGGGCGCGGCACGAGGCGGGCCTCACCGAGACGAAGGAACGCTTTCCGACCAAGGGGACGTGCCTTGCGATCTATTCGCGCGTCGTCAACGCGCGGGGCGACCTCGGCGCGACGATCGGCAAATGGTTCCCCTGGGTCGCGGCGCACGAGGAGGCGCTTCGCTGCCTCTTCGCCTCTTACGTCGAAGCCAAGCAGCGCCAGAACGTGCTCGATTACGACGACCTCCTGCTCTATTTCGCCCAGATGCTGGCGGAGCCCATGATCGCCGCCGAAGTCGCCGCGCGCTTCGATCATCTCCTGGTCGACGAATATCAGGACACTAACGCGCTGCAGGGCGAGATCGTGCTGCGCTTAAGGCCGCTCGGCAGGGGCCTAACCGTCGTCGGCGACGACGCGCAGGCGATCTATTCCTTCCGCGCCGCGACGGTGCGGAATATCCTCGACTTTCCGGGCGCCTTCGATCCCCCGGCGCGCGTCGTGACGCTCGACCGCAACTATCGCTCGACGCAGCCGATCCTTTCCGCCGCGAACGCAGTGATTGCGCTCGCGCCCGAGCGCTACGCCAAGGATCTCTGGACCGACCGCGCAGCCGGCGCGCAGCCCTCGCTGGTGACGGTCGCGGAGGAGGCCGATCAGGCGCGATACGTGGCGACCCGCGTGCTCGCCAATCGCGAGGCTGGCGCTCAGCTCAAATCCCAGGCGGTGCTGTTTCGCGCCTCCCATCACAGCGCCGCGCTCGAACTCGAACTGGCGCGGCGCAATATTCCCTTCGTCAAATTCGGCGGACTCAAGTTCCTCGACGCCGCGCATGTGAAGGACGCGCTCGCGCTGATGCGGTTTGCCGAAAATCCGCGCGACCGCATCGCAGGCTTTCGCGTCGCCCAGCTCCTGCCGGGCGTGGGCCCCAAGATCGCCGAGACGATTGTCGGCGCGGCGGCGGAGGGCGGCCTCGCGGCGTTGTCAACGCTCGCGCTGCCGGCGCGCGCGCGGACAGGGTTCGTGACATTTGCCGACCTGATGCGACGTCTCGCCGCCCGCGCCGCGCCCTGGCCGGGCGAGCTTGCCGACGCCGTCGCCTGGCTCTCTCCTCTCATCGAGACGCGCTACGACGACGCCCATATGCGGATCGGCGATCTCGAGGCGCTGGAGCGCATCGCCGCCTCCTTCGCCACGCGCGAGCGATTCTTGAGCGAACTGACGCTCGACCCGCCTGACGCGACCAGCGACGAAGCAGGGCCGCCGTTGCGCGACGAGGACTATCTCATCCTCTCGACCATCCATTCCGCCAAAGGGCAGGAATGGCGCTCGGTCTTCGTCCTGAACTGCGTCGACGGCTGCATTCCCTCCGACCTCGCGACGGGATCGTCGGAGGAGATCGAGGAGGAGCGGCGCCTTCTCTATGTCGCGATGACGCGGGCCCGCGACGAACTGACGCTGATCGTCCCGCAGCGCTTCTATGTCCACGGCCAGCCGAAGATGGGCGACCGCAGCGTTTTCGCGAGCCGCACCCGCTTTCTTCCATCGCCGCTCCTCAGGCATTTCGAGCGTGAGACCTGGCCCTCGGCCGGGGCGCCGCCGCAGCGCGCGGCAGTCGATGGCCCGCGCGTCGATCTTGCCGAGCGTATGCGGTCGATGTGGCGGTGAGAGCCATTTTGACGCCAAGTCGCCGCGCGCCTGAGCGGAAGGCTCGAGTGAAGGCCAAGTGAGCGACTACCGCTCCGGCGGCACGCCGGGCAACTGACGCCTCCTCAAAGGCGCGGTTTTCCCCTTGCGCGCCGATCCGAACTGTTCGACACTGACATGCTACAGCTAACGCGTCCGCGCGCGACAGTCGCGGGAATGCCGCGGCCGGCGGGCGGATGCGGAGGAGTGCGTGCGTGCCCATTCTTGAATTGCGCTCGGTCTCCAAGCATTTCGGCGCGATCCATGCGCTAAACGAAGTCGATCTTGAACTGGAATCGGGGGAAGTGCTGGGCCTAATGGGGGACAACGGCGCCGGTAAGTCCACGCTCGTCAAAGTGATCGCCGGCAATTATCCCCCGACCCACGGCGAGATCCGCATCGGCGGCGAGTCGGTGCATTTCCACCGGCCGGTGGAAGCGCGCGAGAAGGGGGTCGAGGTCGTCTATCAGGACCTCGCGCTCTGCGACAACCTGTCGGCCGCCGCCAACGTGTTCCTCGGCCGCGAGATCAAGCGCGGCGCGGGGCCGCTCCGCTGGCTCGACCACAAGGCCATGGCGCGCCGGGCCGGGGACCTGTTCAAGGAGCTCAAATCGGAGACGCGCCCGCGCGACCTCGTGCGGCAGATGTCGGGCGGCCAGCGGCAGGCGGTTGCGATCGCCCGCACGCGCCTGTCGAAGGCCCGCATGGTGCTGATGGACGAGCCGACCGCCGCGATCTCGGTCAGACAGGTCGCCGAGGTCCTCGACCTGATCCGGCGCCTGAGGGACGCGGGGCTTGCGATCATCCTGATCAGCCATCGCATGCCCGACGTCTTCGCCGTCGCCGACCGCGTGATGGTGATGCGCCGCGGCCGTAAGGTCGCCGACAAGCCCATCAAATCCACCACTCCCGAAGAAGTGACCGGTCTTATCACCGGCGCCATCCACGCGGCTTGAGCCCATGACGACCGACGCCGCCAAGCCGCCGCCCCAGGCCAACGTGTCGATCGAGTCGGTGCTGGAGGTGCAGCAGCATACGGTGTGGCATCGCATCGTTGCGACGCAGTCGTTCTGGGTGGCGGTGGCGCTCGCCATCATCTCGCTCTTCATGAGCTGGTATCAGCCTGACTCGTTTGCCACCTCGGACAATTTCTTCAACATCACACGCAACTTCTCGTTCATCGGCGTGATGGCGCTCGGCATGACGCCGGTGATCATCACCGGCGGCATCGATCTCTCCGTCGGCTCGGTGATGGGCCTCGTGGCGATCGTCTGCGGCCTCGTGCTCCTCAAGCAGCCGATCGACTATATGCCCGACTGGTGGAACGACGCGGCCTGGACGCATGCGTGGTGGATGGCGGTTCTGATGGGGCTCGCAGCCGGCGCGCTGATGGGGCTCGTCAACGGCGTCCTGATCGCCTACGTCGGCTTGCCGCCGTTCGTGGTGACGCTCGGCATGCTGTCGGCGGTGCGCTCGCTCGCGGTCGTGCTGTCGGAAAGCCGCATGCTTTACGATTTCCGGCCCGACCAGGCGGCGACCTTCAAGTTCATCGGCGGCGGCGACAACCTCGGACTGGATCGGTTCGGCGTGCATTTTCCAATTCCCTTGTCCAATCCGTTCCTCTTCATGGTGATCCTGACCCTGCTGCTCGGGCTCGTGCTCAAGATGAGCCCGTGGGGGCGGCATATCTTCGCCATCGGCGGCAACGAGCAGGCGGCGAACCTGACCGGCGTGAACGTTCGCCGCGTCAAGCTCCAGGCCTATGTCCTGTGCTCGCTGTCGGCGGCGTTCGCCGCGATCCTGTCGGTCGGCTGGTCGGGCTCGGCCAACAACAGCCTCGGCCAATCCTATGAGCTTCTGGCGATAGCGTCGGCCGTGATCGGCGGGGCCAACCTGATGGGCGGCGAAGGCACGGCCTTCGGCGCCTTGATCGGCTCGGCGCTCATCTTCGTGATCCGCAATTCGCTTCTCATGGCGGGCGTCGATTCGAACTGGCAGGGCATGTTCGTCGGCGCCTTCATCATTCTCGCCGTCGTGCTCGAAAGGCTACGCGGCAAGAGGCGCGACTGACCCGCTTCCGGGCAGGCGCAAAACTGGCAAACCCAGAACGGGAGGAGAGGAAATGCTGCGATACCTGACGACGACTGCGCTCGCTGCGGGCGCGCTGCTGGCGCTGTCCAGCGGGGCGTTTGCCCAGAACAAGACCTACACGTTCGCGCTCGTGCCGAAGAACACCAACAATCCCTTCTTCGACCAGGCTGAGGCCGGCTGCAAGAAGGCGGAGGCGGAGCTCAAGGGGGCCATCAAGTGCCTCTATATCGGGCCCGGCGAGCACGGCGGGGGCGATGAGGAAGCGCAGATCGTCGCCGACCTCATCACCAAGAAGGTCGACGGGATCGGAGTGTCGCCGGCGAACGCCGCCGCGATGGCCGCCGCGCTACAGGGCGCAAAAGCCGCTAACATCCCGGTCCTCACCTGGGACTCCGACCTGCTCGAAAAGGACAAGGGCCTGCGCGCCGCCTATATCGGCACGCACAACTACGAGATCGGCGTCAATCTCGCCAAGCTCGCCCAGAAGATCAAGCCGAAGGGCGGGACGATCTGCATCCAGTCGGGCGGCGCGGCGGCGGCCAACCACAACGAGCGCATGCAGGGTATCCGCGATACGCTCTCCGGCAAGAAGAGCGCGGAGGCGCCCGGGGAGAAGCTCACCGGCCAGAACGGCTGGACCGAGGTCGCGGGCTGCCCGCTCTACACCAACGACGACTTCGCGGTCGCCAACCAGCAGATGGAGGACATCCTCAACAAGTATCCCGACCTCGACGCCTTCGTTCCGACCGGCGGCTTCCCACAGTTCCTGCCGGACGCCTATTCGAAGACGGCCGAAAAGGTGAAGGACAAGATCGCCTCCGGCAAGCTCGCGCTCGTCGTCGCCGACACGCTGCCGGTGCAAATCGATCTGATGAAGAAGGGACTGTCCGCGGGCCAGGTCGGGCAGCGGCCATTCGAGATGGGCTACAAGGTCATGTATGCGCTCAAGGACATGAAGGACGGCAAGCCCGCGCCTTCCGATCCAACCTACACCGGTCTCGACGTATGCACGCCGCAGACTGCGGACACCTGCGTCGGCGGCGGCAAGTAAGCGTCGCTGTAAGGGTAAAAAACCCGGGGGTCGGACGAGCGCCGGCCCCTTTTCCTTGAGACGGCCTCGATGATCATCGGGATCGACCATGTTGTGCTGACCGTCCCCGACGTCGAGCGGACGCTTCGCTTCTATGCCGAGGTCCTCGGCAAGGGCGTGCTGCGCGAGCCGGATCGCCAGGCGGCGCTCCTCTTCGGGTCACACAACAAGAGCTTCGGTCGCGAAGCGCGGACATTCGAGCCTAAGGCGCTCCGCCCGACGCCCGGCTCGGCCAACTTCTGCCTCATGACTGACGGGCTGCTTGAGGAGTGGCGCTATCCTCTGGCGTGGCGTGGCGTCGCGGTCGAGGCTCCCCGATGAAGGCCTGGCGTCTTACAAAGCTCGGCGGGCGCCTCGAGTTCGAAGACGTTCCCATCCCGGAGCCGCGCCCCGGCAGCGTCCTCGTCAAGGTCGAGGCCTCGGCGCTGATGTCGTACCTGAAGGCTTACGTCGAGGGAAAGCTCCCCTTCTACAATCCCCCCGCGGAACCGTTCACGATCGGCACGAACGCGATCGGCACGATAGGGGCGGTCGGGCGCGACGTCTGGACGCTCAAGCCGGGCCGGCGCGCCGTCGTCTCGTCGCACTTCGTTGCGCGCGAGAACGTCGACGATCCGCCGGAGGCGCTCATCGGCCTCACCGCGGGCGCGGGCGCCGCCTCGATGCTGGCCGACTGGCCAGACGGAACGCTCGCCGACTACGCGCTCGCGCCCGTCGAGGCGGTCACGCCGCTCGACGGGCTCGAACGCATCGACGCGGGTCAGCTCGCCGCCCTCGGCCGCTTCATCGTGCCCTTCGGCGGCCTGCTGCGCGGGCGGCTCGCGGCGGGCGAGACGCTCGTTGTAAACGGCGCGACGGGGGCCTACGGAACGGCCGCCGTCCTGCTCGGGATCGCGATGGGCGCGGCGCGAGTGATCGCGGCCGGGCGAAACCCATCTGCGCTCGAGGCTGTCGCCGTCGCCGCCGGCCCGCGCGTCCGGACGGTCGCGCTGACCGGCGAGGTCGCCCTCGACGCGAAGGCCATTCGCGAAGCGTCCGGGGGCCGGGCCGACATCGCCTTCGACATGGTCGGCAACGCCAGCGATCCTCGCTCGACGCTTGCCGCGCTGGCGAGCCTCAAGCGCAACGGACGGCTCGTGCTGATGGGCAGCATGGCCGTCGATTTACCGGTCCCCTACACGACAGTCATGCTCAATGGCTGGGAGATCCTCGGCCAATTCATGTATCCGGCGAACGCCTACCGGCGCCTCATCGAGCTCGTCCGCGGCGGCCTCCTCGACCTCTTCGCGATCAAGCCGCGCATCTTTGCGCTCGGCTCGCTTCGCGAAGCGATGGAGGCGGCCGCGACCGCGAGCAATCTCGAGATCGTCGTCGTGCGGCCGTGAGGCTCGCATAAGCCGCCGCTCTCAGAAGGTCTCGGCAATGATCCCACCGATCCCCTTGTGGATCGCGTTGCGCGCATCCATCGAAGCGTCGGATTCGGTGTAGTAGACGGCGGCGATGAGCGGCGCGCGGCCGGGCGGCCGGAGGATGCCGATCACGTTCGCTGTGCCATGATCGCCGCTGCCGGTCTTGTCGCCGATCCCCCAGGACGGCGGCAGTCCGGCCCTCAGCCGCTTGTCGCCGACCTTGTCGCTGATGAGCCAGGCCTCGAGCTGGGCGCGGGAGGCCTCGGAGAGCACGTTTCCGAGCAGCGCTGTCTGCACGTCCTCGGCCATCGCCATGGGGGTCGTCGTGTCGCGCTCGTCGCCGGGAACGGACGCGTTGAGGCTTGGCTCGTTGCGGTCGAGCCGGGTCGTGGAATCGCCAAGCGAACGCACGAAGGCGGTGAAGCCGGCAGGTCCGCCAATGGCGTCGAGGACCAGATTGGCGGCGGTGTTGTCGCTCCAGTCGATCGCCGCCGCGCATAAGCTCCCGAGGGTCATCCCGCCGTCTGCGACATGCGCCTTGGCGACCGGGGCGTAGTCGAGGAGATCGCCTGGCCCATAGGGGATCACGCGGTCGAGCTTTTCCTTGCCCTGATCGACGCGCTCGAGCACAGTCGCCGCGGCCATGAGCTTGAACGTGCTGCACATCGGGAAGCGCTCGCCGGCGCGATGCGCGAGCCCTGCGCCGCCGCCGGAGTCGAGGACCGCGACGCCGAGCCGGCCGCCCTCGCGCCCCTCGATCGCTGCGAGACGTTCGTTCGCGAGCTTCAGGCGATCCTTGCCGCGGGACGACGCGGCGCGAGCAGGGCCGGAGGCAGCGGTCGCCGCGATCCCAAAAACGAATGAACGGCGGCTCTTGCAAAAATCCATATTGTGCCTCCAGCGGCCGGCGCTCTTCTGGCTTCATTGCAACGAAGCCGCTGCCGGCTCATTGTGTTGCCTTTGAGGCCGCGACCCACAGAGAACCAGGATGCGACCCGAGTCTCCGATCGCCCTCGTCACCGGCGCCAACCGCGGCATCGGCCTCGAGGTGAGCCGCCAGCTTGCTAAGGCCGGAATGCACGTTTTCCTCGGCGCGCGCGATCCGGTGAAGGGCGAGGCGGCGGCGCGGGCGCTGGCCCGGGAAAGGCTCGACGTCGAAGCCGTCGCTCTGGACGTGACGGATGCGGCGACCATAAGGGCGCTGCAGCCGCGGCTCGATTCGATCGACGTGCTGGTGAACAACGCGGGCGTCGATTACGACACGGATCAGACTGTCCTCTCCGCCGATCTCGCCCGGGTGCGCCGCACGTTCGAAACCAATTTGTTCGGCGCCTGGACGGTCGCTCAGGCCTGCGCGCCCGGCATGCGCGCGCGCCGATGGGGTCGGATCGTCAACGTCAGCAGCGTCGCGGGGAGCCTCGCCTCCATGGGTCGAGGCCCGCCCGGCTACGGCGCCTCCAAGGCGGCGCTGAACGCGCTGACAAGATTGCTGGCTGGAGAGCTCAAGGGAAGCGGCGTGCTCGTCAACAGCGTCTGTCCGGGCTGGGTGGCGACGGACATGGGCGGCGGCGGCCGCCCGGTGCGCGACGGCGCCGCGGGCGTCGTCTGGGCGGCGACACTGCCAGACGACGGCCCGACTGGCCGTTTCTTCCGCGAGGGCCGGCCGCTCGCGTGGTGATGCCCCAGGCTCGCAATTCCGCCCGAAGAGGCGGCTATGCCACGCCGCGCGAAAAGGAGGTCCGCATGGCTCTTCAGCGCGATGAGGATCCCGAGTCCGTCGCGAGGCGATGCTATCGCGCCTCTGTCGAGAAGGATCGGGCGGCGATCGAACGACTTGTCGCCGCGGACTTCCATTTCACCAGTCCTCTGGACAATCGCATCGACCGGCGGACCTATTTCGAGCGATGCTGGCCAAACAGCAGGTGGATCGCCGGCTGCGAATTCATCGTCGTGGTTCAGGAGGGCGAGCGCGTCTTCGTGACCTACGAAGCGCGAAGCGATGGGGGAAAAGCTTCCGCAACACCGAACTCCTGACGGTTCGAGGCGGCAAACTGGTCGAGGCCGAGGTCTATTTCGGCTGGTCGCTCCCTCATCCGGCCGCGGCCGGACGATTCCTCGACGCGGCGCAAACCGGCTCTAGGTAGAGGAGCGCCGCGGCCCGAACCGCGGCGCTTGCCTACTGGGCGATCGGGCCGTATTTGCCTGCCGTCCACACGTTGATGTCGTATCTCGGATCCTTGATGTCGCCCTTGCTGTCGAACTTGACCGGACCCATCACGGTTTCGACCGCCTCGCCGCTCTCGAGCGCCTTGGCGACCGCCTTCGGATCGTCTGATCCGGCCTTCTTGATCCCGTCGGCGATCGCCTGGACGACGCCGTAGCTGAAGAGGGTGAAGCCCTCCGGATCGAAGCCCTGCGCCTTGAACTGCTCGAGCGCGTGGGCGGCGTTCGGCGAGCGGCGCGGGTCGGTCGGGAAGGTGAAGAGCGTGCCTTCGCCGGCGGGTCCTGAGATCTGCCAGAACTCGGAGGTCGCGATGCTGTCGCCCGTCATCAGGTTCAGTTTGTAGCCCTGGTCGGCGGCCTGCCGCAGCATGAGGCCCGCTTCGGTGTGATAGCCGCCGAAATAGACGAACTCGGCGCCGGCGGCCTTCAGCTTGGTGATGATCGCCGTGTAGTCCTTCTCTCCCGGGTTGATGCCTTCGAACAGGACTTCGGTTACCCCGGCGGCGTTGAGCTTCTCCTTCACCACGGAGGCCAGCCCTTTGCCGTAGGCCGACTTGTCGTGGAGGATTGCGATCTTCTTGCCCTTGTACTTGTCGGCGATCCAGGGCGCGATGAAGGCGCCCTGCGCATCGTCGCGGCCATAGAGCCGCATGATCGTCGGGTGGCCTTTTTCGGTCAGGACCGGGTTCGAAGACGCCGGGCTCATCATCAGGACGTTATTGTCGGCGTAGATGTCCGATGCCGGGATCGAGGATCCCGAGCAGGCGTGGCCGTCGACGAACTTGATCTGCTGGCCCACGATGAGATTGGCGACGGCGACCGCCTGTTTCGGATCGCAGGCGTCATCCTCGATGACGATCTTGATTTTGCGCCCGTTGACGCCGCCGGCGTCGTTAATCGCGGCGGCCGCGGTCTCCGCGCCCCGCTTCATCTGCTCGCCGATCGAGGCGACGGCGCCGGTCATCGGTCCGGCGACGGCGATGGTGATGTCTTGAGCGCGAGCCGCCGCGGTCAGCGCCGACAGGGCGCACCCCGCCAGCGACAGAAGAATGAGAGTGCGCATGGGTTGGTTTCCTCCCTGGACGAAAGGCGGGCGTTTGTCCCGCCGTTACGCGGCGTCTCCGTTCCGGCGCCGATAGGCGCGTGGCGTAGCCGGGAACGCGGGCGCTGGCAACCGTCGCTGAGGCCTTGTGTGCTTCACGTGGGCGAGCCGCAGTTCTTCGCCGTCCAGCGCATCTTGAGCGTCGGCAGCCCGGAGAGCGCGCTCGAGCCTCGCGACACAGGGTCGAAACCCTCGCGCGCGTAAAAACGGAGCGCCCGCGCGTTCGCCTCGTTCACTTCGAGTTCTACCGCTCCCGGCGAACGCCGTTTGGCCTCGTCGAGGAGAGCGCGCGCCAGCCCCGAACCCCGCTCGGACGGCGCGACGCAAAGCTGATCGAGGGCGCCGGATTTCGCATCGATGGTGACGAAGCCGGCCGGCGCGCCCTCCGCGTCGAGGCCGACAACGATCGCCGCGCCACAGCCGCTCAGCGTGCGCAAATGATTGCCGAGCCATTCGCCGCGCGCGTCGAAATCGATGGCGAAGCCGGTTTCGCGCCAGGCGGCGACCCAGAGATCGATGAGCGCCGGAAGATCGGCCTCGACATAGGCGCGCATGAGCCGGGCGGAGGGGTTCACCGCTCGGTCAGCTTGAGCTCGATCCGGCGATTGCGGGCAAGCGAGTCCTCGTCCGTTCCCTGGTCGATCGGCTGGAATTCGCCGAACCCGGCGGCCGCCAGCCGGTCCGGCTCCACGCCCTTCGAGATCAGATATTGCACGACCGCGACGGCGCGGGCGGCCGAGAGCTCCCAGTTCGACTTGTACTGGCCGGCGCCGGTCAACGGACGATTGTCGGTGTGGCCGTCGACGCGCAGGATCCAGGGGATGTCGGGCGGGATTTCCCGCTCGAGATCGAGGACGGCCGAAGCCAATGTGTCGAGCGACTGCTTGCCGGCGCCGCTGATGTCGGCCTTGCCGACGTCGAACAGAACCGAGGATTCGAACACGAACCGGTCGCCGACCACCCGGATGTCCGGTCGCGATCCGAGGATCTGCCGCAGGCGGCCGAAGAAGTCGGAGCGATAGCGGTTGAGCTCCTGCACCTTCTGCGCGAGCGCGACATTGAGCCGCGCCCCGAGATCGGCGATCCTCGACTGCGATTCCTTGTTGGCCGCCTCCGAGGCCGAAAGCGCGTCCTCGATCGCGGCGAGCTGCTTGCGCAGCGCCGCGATCTGCTGATTGAGCACGTCGACCTCAGCGAGCGCGCGGGCGGAAATCTCCTTCTGCTCGTCGAGCGCGCTCGTGGCGGCGGCCGCGCGCGCTCCGGCGTCGGCTGCGGCCACGCCCTCGGCGGCGGCGTCCTTGAGCCGTTTCTGCTCCCGTTCCGCGCTGTCGAGCGTCGCCGTGAGGGTTGCGATCTTGGTCTCGTCGGAGCTCTTTTGCGTGCGCTCGAGCGCCAGCAGATTGGTCAGCTCCTCGATCTGCTGGTTGAGTCTGGCGAGCGCCTCGTCCTTTCCGGTTACTTCCCGCGACAGAAAGAACTGCGCCAGCATGAACACGGAGAGAAGAAAGATGATGACGAGCAGCATCGTCGACAAGGCATCGACGAAGCCCGGCCAGTAGTTCACCGCCTCGTACCGGCGTCCGCGCGAGAGCGCCATTCGCTGCTCCTCTGCTCCCCTCCCAGCCCCTTATCCTAACCTTCTTCCCGCCGTAGCCCATCGAGAGACGGGCGTCGTTCGACGCCCTACGCGGGGAGACGGGACTATCGTGTTCCCAATTCGTCGAGCAGGCGGCGCAGAAGCTTGCCGATGTCCTCCTGCTGGGCGGCCTGCACGTCGACCCAGTCGCGGATCTGTTGCTGTTCGGTGCGCATGTGGCCGACCAGCGACTGGATGCCCTCGGCGAGCGTCGCGATCGCGGCTGCATTGCGCTGGTGCTCGACGTGCGGCTGGACGGCAACCGTCGGCTGAGGCAGGACCTCGGCAGGCGGGGCGGTCTCGACGTGGCCCGCGAGGAATTCCTCGAACTCGGAATAAAAGCGGTTCTGCGCCTGTCCGGCCTGAAGATCGAGAAAGCCGAGGATCAGCGAACTGGCGAGACCGAACAGCGAAGAGGTGAACGAAATGCTCATGCCGGCGATCGGCGCCGAAAGGCCCGTCTTGAGGTCGTCGAACATCGTCGCGGTGTCCGAGCCGGTCTTCATGCTCTCGATCACGCCGCTGATCGAATGCACCGTCTCGAGCAGGCCCCAGAACGTCCCCAGCAGGCCGAGGAACACCAGCAGGCCGACGAGATAGCGGTTGAGCTCGCGCCCCTCGTCGAGACGGGTCGCGATCGAATCGAGGATGGCCCGCGTGGTGATGGTCGACAAGCCGCGCGCCCCGGCGCCGGCGTTCAACATCGCCGCCATCGGCGCGAGCAGAATGGGCTGGCCGACCGTCTTGCCGGCGTGCTCGCCGGTCAGCGCATTGACCCAGTGAATCTCGCGAAAGAGCCGGATGACCTGACGGAACGCAAACAGCGAGCCGATCCCGAGAACCCCGAGGATGAGCCCGTTGAGCCCCGGGTTGGCGCTGAAGGCGAGCGCGATCTGCTTCCAGAGAATGAGGACGACGAAGCCGACCAGCGCCAGAAACGCGGCCATCCCGACGAGGAAAATGCGCGGAGACGTGAGAAGACGGATATCCGGTTCGATCGTCATGGATGGCCGGGACGGGAGGAACGTTTCGGACTTGCCGATATTCGCATAGGCCGAGGATAGCAAGTTTGACGTTTTCATGAGCCCCGACGGGGCGACGAAGCGGAAGGTAGCGCTGCAGGGCGGCTCCATAGCCGTCAACGAGGGCGTCCTGCCGGACGCCCTATGAAGGGCGCCCCAGAGCGCCTCACCGGTCAGCCATGCGCAAACGCCGCGAGCGACTCCCGCACCGTCGCGATCGACTGCAGGACTGACCCGCGCCCCGCAACATTGGCCATTACCCCCTCGATCTTGGGCTGGATGAACCCCTCGAGGTCCTCCCAATGGAGCGGGCGGCTCGCGTCCGGGGCCCCGAGAGCGGCGGTGCGGGCGGCGTCATATAGCGGCGCCGTTGCCGGCGAGAGAACAGCGCGGGCGTCGAATGTGTCCGCGGCCAGTTTCGCCCTGAGCTCCACAGCCTGGACGGCGCACACCAGCGCCAGGCTCAGATAGTGCTCCAGGACGTCGAGCGAATCGCGCGCGAGGTTCGCGGCGTTCATGGCCTGGCTGTTGATGTTCTGATTGAACTGCTCGGCGTGAGTCGGGAAGCGATCGACGATCGACTGGCCGTAAAAGCCGATGAGCGGCGCCATCGAGTTGCCGCCGATCTGCAGCGACTTCAGCCCGACGTTGGTTCCGCGAGTCGTGTCGCCGACCAACGAGGGACTGAGGCCGTTAGAGAATTCGGGCGACATGACGAGGGCGATCTGCACATCGAGGTGCTTGGCCATGAGGCCGAGCGCGTAGCGCAGCTGGTCCATCGCTACGCCCGTGTATTGCGCGAGAAAGTTGCCCGTGTGGAAGATTTCGCCGCTGTCGGGATCGATGAGCGGATTGTCGTTGGCGCTGTTCGCCTCGATCTCGATCCAGCGCGCGACTTGAGCAAGCGTGTCGATCACCGGTCCGAGAAATTGCGGCAGACAGCGCAGCGAGTAACGGTCCTGGATCAGCTTGCCGGCGCGCTCGCGCCGGTCGCCGCGGCGTTCATTGCGAATGATCTTCGAGCCGGCCAGCAGCTCCGCCATGCGCGCCGCCGTCCAAACCTGACCCGGATGCGGTTTCACCGCATGGACGAAGGGCTGGAAACTCTGGTCTGTCGCCAGGAGCGCCTGGGCGAGCAGCGCATGGACGGCGAGCGCGAGGCTCATGAGATCGAACGCGCGCGCGCAGGCGTTGGCGGCGATTCCGGTGCAGGCGCCTGTGCCGTTGTTGAGCGCGAGCCCCTCCTTGGGCTCGAGCGTCAGCGGCGCGTAGCCGAGCCTTGTGAGCGTCGCATGGGCATCGAGCGTCTCGCCGCCCAGGTCGACGAGGTAGCCCTTGTCGAGACCGAGAATCGCGCCGGCGATGTAGGAGAGCGGGACCAGATCGCCTGAGGCGCCGATCGAGCCGCGTTGGTAGACGTGCGGATGCGCCTTGGCGTTGAGGAAGGCGATCAATCGCTCGACGAGCTCGAGCCGCACGCCCGAGGCGCCCTTGATGAGCGAATTCGCCCGCAGGAGCATCGCGGCGCGCACGTCGGCCTCGGGAAGGCGGGGACCGGTCGTGCTCTTGTGGTGCCAAAGCGAGACCTTCTGCAGCTCGACCAGCAGTTCGGGCGGCACACGCTCATTCGCCATCCCGCCATAGAGGGTCGTGACGCCGTAGATCTCCTGCCCCTCCCCGACCCCGCGACGGATGACGTCGCGGGAGCGTCGGAAGCGCTCGAGGATGCTGGCGTCGGTTGTGAGCGCGACGGTCCCGCCGCGGCCGACGGCGGCGATGTCGGCGATGGTCAGGCCTTCGCCGGAAATGACGATGGGCATCTCGGGTGTCTCCTCATGCCGCGAAATGCGGCGGGAGACAGAGAATATTGGTTCCGGCGTCATTTCATGCCTAAATAGGGCGCCCTTAGGCTGCTCCTGGCGGGAATCGGTCGTGTTCGGATTGAAATCGATCAGAAAATGACGCTGACGGCCAAGGACAGGAAAATTCTCGCCTGCCTGCAAAGCGACGGCCGCCTGTCGAACGTCGCGCTGGCGGAGAAGGTCGGCATGTCGCCGAGCCCTTGCCTCAGACGCCTGAGATCGCTGGAGGAGGCCGGGTATGTGAAGAGCTACGCCGCGATTCTGGACCGGCATAAGCTCGGCTTGCAGATCGTCGCTTTCGTCGAGGTGAAAGTGCCGCAAGTCGCCGACGTCGCGATCGTCGAACGGTTCAAAGCGGCGGTTTTGCGCGAGCCGGCGATCGTCAGCTGTTTCCTGATCGCGGGCCAGTTCGACTTTCTCCTGAAAGTCGTGGCGCGCGACATCGAGGCCTACTCGGCGCTTGCGCAGAACGTCCTCTTGCGGCTCCCCGGCGTTCAGGACATGCGGTCGAGCTTCGTGCTCGACGCGGTCAAGGATACGCTCGTGCTGCCGATCGACTAGAGACGAAGCGAGTGGTCAAGTGATCCACACTTCGCCCGCGAGCCGGAGGTCGATAGCGGGCGTTCCCTGCGAGAAGGCGTTTCGCGGGGGGGCGCGCACTTCCCCTTGCCGAGCCCTTGCCGAGACTGTCGTCAATACTACAATATTTAGTATAATTATTACTCTCGTGAGTAAGTATAGAACAGTGTCTATAAATATATATTACACGTAATTTAAATGTTGTACGAATATAGGCAGAGCAACCGTCTTGAAGAATACGATCTGCCACACCATGTCCGGCGTGCGGGCAAGCCGCCGAGCAAGGATGGACATGGAAGGGTGACTCATGCCTGTTATCGAGAACAAGAAAATCGCCTTCACCCAAACCGACCTTGATGCCGTGAGTTTGGCTCCAAAGGTGCTTGAGGCGATGCTGGCCCATAATCGCTCACTGATTGGACCCAATCGCAACACACAAGCAATCTTCAAAGATGGGCGCGTCTGCGTCGATTGCGCCAGATGGAAACTGTGGAGCGGCTACTATCACGACAATGCGCGCGCAGGCGGTTCCGGCCGTATGGGCCGCTGCAAGGAATGCAACCGGCTTGATTGCGCCCGGCGCTATATCGACCGCATGTAGCGTCCCTTTCCGGAACGACGGACGTTCGAAGCGGGTGGGCAGGCTTCCCAAAAAAACAGGAATGGAGCACATGGCGGATTTACGATTTGACGATCATCCACAGGCATCAAAGCAGGCAAGGGTTAGTTCAGGACATACCGGCCCAGCTCCGCACTGTGTTGAGATTTTGGAGAACGGCAGGCCGATAAATCAAGAGTTCTTTTCAACCCGAGAGGAAGCCATCGCTTTTGCCAATCGTGAGACCACAAAAGACTCAAGGACAAGAATTGCCTCGCGATCCTAAAGGCGAGCCGATCAGAGCCGAAGACGACAATGCGGGTCGCCTCGAACCGAGCGTTCCTATCAATAGGCTTTGACCCCTGTCGGTGGGGAACTTCCGCTTCGGGTCGAGTCGGGTCGTTCAGCGGCCCATGAGGCCGGGCCAAGCGTCAGATCGCGCCCACTGGCAAACGGGCCGCGTCACGCCGCCTTCGCCTTCGGCTTCAGCCAGCCGCGATTCATGAGCGCTTCCGCAATCTGCACCGCGTTCAACGCCGCCCCCTTGCGCAAATTATCGGAGACGACCCAGAGATTGAGGCCGTTCTCGATTGTCGGGTCGTCGCGGATGCGGCTGATATAGGTTGCGTCCTCGCCGGCCGCTTCGTGCGGCGTGATATAGCCGCCAGGCTCGCGCCGGTCGATGACGAGACAGCCCGGCGCCTTGCGCAGGATCTCGCGCGCTTCGTCCGCGCCGATCGGCTTCTCGAACTCGAGGTTGACCGCCTCCGAGTGGCCGATGAACACCGGCACGCGCACGCAGGTCGCCGTCAGCCTGATCTTCGGGTCGAGGATCTTCTTCGTCTCGGCGACCATCTTCCACTCTTCCTTGGTCGAGCCGTCGTCCATGAAGACGTCGATCTGCGGAATGACGTTGAAGGCGATGCGCTTCTGGAACTTCTTCGGCTCGACCGGATCGGAGACGAAGACCGCCCGCGTCTGCGAGAAGAGTTCGTCCATCGCCTCCTTGCCCGCGCCCGAGACCGACTGATAGGTCGCGACCACCACGCGCTTGATCGTCGCGCGGTCATGCAGCGGCTTCAGCGCGACGACGAGCTGGGCGGTCGAGCAATTGGGGTTGGCGATGATGTTCTTCTTGCCGAAACCCTTGGCGGCGGCCGCATTGACCTCCGGCACGATCAGCGGCACGTCGGGGTCCATCCGCCAGGCGGAGGAATTGTCGATGACGACGCAGCCCCTGGCGCCGATCTTCGGCGAATAATCCTTCGATACGGCGCCGCCCGCCGACATGAGGCAGATGTCGGTGTCGGAGAAATCGAAGTGCTCGAGCGCCTTGCACTTGAGAGTCCGCTCGCCGAACGAGACCTCCTTGCCGATCGAAGCGGGCGAGGCGAGCGCAACGACTTCGGACACGGGGAACCGGCGCTCGGCGAGAATCGCCAACATCTCGCGGCCGACATTGCCGGTGGCGCCGGCGACCGCGACCTTGAAGCCTGACATGGTAAGAATTCCTTCTTGGCTCTCATGCCTCCCGCTTGGCGCCCGCTCGCAAGCGGACCTTCGCCCGGCGCCCCGCCGGGGAGAACAGCGGAAGGCGCGCTCAGCCGTTCGTCCCGCCTTTTTTGGCGGGGCGCGTTGTGGTCGTCGTTTTCGAGCGGCGCTGCGGCATCGAGACGGCTCCTGCGCCGGCCGCGAAGAGCCGCCAGCGCGAGTTTCGAAAACCATGACGCGCGCGGGTTGTCAATTGCTGCTCCCCACTCCCGTTCGGGACTACGATATTCACACATCTAAAATCGCGGCGTGGGTCCCTTCCCCAGCTCTGCTGGGGAAGAGCCTGCCCCCGGGCTTGACCCGGGGGTGGCGCGCAGCGCCGGATGGGGTGTGGCCAGCTGCTTCGGTCCACGTCGGATTGCACGACCGTCGCGGCAAACCTGCATCGATCCATAGCTGCTTTCCGCACCCCACCCGCCGCGACGCGACACCTTCCCCGCTTCGCCGAGAAGGGGGACCCGCCGGCCGATGCAGCGCTCCGGTCGCGAGACCTGTCGCGTCAACGTCGATTTCCCTGGCTGGGTCGTCGAGGCGCTGGACCGCGAGGCCCAACGCCTCGGCGTCACGCGCCAGGCTTTGGTCAAGCTCTGGATCGCGGAGCGTCTCGGCCGGGCGGCGTGAGCGCCGCGCGCGCGCTTGGCGTCCGCAGTCCGTCCATCAGGATGTCGATCAGCCGCAGCGCGCTTGCCTGCCAGCCCGGATCGGCGTTGCCGTAGGTGAGGCCCGCAAGCGCTCGCAGAAGATCGCCCGGATCGACGTCCGGACGGATCTCGCCCGCGGCGCGCGCGCGATCCAGGAGCAGGGCCAGTGCGTCGGCGATGAGGCCGGCCGAGAACGAATAAAGATCGCTCCCTCGCCCCGCGATCGCGCCGAGCGCGGCGGCGATGAGCTTCTTCGTCGCGATATAGTCGACGAAAAGCCGCATCCATTGGTGGAGGGCCTCGCCCGCAGGCATGGATCCGATGAGGCGCGCCGCGGCGCCGGCCAAATGCACGACCTCTCGACGGTAGACCGCCTCGACGATCGCGTCGCGGGTGGGAAAATGCCGGTAGAGCGTGCCGATGCCGACGCCGGCGCGCCGGGCGATCTCCTCGAGGCTGACATCCGCGCCGACTTCGCCGAACGCCGCCTTCGCCGCCTCGATCAGTCGTTCGCGGTTGCGCCGCCCGTCGGCGCGCAGTGTACGCGCCTGTTCGGCCGCGCCCTTTGGCTCCCCGGGCGGCCGGGGCGCCGGCCGCCTGACTTTGCCGCTCATGACCGCGCCTCTTGCTAAGCGGAGGTTTCCTCCGTATGTTAACCGGAGAGACCCTCCTCTTACAGCCTCGGCGGGCGGCCCGCAAACGATCGCGGTCCTGGCGGAATCCGGTCGGAAACGGACCAGAACATCGGAAACAAAACCATGGCGAAGACATTTGGCGCGACGTCCACCACGGATGAAGTTCTGGAAGGCGCGGACTTGAGCGGCAAGCGCGTCCTGGTCACTGGCGTCTCCGCCGGGCTCGGGGTCGAGACCGCCCGCACGCTGGCCGCACACGGCGCCGAGGTGGTCGGCGCCGCGCGGGACCTCGCCAAAGCCAAGGCCGCGACCGGGCGGGTTGGCGCCGAGGCGGCGAAAGGCGGCGGGCTTGAGCTCGTGGAACTCGATCTGGCGTCGCTGAAGAGCGTCCGCGCCTGCGCCGACGCTCTCATCGCCGCCGGCAAGCCGTTCGATCTCGTCATCGCCAACGCCGGCGTGATGGCTTGCCCGAAGGGTGAGACCGCCGACGGCTTCGAGACCCAGTTCGGCACCAACCACCTCGGCCATTTCGTGCTGGTCAACCGCATCGTTTCGCTGATGAAGCCGGGCTCGCGGCTGGTCAGCCTGGCCTCGTCCGGCCATCGGCGTTCTGACGTCGACCTCGACGATCCGAACTTCGAGCGCACGCCCTACGACCAATTCCTGGCCTACGGCCG
>JAFAHO010000425.1 GCA_019237205.1 Hyphomicrobiales bacterium
CGCCGACAAAGTCCTGCACCTTTGCCGGCAACAGCAGCGGCTGATCAATCTTCCACGGGCGGAACATCTTGCTCATGAACAAGCAGAATCCGATTCGCGCCCACAAGGCCACCAAAATCCGCTATTTCTCGGACAGGCTCCTAGGCGCGCGCGACTGCTCAAGCGGTCGCGACGAGGCGATTGTTGGCCGTGGTTTTGCGCTCGATTTGGGTTCTTGGCTGCGCCGGCCCCGCTAACCCTAACCTACAGATGTTTGTTGGCGGACGGACGGGCCTGCTCCCTGGGGGGGGTGCGATGGATAAGTCGCCGCAAGCCTTTGAAATCGCTCAAAACGGCGATGAGAATATCGCTGGGAGCGGTGTCGCAGCGCTGCCACCGTCCCTTCATTAGAACTGGGAGGCTTGGAGATGTTCGAAGGCCCACTTCTCGTCGTCGCCTTGGGAGCAGGCTGCATTTTCCTTGCGGGCGTTTTGTGTGGGTTCAACCCGGCCCGCCGCTTCTGGGACGTTTGGTTTCGGCTTAAGAGACGACGAGGAAATTGGCAGGGTTCCCCTGCGGGACCATGGCGGCCGAGGCCCGCGCTTTCGGAAGACAACCGAGCGCCGCTTTAGACAGAGAAAGGCGCCCAAGTGTTTGCAATCCCTTCATCCGGTCCAAAAGCGCGCCGCGGCGGAAGGCCTGTCCAGATAACCCGAGCGGGAGGCGACCGAAGCGCTAGGCGCTAACGGACAGCGACGGTCGTCGTCGCTGCTCCGAGGACGGTCGCAACGAAGATCGCCTCCCTCCAATTCGCGACCTGGGAAAGGAGCCGCACAGTTTCGCGCGAGAGCTTTTCGATCGTTCGCGGGCGGGAGGCTTCGCCGCTCGCCATCGCGGTCGGGAAGGTATGGCCGCCGCCCTCGGCGGGCAGCAGATGATCCTGAATCGCGACGGCGGGGCTGAGCTGATAGACGCGCAAACCCAGTCTGTGCGGGTATTTTGGAAACAGCGAATAGTCGGCCGGAGAGGTCGGCTTCGCCGTCAGTTCCAGATACCTCGCGGCGCCGTCGCGGCTAAGCAGGTAAGCCGCACTGCTTTCGTGACGCGTATAGAGCCGCGCAACTTGCCGCTCTCCAGGCGCCGGCCGAGCGTCTCCAAGCTTCACCCTTTGAAGGTAGGTGTCGAGCTTGACGGAATGCGCATCGGAAGGGATCCACCCTTGATTCCGGATCAGCCTTTCAAAATCCGGCCGGACGTGCAGGTCGTCCTCCAGAAAGCAGGCGTGCTCTTCAGAGCCATCGAGAAACTGGCGCCAGGCGATTTTATGACTTGCGAGGCAGGCCAATTCGAAACGCGTGAGACCATTCGTTGTTGGCGGGTTCTTGGTACCGTCAACTGCCGCAATGCGCTCAAACGCGATCCCCCGCAGTTGCCCCCGCATGTGCTCGAGGCGTTCCGGGTTCCGGTCGAGATTGACGACAAAAACCTTCATGGCAAACGGTCGCAATGGGGCCCGTCACACCTTCATTTGCGCCCCGAGCTCGACGACCCGATCGGACGGCAAATTGAAAAAGTCGGGCGCGCTTGTGGCCTGTTTCGTCAGCGCGATGAAAAGCCGATCCTGCCACGACGGCATGCCGGAATTTGGCGACGGCTTCAGCGATCGCCGGCCGAAGAAAAACGAAGTCGTCATGATGTCGAACTTGAGTCCCGCTTTTCGCATCGCCGCGAGCGCGCGCGGAATGTGCGGCTGCTCCATATAGCCGAAATGCAGGGTGACGAGTGTAAAATCCGGCGACAGCGGCTCGATTTCAAAACGGTTCGCGGCCGCGACGCGCGGCGTCGTTTCGGTGCGCACGTTCAGCAGCACCACCTTCTCGTGCAAGACCTTGTTGTGTTTGAGGTTATGCATGAGCGAGGACGGCGCCGAGGTCGGATCGTTGGTGAGGAACACCGCCGTTCCTTTCACTCGCACCGGCTTCGACTTCTCCAGCATCTTGATCAGGTCGGCCATCGGGATCGAATCCCGATGGGTCTTGATCTGGAGAATGGCGCTGCCGCGCGACCAGGTCCACATCAGGGCGAACACGGCGCCGCCGAGCATCAGCGGGACCCATCCGCCATCCAGGACTTTGTAGAGATTTGCAATGAAGAAGCCGATATCGATAGAAAGGAACCCGCAAACGAGGGCAAGGGCCGCCCACAGCGGCCAGCGCCAGAGTTTCCAGACGACAAAGAACGCCAGCGCGGTCGTCGCCACCATCGTGCCGGAAACCGCGATTCCGTAGGCGTTAGCGAGGGCGTCCGAAGATCGGAACAACAGCACGAGCGCAAGCACCCCCAGGAGCAAGATCCGGTTCACCCGGGGAATGAAGATCTGACCTTCTTGGGTATGGGAGGTGTGGACGATCTCAAGGCGAGGCAGCAACCCGAGCTGGATCGCCTGACTGGCAAGCGAGAAAGCCCCGGTGATGACGGCTTGGCTTGCAATGACGGTGGCCACAGTCGACAACAAGATCAGGGGCACGAGGCCCCAACTCGGCGCCAGCAGATAGTACGGGTTCTCGACCGCTTTGGGATTGTTGATGATGAGCGCGCCTTGGCCAAGGTAGTTGCAGATGAGCGCCGGCAGAACGAGGAACAGCCAGGCCGCCTGGATCGGCTTTCTGCCAAAATGGCCCATGTCCGCATAGAGCGCTTCCGCGCCGGTCACCGCCAGGAAAACGCTTCCGAGAACGATGACTCCAAGCGTGCCATGAGCGTGAACGAAGCCAAGACCCGGGATCGGACTTAGCGCCTGCAATATGCTCCATTCGGCGGAGATGTGGAAAAGACCAAGCCCGGCGTTGACGACGAAGAACGCGAGCATGATCGGACCGAAGAAGGCGGCGACCCCTGCCGTGCCGCGGCTCTGCGCGGTAAAGAGAAGCACCAGGATAACGATCGTCGCGGGCAGCACGTAGGGCGCGAGGTCGGCGTTGACCTGCTTCAGTCCCTCCAGCGCCGAGAGCACCGAAATCGCCGGGGTTATCATCGCGTCGCCTGAGAACAGGCTGGCCCCGGCCACGCCGAGCAGAAAGGCGATGGTCGTACGTTGTCCGAGCGCGCGCTGGGCCAGCGCCTTCAAGGATAGGATCCCACCCTCACCCTTATTGTCGGCTTGCATCAGAAAGAGCACATATTTTGCGGTGACGACGATCAAGAGCGCCCACACAATGAGCGAGATCACGCCGATCACTTCCTCGGCGGCGAGCCCGGAGTCCTTGAACTGACCAAGCGCGGTCTGAAGCGCGTAGAGCGGGCTGGTTCCTATGTCGCCGAAAACGACCCCGATCGAGCCGAGTGCGAGGATCCAGAAACGCTCGCTCGAATGGCTACGCGTCTCGCTATCGGCATTGTACGTCGAAGGCGGGACGGCTTCCTTCGAGACGTTTTGGGACATGCAAGGAAACCCCAGGGTCGTCGGCAGTGGACGGACCCGCCAAACGGGGGTGTCTATACTCCTTCGCATGTCGCACTGGAAGGGCGAGTTCGTTCGTCTTTAGCCTTGGCGGTTGCGCTGTCTTCAGCGCGCTGTCAGCCTGTGCCGGAACCTTCCTCAGACGCTCGCTCGGCGTGCCGGGCGATCAGTCGAGCGTGTGTGTCGGGTTGTTCCAGGTTTGGCAGGTGGCCGGCGCCCTTGATGACCTCGAATTCGCACCCCTTGATTAGCGCGGCGGTCTCGCGCACCAGCGGGACCGGCGTCGAGCCGTCTTCCTCGCCGACGATGCAAAGGGTGGGAACCTCGATCGCGCCGGCGTAAGGGCGTAGGTCGGCGCGTTTCAACGCTCGGCAGGCGGCGAGATAGCCCTGCGTCGGCGTCCGCGTCAGCATGGCGCGCCAGCCCGCGAGATCCTCGGAGCGCCGCGCCCGAAAGTCCGCGGTGAACCAACGCTCGAGAATGGGATCCGCGATCGCTTCGACGCCGCCGCGCTCGACCTGCGCGATCCGCGCATCCCACGATTCGTCGTTCCCGATCTTGGCCGCGGTGTCGCTGAGCACGAGCGCGGCGAATATGTTGGGCCGCTGTCGATAAAGCTCTTGCGCGATGAGCCCGCCCATCGAGACGCCAATGATGGTCGCGCGAGTGACGCCAAGCCGATCCAGCAAGGCCGAGAGGTCGCGCGCGTAGTCGGCGATGTCGTAACGATCGGGGACGGTCTCGGAGAGGCCATGGCCGCGCTTGTCGTAGCGGATCAGGCGAAATTGGCGCGAAACAAGCCGCGCAACTTCGTCCCAAATCCGGAAGTCGCTTCCGAGCGCGTTGACGAACGCGAGGACCGGCGCGTGGCGCGGACCTTCGTCACTAAAATGGACCACGCCGCTGTTGACTCTAGCAAAGCTCATTCACGAAAACCCTGAGATCTCGCGTCAGTGATCGAGCCGTATCCCCAAGCGAACTCACGTGCGATCCTTTCACGCTCTTGCATACGGGAGTACAAACCGCGGGCACTTCCTCTAGCAGCGCAATTGAGATGGGCGCCGCAAAACAAACACTTCCTATCGCAATTCGCAAATGGCATGAAATCGCGAAGACGGGCGACCGCTTGGCTCTTGATGCGTTGCTCGCCCCAGACGTCGTCTTCGAATCGCCGGTCGTCCACATGCCGCAGCGCGGCAAAGCGATCGCAGCGACGTATCTCAGCGCCGCGATCGTTATCCTCGGCGGCGCAGATTTCCGCTATGTCGCGGAATGGGTCGGATCCAAGTCGGCCGTGCTGGAATTTGTCACGATCATCGACGGAATTGAAATCAATGGCGTCGACATCATTGGCTGGAACGCGGGACCGACAGATCGATCGCTTCAAAGTCATGGTGCGGCCGCTGAAAGCCATCCAGATTCTGCATCAGAAGATGGCGGCGGCGCTGTCGAACTGACAGGCCGCGGACAAATCGGCAGGCTGTCGTTCGGTCCCTGCCGACGAGGTGCGCGACCGGCGAAGTCGGCCATTATCACGCCGTCGAATGCGCCTTGCGGCCGAGAGCGGCTTGCGCAGCGGCAAGGCGAGCGATCGGGATGCGGAATGGCGAACACGAGACGTAGTCGAGATGCACCGTTTCGCAGAAGGCGATCGAGGCAGGGTCGCCGCCGTGTTCGCCGCATATGCCGAGCTTGAGATTCGGCCGGACCGCACGGCCGCGCTCGGCGGCTATCTTGATGAGCTCCCCGACACCTACCGTATCGAGCGTCATGAACGGGTCTGCGGGCAGGAGCCCCTTGACTGTATAGATCCCGAGGAACGAAGCGGCGTCGTCGCGCGAGACACCCAACGTCGTCTGGGTCAGGTCATTGGTGCCGAAGGAGAAGAATTCGGCGCTCTCGGCGATCTCCCCCGCCCTTAGCGCCGCCCGCGGCAGCTCGATCATGGTCCCCACATGATAGGGCACAGTGACGCCGGTTTCCTTTGCGACCGCCTCCGCCATGGCGACAGTGATTGCCTTGACCGATTCGAACTCGGGGCGCCCAAAGATGACCGGCACCATGATCTCGGCGGTGACCGGCTTGCCGGTCCTGCGGCCCGCCTCGACCGCCCCTTCGAAGACGGCGCGCGCCTGCATCTCCGCAATCTCGGGGTAGCGGATCGCGAGCCGCACGCCGCGGAAGCCGAGCATTGGATTTTCTTCGTGCAACTCAGCGGCGCGCCTGCGCAGCTTGTCAACGCCGATCCCCATTGCCTTCGAGACTTCGTCGATCTCCTCGTCGGTCTTCGGCAAGAATTCGTGCAGCGGCGGATCGAGCAGCCGGATGGTGACCGGCAATCCGGTCATGATCTCGAACAGGTCCGCGAAGTCTTGCCGCTGCATTGGCAGGAGCTTGGCGAGCGCCGCGCGCCGTCCCTCCTCGGTTGCGGAGAGGATCATCTCGCGCATTGCAACGATGCGTTCGCCGTCGAAGAACATGTGCTCAGTGCGGCAGAGGCCGATGCCTTCGGCGCCGAACGATCGAGCCTGGCGCGCATCGGTCGGAGTGTCCGCGTTGGCGCGGACCCCCATCCGCCGGACCTCGTCGGCCCAGCCCATCAGCGTGGCGAAATCGCCGGTGAGCTCCGGCCGCACCATCGGCACGGCGCCCTGCATGACTTGGCCGGTTCCGCCATCGATGGTGAGGATGTCGCCCTTCTTCAGTGTGACGCCGCCCGCGGTCATCGTCTGCGCCGCATAGTCGATGCGGATCGAGCCGGCGCCGGAGACACAGGGCTTGCCCATGCCTCGCGCGACAACGGCCGCGTGCGACGTCATGCCGCCGCGCGTCGTCACGAAGCCTTCGGCGGCGTGCATGCCATGAATGTCCTCGGGGCTAGTCTCGACGCGCACCAGGATCGTCTTCCGCCCTGCTTGACGCCCCGCCTCGGCGTCGGCGGCCGAGAACACGATCTCGCCGCTTGCGGCGCCCGGCGACGCGGGGAGGCCCGTCGCGATCGGCGCAGGCTTCGCCTTGGGATCGAGGGTCGGATGCAGCATCTGGTCGAGCGCTGCGGGCTCGACCCGCGTGATTGCATCCTCGCGCGAGATGAGGCCTTCGTTGGCCATCTCCACCGCAACGCGCAGCGCTGCCCGCGCAGTCCGCTTGCCGTTGCGGGTCTGCAGCATCCAGAGCTTGCCGCGCTCGACGGTAAACTCGAGGTCCTGCATGTCGCGGTAATGCTTCTCGAGCAGCTTGGCGTTCGCCGCAAACTGCTTGAACACGTCCGGCATCAGAGATTCGAGCGAGGGCTTGTCCGAGCCCGCCGCCTTGCGGGCCGCCTCGCTGATGTTCTGCGGCGTCCGAATGCCGGCCACCACGTCCTCGCCCTGAGCGTTGACGAGGAACTCGCCATAGAGGTCGTTTGCCCCCGTCGACGGGTTGCGGGTGAAAGCGACGCCGGTCGCCGACGTCTCTCCCATGTTTCCGAACACCATAGCTTGAACGTTGACGGCGGTGCCCCATTCGGCCGGTATGGAGTTCAGCCGGCGGTAGGTGATCGCACGTTGGTTCATCCAGGAGGAAAAGACCGCGCCGACGGCGCCCCAAAGCTGATCGCGTGGATCCTGTGGAAACGGCTTGCCAACGGCTTCTTCGACCTTGCCCTTGTACTCGACGATGACGGAGCGCCAATCCGCCGCCGTCAGATCCGTATCGAGCGTGTAGCCCTTGGACTCCTTATATTGTTCGAGAATGTCCTCGAAGTTGTGGCTGTCAACGTCGAGCACGACGTTGGAATACATTTGAATGAAGCGGCGATAGCTGTCATACGCGAACCGCTCGTCTCCGGAGCTTTTGGCCAGGGTCTGGACCGAAGCGTCGTTGAGCCCAAGGTTGAGGACCGTGTCCATCATGCCAGGCATCGACGCGCGCGCCCCGGACCTCACGGAAAGGAGAAGTGGATTTGCAGCATCGCCGAAGGCGCGCCCGGTTTGGCGCCCCACTTCGCAAACGGCGTCATCGACTTGTGCCGCAAGATCGGATGGGTACGTCTTCCCATTGGCGTAGAAGTAGGCGCAGACTTCCGTGGTGATCGTAAAGCCTGGCGGCACGGGCAGGTGGAGCGAAGCCATCTCATGCAGGTTTGCGCCCTTTCCGCCGAGCAGGTTCTTCATCTCTCCCCGACCCTCGGCGCGCTCGGTGCTGAAGGAGTAAACCCATCTAGTCATTGTTCTCTCCTCGCCTGCGCAGAGCCCAAACGATCACCTCTGCGACTGCAATCCCATACCAAAGCTGACCCATCCGACCCCGTGAAACAGGAGGTCGACGCCCAGCAAAGTTCCTAAAACATAGACGCTGTCGAGCGGCCAGTGACTGACAATGATCAAACCGAGCAAGATCGTGACGAGAGCCGCCAGGAAAACCAGGGCGCGGGGCTGACCGGAGGGAAGCTGCGTCGCGAGGTAGAGACGAACAATTCCAGCAGCGATCAGACCGGCACCAAGCAGGAGCGTCAGGACAACGGATGCAAATACGGGGTTCACGATGCAAAGCACGCCCGCAGCGAGATAGAGGAGTCCTCCGACGACCCAGAGAAAGAACTGGCCCCAGCTTCGCGAATGCATCCCAATTCCGATTTCGGCCGCGCCGGCAATCAGAAACAGAACGCCGTTAAGCGTGACGGTGGCGATCGTTGCAATCAACGAGAAAAACAATGCGGCGAAGCCCAGGATGACAAGGAGGACCCCAAAGGCCGTGATCGAGGCCCATTTACCTCGCAGGCGCTCGATGGCTTCACCGAGGTTATGGGGCGTGGTCTCGACGTTCGACATGCTCGCTCCCTCAAGACGCTATCGACCCGCGTCCTAGCGCCCTCGCTTGAGAGCGCCGAGAACCTGGGCGGCAAATTCCACCATAGGGATGATACGACCGTAGTTCAGCCTTGTCGGCCCGATGACTCCCAGCACGCCCGCGATCCGGTGGTCGCCTGAACGCAGAGGAGCGGCAATCATCGACGACCCAGACAGCGAGAAGAGCTTACTCTCAGAACCAATGAAAATCTTGACGCCGTCACCGGTTTCAGCTCGGTGCAACAGGTCTATGACGTCGGTCTTGGTTTCAAGGTCCGCGAATAGAGTTCGGATCCGCTCGAGGTCCTCCGTTGCGCGAACATCGCCCAGCAGGTTGGCCTGGCCGCGGACGATGAGCTGCTCACGCGACTCCGACGCCCCTGACCATGACGCCAGGCCCGCGTCGACAAGCCGAGCTGCGATCTCGTCGAGTTCCCGCCGGGCGTTGCGTCGCGCAGTCTCGATTTCCGCCGTGGCTTCCGAAAGGGTGCGTCCACGCACCCTGGAGTTGAGATAGTTGCTGGCCTCCAGGAGCGCCGAGGCGGGCAGACCGTCGGGCGTGGCGATGATCCGGTTCTCGATCGAACCGTCCTCGGCGACAAGCACCGCCAGCGCCTTGTCAGGCTCCAGCCGCACAAATTCGACATGCTTGAGGCGCAGATCGGATTTGGTCGTCAGCACGACTCCGGCGCCACGCGTAAGATCGGAAAGGACGCTCGTCGTCTCTGTCAGCGCTCCCTCGAAGCCGCCGTCCTCAGCCGCAGCGCGAACCTGGGTTTCGATCCGCGCTCGATCCTCCCGACCAAGGTCGCCGAAATCGAGCAATGCATCCACAAAGAACCTGAGACCGTGCTGCGTCGGAAGGCGTCCCGCGCTCGCGTGCGGCGCGTAGATCAGACCCAGTTCCTCCAGGTCCTGCATGACGTTGCGGACCGAGGCTGGGGACAGAGTAATCGGCAGCATCCGGGAGAGATGCCGAGATCCGACCGGTTCGCCTGTCGAGAGATAGGATTCAACGATGCGCCGGAAAATCTCGCGCGAGCGCGCGTTCAAATTCGCCAAGGCGCCGGGTTCGGGACGATCGACTGGAACGGCCATGAGTGAAGCATGGCGGGAAGGGGAACGGGACGCAAGGAGGGGATACGCGCCTTTTCGCCGCAGATTCATTCCACGCCGGGCAGCGATGCATTCCTCAAGACAGCTATCCAGACATTGCCCGCGATCCTGCTGCCTGCCTACACTGGCGGCGCCGTCGATCTTACCCCCGGAGAAACCCTCATGACTGTCGCGTCGTCTCGAACCGGCGGCCAGATTCTGGTCGACCAACTGGTCGTCCAGGGCGTTGCTCGAGCCTACTGCGTGCCTGGCGAATCCTTCCTCGCCGCCCTCGACGCGCTCCACGACTCTCCGGTCGAAGTGATGGTCTGCCGCCAAGAGGCGGGCGCCGCGATGATGGCGCTAACCGAGGGACGCTTGACCGGACGACCCGGAATTTGCTTCGTCACGCGTGGCCCGGGCGCGACCAACGCGGCGCACGGCGTCCATATAGCCGAACATGACTCCGCGCCGATGATCCTGTTTATTGGCCAGGTCGAGCGCGCAATGCTCGGGCGCGGCGCATTTCAAGAAATGGACTACCGGAGCTTTTTCGGCTCGACGGCGAAATGGGTCGCTCAGATCGAGACAGCCGCACAAATCCCCGAAGTGGTCCATCGCGCGTTTCACATCGCCATGCAGGGGCGACCTGGGCCGGTGGTGATCGCGCTGCCTGAGGACATGCTTTTCGACACAGCCGACGCGATCGACGCGCCGCACGCAATCGCCACCCCGATTTGGCCCGGTCTCAGCCAGATGGCCCAGTTGCAAAGCCTTCTTTGGAGCGCAGAGCGACCGATTGCGATCCTCGGAGGGCCGGGCTGGACCGAGCGTGCTAGCACGGCGTTCGCTCGCTTCGCACGGCGTTTCGACCTACCGGTGGCCGGCTCGTTCCGCCGCGCAAGCGCCTTCGATGGCGAACACGAGAACTACGCTGGTGAAATCGGGTTGTCGGCCAATCCGAAGCTCAAGGCGCGCATCGAGAACGCTGATCTTGTGATGCTTGTCGGCGGGCGCATGTCCGAGGCGGCCGCGCAGGGTTACACCCTGTTTGACATTCCAGTTCCCCACCAGCGACTTGTTCACATTCACGCGGACCCGCACGAGGTCGGCCGCAACTATCATCCGACCCTTGGGATCATCGCCACTTCGCCGGAATTCTGCGCAGCCCTAGAAGGCGTAGTGCCGCCAGCCACGATTCCCTGGTCGGCCGGGACGCGTCAGGCGCGGGCAGACTATCTCGCCTGGAGCGAGCAAGCCCTGGCGAATCCCGGTCGGGTTCAGGTAAGCGAAATCATGCTCGCGCTGCGCCGGCGCGTGCCGGACGCCATTTTTACGACCGGCGCCGGCAACTTCGCCATCTGGGTCGGCCGGTTCCTGCGGTTCCGTCGGGTCGAACAGCAGCTCGGGCCGACGTCCGGTTCGATGGGGTTTGGTCTGCCAGCGGCGATCGGGGCGGCGCGAGTTTTTCCGGAGCGGACAATCGTCTGTTTTGCGGGCGACGGCGATTTTCTCATGAACGGCCAAGAGTTCGCGACCGCCGTTCAGTATCATTTGCCGATCGTGGTCGTGCTGATCGACAATGGCATCTACGGCACGATCCGCATGCATCAGGAGCGCGAGTTTCCCGGTCGGACGATCGCCACGAAGTTGCGAAATCCCGACTTTGCCGCCTATGCGCGCGCGTTTGGCGGCCATGGCGAAACCGTGGATGAAACGGCGCAATTTCTTCCGGCATTCGAACGGGCCCTCGCCTCCGGACTGTCCTCGATCATCCACGTCAAGATTGATCCAGAGGCGATCACGCCCACAACGACTCTGACCGCGATCCGTTCAGCTGCGCTGGCGAAGCGCGGCGGTTCATGAAGCCTCCGGTGCGCGGCGCGCGTCACGCAAAATTGTGTCAAACGCCGCGGCGCTTCCAGTCCGAATTCAGTCGTCGCGAATTGCTGTGGCCGGCTTCACCATCGGTCGGGCGACGTGAAGCGGATCACAAAGACGGCGAGGGCCGATCGGATCGGCGAGCGTCAGCATGCGATTGTCGGCGGCCCTGATTTGACTTCCTTGGTCGACCGCGCCGACGACCGGACCGCGCCAATTGCGCCGCCGCGGCGGGAAACTGTTCGCGGTTCAGGCCCGCTTGCCGGCCGCCCAGTCGAGTCCCTGTTCGAGCCGGTCGTTGCCCCAAAAAACTTCGCCATCCTCCGTCACCAGACTGGGCGCGCCGATGATTCCGAGCGCGGCCGCTCGCGCGGTCTCGGCCTTCAATAAAGCCTTGTTGGCCTCGTCTTCGGCCCGCGCGAAAATGTCCTCGGGATCGAGGCCGAGTTTCCCCAACAGTGTTGCGAGCGTCGCGCGATCAGCGATTGGGAGACCTTCGCCGAACTCCATAGCGTAAACCCGACGGGAGAATTCCACCCGCTCCTCGCCGTCGAGCGCGAGCGCCACGCGAGCTGCAAGCAGGCTGTTCTGGGGGAACGGCTCAGGGCGCCTCAGCGGCAGCGCGAGCGCGTTACAGATGCGCTCCATGTCGCGCCACATGTAGCGGCCCTTTGCGGGATAAACGTTGAACGGCGAATCGCGCCACCCGTTCGCCGCGAAGATCGGCCCAAGCAGGAACGGTCGCCAGGTCAGCTCAACGGCGCGCGCCTTGGCAAGCAAAGCCGCACGCATCGCCGCCGGGTAGGAATAGGTGCTCGCGAACTCGTACCAAAACTCAGCCGCCGCCATCGCGCCCTCCAACTCTGGCGGCTAGTCTGCCCTGGCGCAGAGAGGCGCGCAAAATCGGTCAACCGCAAAAGGGAAAGCCGCCCCGTCGAAACGGGGCGGCTCACAATCAGAATAGCGATGCCGAGTTGTCGGCCGATCAGCTCTTCGGCGCCTCGGCCGGGGCCGCGGGCTCAGCGGGCTTCTTCATTTTCTTGCTGGCCGTATGCTTCTTGGGATGCTTCTTCATTGACTTCATCGGCTTGGCCGTCGCGCCAGCGTCGGTCGAGGCGCCGGCGGCGGGGGCGGCCGGAGCGGTCGTGTCGGTCTGGGCGAGGGCGGCGAGGGGCGAGAGGACGAGCGCGGCGCTAAGGCCGAAAGCGGTGATCTTTTTGAACATTGGGCTTTTCTCCAAAGCGAGTCGTTCGACTCGTCGTAGTTTGCACGGGACTGAATGCGCCTTTCGAGATGAATTGAGAATGAACGCGAACCTGGTCGCCCGGGACGGCCGAGGCCCAAGTTTGACGCCGCAAATTGCCCTCCCTTATGTACATCCATGTCGCACAACAGTTTCGGGCGTCTCTTTCGCGTCACCACCTTCGGTGAGAGCCACGGAGCTGGAATCGGCTGCGTCGTGGACGGCTGCCCGCCGCGCATTCCGCTGGAGGCGGCCGACATCCAGACCGAGCTCGACCGGAGACGGCCGGGAACCTCGCGCTTCACCACCCAGCGCCGCGAGCCAGACGAAGCGCGCATCCTCTCCGGCGTCATGATCGACGAGGATTCAGGTCTGCAGGTGACGACCGGAACGCCGATCGGCGTCTTTATCGAGAACGTCGATCAGCGCTCCAAGGACTATGGAGAGATCAGGGACAAGTACCGCCCAGGCCACGCCGACTACGTCTATGACGCCAAATACGGCATTCGCGATTACCGCGGCGGCGGGCGCTCCTCGGCGCGTGAGACGGCGGCGCGCGTCGCCGCGGGCGCCATCGCCCGCAAGGTCATTCCCGGCGTGCGCATTCGCGGCGCGCTCGTGCAAATGGGAAAGCTCAGGATCGACCGGACGCGCTGGGATTGGGACGAGGTCGGAAAGAACCCGTTCTTTTGCCCGGACGCCGCGGCCGCCGAGCGCTTCGCCGACTATCTCGACGAGATCCGCAAGGCCGGCTCCTCGATCGGCGCGGTCCTCGAGATCGTCGCCGAGGGCGTTCCCGCGGGATGGGGAGCGCCGATCTACGGCAAGCTCGACGCGGAGCTTGCGAGCGCGCTGATGAGCGTGAACGCGGTCAAGGGCGTCGAGATCGGCGACGGTTTCGCGACCGCCGAGCTTTCCGGCGAAGAGAACGCCGACGAGATGCGACGCGGCAACGACGGCCAGCCGCGCTTCCTCTCCAACCATGCAGGCGGGATCCTCGGCGGCATCTCGACCGGTCAGCCGATCGTCGCCCGCTTCGCCGTCAAGCCGACCTCCTCGATCCTTACGCCGCGCCGGACGATCACCCGGGCCTTCGAGGAGACCGAGATCGTCACCAAGGGCCGCCACGATCCGTGCGTCGGCATCCGCGCGGTTCCCATCGGCGAGGCGATGGCGGCGTGCGTGCTGGCGGACGCGTTCCTGCGACACCGGGGGCAGATGGGCGGGTGACGGCCTTTCACAATCGCGTCGCGCCCGCGTTGTTTCATGCGCTCAACGCGAATCGGAGGCGCGAGAGATGTCGGAACACAGAAGCGGAGTGACGCGGCGCGATCTGCTGGTCGGGGCCGCGAGCGGCTTGGCCTTGGCGGCGATCGAAGCAGGCGAGGCGCAGGCGCAAGACGCGGGCGGCGCGACGGTCTCGGGGTTGGTGTTCGAAGACCGGGACGGCTCGGGCGTCGCGAACGCCGCCAATCCGGGCATCGCCAACGTGCTCGTCTCCAACGGCCGCGACGTCGCGACGACCGGGCTAGACGGACGCTATACGTTGCCGTTGCCGGATGAAGCGACGATTTTCGTCATCAAGCCCGCCGGCTTCATGCCGCCGGTTGATCCGCTGACGGGCCTGCCGCGCTTCTACCGTCATCATCAGCCGAAGGGCTCGCCTGCCTCGCTCAACCTGACCTTCGAGGGCCTCGCCCGGACGGCGCCGATGCCGGCTTCGCTTGATTTCGGGCTCAAGCGCCAGGACGAGCCGAGGGCGTTCGACGTCGTGATGGTGACCGATCCGCAGCCCGAGTCCGAGGCGGAAGTCGATTTCATCCGCGAGGACCTGATCGAGGCGCTGGCCGGCGTCGACGCAAAGTTCGGGCTTACCGCCGGCGACATCATGTTCGACGATCTCTCGCTCTATCCGCGGCTTAATGCGATCTTCGGCGCCATCGGCCTGCCGTGGTGGACCATCGGCGGCAATCACGACCTCAATTTCGAGGCGCCGGACCGCGCGTACAGCCGCGAGACCTACAAGCGGGTGTTCGGTCCGAACTACTACGCGTTCTTCTACGGCGGCGCCCTCTTCCTGATGCTCGACGACGTCGACTATCTTGGGCCTGATCCGGCGAAGCCGCGCGGGTCGGGCAAGTACGAGGGACGGCTCGACGAGGCGCAGCTCGACTTCGTGCGCAACGTGCTGGCGAAGACGCCGCCGGAGACGCTGGTCATCGCCGTCCTGCATATTCCGATCCGGACCTATCTCGGCTCCGAGCCCTACCAGAACCTCGTCAACAGGGAGGCGCTGTTCCGGCTGCTGGAGGACCGCAAATATACGGTGAGCTTCGCTGGTCACACCCACACCACCGAGCACCATTATTTCGGCGCGGCCGACGGCTGGAACGGAGCGGAGCCGCATCACCATCACGTGCTGACCGCGCTCTCGGGCTCGTGGTGGAGCGGCCCCTTCGACCATCGCGGCGTCGCTTCAGCCGACAGCCGCGACGGCACGCC
>JAFAHO010000357.1 GCA_019237205.1 Hyphomicrobiales bacterium
TGTGCAGCTTGTGCTGGCGGAAGCCGGCTGCCTCCCACTTGTCGAGTTCTGCGACGTTGTGGTTGCCGGAGGCGAGCGTCTCTTCCTCGCGGATGGCCGCCACCCAGTTGTCCACGGCCGCCTTGTAGGCCGCCTGCAATTGATCCAGTTCCTGCTTAAGATCCGCTGAAATGTCGGCCATGGGTTCCCCCGTTCGTCATTCGATTACCCTTGCACTATGAACAATGGACGACACCGGGAGCGACTGGCGGCAAGACCATGGAGCCCTCCGCCCGCTCATGTCACTCCTCGAACCGCTCGCTCGTCCCGGCCGATTTCTCGGGCGCGATGGAGGCGTCGGGCGGCTTCGCCGGCAGGCCCGGATCGCGGAAGCGGTTGACGATCGGGTAGCGGCGGTCGCGGCCGAAATTCTTCGGGCCGACTTTGACGCCCGGCGCCGACTGGCGGCGCTTGTATTCGGCGAGATAAAGAAGTTTTTCCACTCTGCGCACCGTGTCTGGGTCGTAGCCTTCGGCGATGATGTCGGCGATCCGCATCTCCTTTTCCACGAGCCCGTGCAGGATGCCGTCGAGAATCGGATACGGCGGCAGCGAATCCTCGTCCTTCTGGTTCTCGCGCAGTTCCGCGCTCGGCGGCTTGACGAGGATGTTCTCCGGAATGACCTCGCCGTCCGGACCGAGCGCGCCGACCGGCTTCCAGCGATTGCGCAAAGCCGAGAGCCGGAACACCTCCATCTTGTAGAGGTCCTTGATCGGGTTGAAGCCGCCGTTCATGTCGCCGTAGAGGGTGGCGTAGCCGACCGACATTTCCGACTTGTTGCCGGTCGTCACCAGCATGGCGCCGGTCTTGTTGGAGATCGCCATGAGAATGAGGCCGCGCGCGCGGCTCTGGATGTTCTCTTCCGTGATGTCGCGGGCCCTGCCTTCGAACATTTTGGCCAGCGCACGCTCGGCGCCCTCGACCGGCTCGGCGATCGGCACGATGTCGTAGCGGATGCCGAGCGCGTGAGCGCAGGCGGCGGCGTCGGAGAGCGACTCGTTCGAGGTGAAGCGGTAGGGCAGCATGACCGCGTGAACGCGGCGCCGCCCGAGTGCGTCGACCGCCATCGCCGCGCAGAGGGCCGAGTCGACGCCCCCGGAGAGACCGAGCACGACGCCGGGAAAGCGGTTGTTGTCGACATAGTCGCGCAAGCCCAGCACGCAGGCCGAATAATCGGCTTCGTCCCCCTCCTCGACGACTTCGCGTGGACCTTCGACGCAGAGCCAGCCCTCATCGCTCCGCTCCCACACCGTACGCGCCACCGTGGGACGGAAGGCGGGGAGCTGGACGGCTAGGCTGCGGTCGGCGTTGAGCGCGAACGAGGCGCCCTCGAAGACGATCTCGTCCTGCCCGCCGATCAAGTTGAGATAGATGAGCGGCAGGCCGCTCTCCACCACCCGCGATACCACGACGTTCTGGCGGACCAAGAGCTTGCCGCGCTCGTAGGGCGAAGCGTTGCCGACGAGCAGAATCTCGCCGCCGGTCTCGAGGATGCATTCGACCGGGTCGGGCCCCCAGATATCCTCGCAGATCGGCACGCCGATCCTGGCGCCGCGAAAGACGATCGGCCCTGGCGACGGGCCAGGCGCGAACACCCGCTTCTCGTCGAACACGCCGTAGTTCGGCAGGTCGACCTTGAACCGCACCGCCTCGATCCGGCCTTGGTTCAGGAGCGCCATGGCGTTGTAAAGCTTGCCGGCCTCGACCCAGGGCAGGCCGACCAGGATCGCCGGGCCCTCCGCCGTCTCCCGCGCCAGCTCCTCGCATGCGGCCCGGCACGCCTCCTGAAAGGCGGGCTTCAGGACCAGGTCCTCGGGGGGGTAGCCGGCGAGAAAGAGTTCCGGCGTCATCACGAGGTCCGCCCCGAAGGCGGCGGCCTCGGCGCGCGCCTTGCGCAGCCGGTCGCGGTTGCCGGCGATGTCGCCGACGATGAATGGGATTTGCGCGAGCGCGATGACGAGGCGGTTTGCAGGTTCGGGCATGGGGAGAGCTTTGCCCGAGGGACGGGGCGGGCGCAATTGGGAGCGGGGCGGCCGGATTCGCTGGTAATAGCGGTAAGAACAGCGGAATTCGCCAAACGGGCCGCGTTCGCCGCGCCTTGTGCCGTAAAAACTATTGCAAGTTCAATCGTTGACGGGAAATCGCGCAAGAGGGGCAAAAGTCCGGGCGTTCAGGCTGTTGCGCAGCGGGTTTTGATAAGGCTTGGCAGGTTGGGGACGTCGGGCGAGTTTGGGATTTCGAGCCTCGCGCCGAGATAGTCCCAGAAGGCGACGCCGAGCTTGGCGCAGGTCTTGAGGAGGCCGAGGAAAGCATCGCGGCAATCGCGGCCTTGGTCGCTTCGGGTTCCTCCGCTGACCTTGCGTTTGGTGACGTAGGCGCGGATGTCGTTTTCCGATCCGTTGGTATGGAGGGGAATCTCGGGGCGGTCGAGGACGGCCAGCAGTTCGGCCTTGTTGGCGTGCAGGCGCTTAAGCAACCGGTCGAGCGTGGCGAAGCCGGTGCGCTGTTGGAAGATCGTGTCGAAGCGGGCTTCCATCTCGGCCCTGAAGCGGCTCGAAGGGTGGCTCTTGTAGGCGAGGAGGTCGCGGTAGAATTCCCAGATTTGCGCGCGCACCGCCTGCTGGGCGGCGCAGTTGGCGTCGGTGAAGGCGTCGAGCTTGTGGACGAGACGCTCCGCATGGACCCAGCACAGCGCGTGATGTCCGACATTGAACTGTCCGGCGTCATCGCTGAGGATCACGCCCTTGGCGAGGAAGCCGTGCGCCTTGACGGCGCCCCAAAGGGCGCCTTCGGTG
>JAFAHO010000054.1 GCA_019237205.1 Hyphomicrobiales bacterium
TCGGCAGGTTGTTTCCGCAGAGCGCGCGCGGCGTATCAACGCCCTCATGCTCACTTGCGGACACTATGATGGCTCCGGCGACTTTGCGTTCCGGGTCGGCATCCCCGCCAAAAGCGGTGTCGGCGGGGGCATATTGGCGATCGCCCCAGGACGCGCATCGATCGCGGTTTGGTCGCCGGGGCTCGATCGCCACGGAAACTCGCTGCTCGGCACGCTTGCACTCGAGAGGCTCGCCAAGGCGATGGGATGGTCGGTGTTCGGCGGCTGACCTGGTCTGCGTGTGCTACCGCCGCAAACTCGACAATTGTTTGCCCAGAAGCGGAATTGGTGATATGATCGTTTTCCATAAATAGAAGAAGCGGCGGCCGAAACGGACTTCTTGGTGCGATGTAACTGCCAAGCCGCCTACCCGCACGACCTCTTTTGGTGGTTCAGGTGTGCTCGAGGAGTTTTGAGCGGAGGGGAAGCGGAGGCGAGGCTTTTAGTTTAGACGCTTCTGGGCGTCCGAATTCATTCCAGAATTGGCCCAGTGTCCACAATTCAAGCGTCCACGACCATCCGGACGGCTTCCTAGCCTCCATAGGCCGCCATCGCCGCCAGTAGGAGTGCGATCGTCAGAAGCGAGAGGCTCGCCGCCGGCCATTGGCGCAGCCGCGCATCGAGGCGCTCCAAGAGCCCGCCCAGGGCGAAGCCCGAATTGAACGCAGTCTCCACAGCGACGATCGTGTCGCCCTCAGCGATGCGGGGGAGGCTCGCGCCCCAGCGCCGGAGCGCCAGCGCCAGCGCGGCGCCGATCGCGATCGGCCACAGCCCGTCCCACACCGTGGGGACGGTTGCTGTGTTCAGGGGGTTTCCGATGGCGGGATAGAGGAGCCAGGGGATGAAAATCGCGCCGATCGCGATTGCGGGCCAGAACCGGACGATGGCGGCCGGCCCCTCCGTCTCTTCGCCTCCAGAAGATGTCCCCGCAAGGCGAGTGACGAAATGCAGCATGAGCAGCGCCGTCCCCGCCGCCGAAGCATTGGCGAGGCTTGCCGCGAGGCCATATCCGAGCGGGGCCTTGAGCGCGAACTTCGCCAACGCGCCGCCGGTGAGGGGCAGTCCGGCGAGGCTCAGCGCGAGCACCGCCGCCAGGATTAGAGGCCATCGGTCGCGATGGCGGTCGGTTGCGGCGGCGACGCCGACGGCGAGAAAGAGCGCGCCCTTGGCGAGCACATGATTGGCAGCGTAGAAGGCGACCTTGGACGGCGCACTGGCGTCGCCGGATGCGAGCGCCATGCCGATGACCGCAGCGACGACGCCCATCTGGCTGATGCTCGAATAGGCGAGGACGGTCTTCGGATTCTGCTGCGTGACCCCGATGGCGACGCCATAGAAGGCGGAGACAAAACCGATAATGGCCAGCGCCTCGCCCCAGCCCTGCAGCGGCGCGCCGAAGGGCAGAAAACGGATGAGGCCGATTGCGCCTGCCTTGACCGCCGCCCCGCTCAAAACCGCCGCGGCGGGAATGGGCGCCGCCGCGTAGGTCGGCGGCATCCACCCGTTGAGCGGCGCGAGCGCCATCTTCATCCCGAAGCCGGCAATGACAAGCGCGAGCGCGGCGTCGCTCCAGGGCGAGCCCGGCAGCGCCGCCATGACGTCGTCGATCCGCAGACTGCCGCGGGGCTCGCCCGCCGCGAGCAGCGCGAAGGCCATCAGCAGCAGCGCCCCGCCGAGAATCGTAAAGGCCATGTAGACGCCGCCCGCGCGCCTCGACGAGGGCGAACCGTCGCGGACGATGAGCTCATAGGCCGGAATGCTGACGAGCGCGTAGACGAGATAGAAGGTCAGGAGATCGGCGGCGACGAAGACGCCGAGATTGCCGGTCATCGTCAGCAGCCACGAGACCGCGAAGCGCTCGTTCGGCTTTCGCGCCTCGCCGGAAAACGTTGCGGCGCCGACGACGATCCACAAGAGCGAAGCGGCCGCGAGGATGAGCGCGCCCGGCAGATCGAGCTTGAGGCTCATGCGCAGCGCGGGCCAGTCGAGCGCAAGCGGGCCGCCGCCCATCGCCAGGATCGCGGCCGCGAGAGCGGGAACCGGCGCGAGCCACTGAAGCGCCAACGCCGTACTGCGAAGGCGCGCCGAGAGACAGGCCGCCAGGAAGAGGAGCGGTACGGCGAGCGTCGCGGCGAGCAGCCAGGAACCGAGGGCGGTGGCCGCGCCGGTCATCGAAGCGCCGTCGCGGCCGCGCGGCCGACCTCGAGAAAGTCGAAGAACGATTGCGGCGCGAAACCGAGCGCCGCCGCCACGATCGCCAACGCAAGTGCGATCGCCTCCCGGCTCCGCTGCGGCGGCGCCTCGAGGACGATCGCTCCGGCCGAGAGCGCCGGGGCCAAAATTCGATAGACGTATCCGGCGGCGAGCAGCCCGCCGGCGAGCATCACGATCGCCCACGACCACTGACCGGCCGCGACGGAAGCCCGCAGAAGCAGCCATTTCGCGGCAAAGCCGCCGCTCGGCGGCAGGCCCATCAGCGACAGTCCGCCGAGGCCGAGGGCGAAGAAGGTCGCCGGCATCGCGCGGCCGGCCCCGGCGAATTCGGCGATGCGGTCGTGGCCGAGCGACTCGGCGAGCAGGCCCGCCGACATGAACATCGCCGCCTTGGCGAAGGCGTGGGAAAGGGTCTGCATTATTCCGCCGCTCCACCCGTCCGCGACCCACGGATGGGCGCCTGAGGCGAGCGGAAAGATCAGGAAAAGGTAGCCGATCTGCGCCAGCGTCGAATAGGCGATGAGGAGCTTAAGCCGCTCCTGCCTCAGCGCTAGCACGCTGCCGAACAGGACCGCGGCCGACCCGAGCGTTCCGAGAACCGCCTCCGCCGCGCCCCCCGGAAGAGCCGGCAGCACATAGAACCACAGGCGGACGGTCAGGAAGAACGATCCCTTCACGACCAGTCCGGAGAGTACGGCGCTTGCGGCCGCCGGCGCGTTGGCGTGCGCTGGAGGCAGCCACAGGTGCAGGGGAAAGAGCGCGGTTTTGGCGAGCAGCCCGGCCGTCATCAGTCCGGCCGCGAGCCACACAGCCGGGAGGGCCCGCATGCGCTCTGCGAGCAGCACTATGTCGAGCGTCCCATAAGCGCCGTAGAGCAGCGCGGCGCCGAGCAGGTAGAAGACGGAGCCGAAGAGCGCAAACATGAGGTAGCGGAGCGCCGCGACGAGCGTCTCCGGCTTTCCGCTCAGGCAGACCAGCGGGACCGCGGCGAAGGTCAGGAGTTCCAGCGCGACATAGAGATTGAACAGGTCTCCGCCAACGAAGAGAATTGTGAGCGCCGCCCAGACCGCCTGAACGAGGATCCAGAACGCCAGCGGGGCGCGAGCTTCCATGACGCCCTTGGGCGTGGCGAAATTGGCGCGGGCGTAGAAGGCGGCGGCGGCGATCACCAGGGCCGCCGCCGCCAGCATGACGCATGATATGCCGTCGGCGCGGAGCGCGATGCCGAGCGGCGGCGGAAGTCCGGCGACGTTATAGACGAGCGGCGCTCCGGATCGCCAAACAAGAGCAGCGATGGCGAAGGCGATGGCGAGCCCGATCGGCGTGAGGCCGAGCGCGACGCGCTCGGCGAACCGCCCGCCGAGGGCGAACGACAGCAGAATGCCGGCGACCGGCGCCAGGATCGCGAGCACGAGCAGAGACCCGCCCGCCGTCGCCGCGAGGGCTGGAGGCGTTTCGATCATGAAGCGCCGGCTTCGTCGCCCGGAGGCTTGGCCGGCGCGTCGGAATCGAGCAGGACATTGCCGGTCTCCTCCTGGAGTCTGAGGATGAGGGCCGCTGCGAGCGCACTCGCCGCGAAGGCGACGACAATGCCGGTGATCACCATCGCCTGCGGAACCGGATCGAAGGGGAATCCGGCCGCCGCACCCTTTCGCGCGACGATGCCGAACACGAGGAAGGCGCCGTTGCCGATCAGATTGAAGGCGAGAATCTTGCGAAGCGGCTGCGGACTGACGATGAAGCCGTAGAGCCCGAGCCCGACCAGCGCCGCCCCCACGAGTCCCGCGAGCGTCGATGCGCTCATGATTGCGGACTCCGGCGCGGCGGGCCCGCGACCAGCATCGGCAGCGTCACCGCAATCGACAGGACCAAGAAAGCCTCGATGAAGAGGATGATCGGCTTGGCGAAACCGGCGGGATAGGCGAAAAAGCCGCCGGCCATTCCGCCCCCCGCGAGGCCGGTCGCGAGAAAGACCGCAGGGCCGGCGATGAGCGCGAGCCGCAGCCAGCGCGCCCCGACGCGAGGCGGCTCGGTCAGCCTCGAGATCATCACGATCATCCACATCGCGGCGAGAATGGCGCCCGCCTGAAAGGCGCCGCCCGGCTCGTCCGCGCCGACCCAGAAAAGGTGAACCCCGACCAGGATCCCGAGCGGGACCAGCGCCTGATCGAGGAACAGGAGCGCGCCCTCCGGCCTCGCCCGGCCGAGCGGCGCCGGCGCGCCTGCCCAACACCGGTCGGGCGCGAGCGACCATACGCCGACAACCGCCAGCACGAGCACGACCTTTTCCAGCATCGTGTCGAAGGAGCGATAGGCGATCAGGACCGCGGTCACCGGATTTCCGAGGCCGGTCGCGGCGAGCCCCTCGCGCGCCTCGGGCGCGAGCGTCGGCGCGGGCTCGGGGAGCAGCAGGACGACGGCCGCCAGCGCTGCGGCGACAAGGACCGCGAGAGCCCCAGCCATCAACCGCTGGGAAAGGCGCGGCGGCGCGGCGGTTTCGACTCCCCCGGCTCCCCTGAGGCGCGCCCCCGTTGTGACCAGCAGGACGCCGGTCACGCCGCTGCCGATGGCGGCTTCGGTCAGCGCGACGTCCGGCGCATGGAGCCGGATCCAGACGATCGAGAGCAGGAGTCCATAGGCGACGTAGCCGACGACCGAGGCGAAGAGCTCCCGCGCGGCGATGGTCCAGCCGGCGATCGCCAGGACCAGGATCGCGAGACCGAGGTCGAGAACCTGAAGGATGCTCACTCGGCCGCTCTCCGAGGGCTGAGCGCGCGCCCGATCAGCTGCGCGGTCGCGGCGCCGGACAACTGGACGAGGACCCAGATGGCGATGAGCCTCAAAGCATCGAGCAGGCTTCCTGCACGAGGCAGGAGCCCGAGCACGATGAGGCCGAGACCGAGATTGTCCGCCTTGGTCAACGCATGCAGGCGGGTCAGCGAATCGGGGAAGCGCAAGAGCCCGACCGTGCCGGCGAAAAAGAAAAACGCGCCCGCGCCGATCGCAACGAGGCTGAAAAGGTCGAGCGCCAGACTCATCCGTCCTCGCCCTCCAGAGGTTCGGCGCCGTCCGCCTCGGCGCTGTTGACGAAGGCGATCGAGGCGAAGGCCGCGAGGAGCGCAAGGCCGAGCGCAACGTCCTCGACGCCGGCGACCGTCGTGGCCGACGCGATCAGGAGGAGCGAAGCGACGCCGCCGGCGCCGAGCAGCTGGACAGCCATCATCCGGTCGAAGTCGCCGGGTCCCCTCAGCACCCGGACGAGCCCGGCCCCGACCGTCAGCAGGATAAAGCCTGCTGCGACGAGAAGGGCGTCATTCATCGCCGAGCGCCCGCATGAAGAGAGCCTCCTCGCGAGCCAGATCCCGCGCGATGGGTTGGCCCACGTCGAGGCCGTGAATGACGAGCGAGTCCGCTTCCATCCCGACAGGCAGCGTGCCCGGCATGAGGCTTGCGAGCGCGGAGAACGCGTTGCGGGCGTTGCCCGGCGGCAAACGCAGAGACGCCGTCACGAATCCGGGTCGCAGGTCCAGCTCAGGACGCAAGGCGCGTCTCGCCACGTCGAATCCCGACACGGCCGACCCGCGGAAGAAACTGACCGCGAGCCTTGTGAGCGCGCCGAGCCGAAGCCGCGCCCCTCCGGCCGGCAGAAGAGCGAGGCTCGTCCACGTCGCGCCGGCGACAGCAACGAGCCCGACCGGGAGATCCGCCGCCTCCCAGCCGGAAATCGCGAGCCAGAAGGCGAGGAAGAGGACCGCTCGCGACGCCAGAGCGCTCGCAAGGCGCGGCGGCAGGTCGTCTTCACGCGCGTTGAGGGATGTCATCCGGCAACCCTGGCAGCCGCGACTGCGGAAATGTCAGCGCCAGGCAAGTTGGCTTGCCGGCTTAGCGGCATTGGTCGGCGACAAAAGCGGCAGAACATCGCGGCGCCCCTCTTTAGTCCAATCGCCTGCCTGCGGTTCGACCGCCAAGCGCAGTTACCATATCGCCGGTTTCCCGCCAATGCTGAGAGGCGCCGCGCATCGGCGCAAGATCCCAACGCGCCGAACGTTCGCCTCGCGGTCCGCTCCCCGCCCTCTTACGACCAGAACCCGATCAGGTCGCTTGCGCCAGTGAGCGCATTCGGGGGATTCCAGCCCTGCGGCGACGATGTGGTGGACGACGGCTCAATCGCGCCCCTCGTCATGAACATCGACCGCCGCCCAGGCGCCGGGGGACACTACTGCCCTTGGACCTGCGCCGGCGCGCCAAGCTTGCCGGGCGTGCCTGCCACGATCGCGAGGTAGCGGCGTGGGACCTTGGCATCGCCCCGCACGATCTGCCGGATCGGGCCAGTGGCGTTGACGATTGCGGCGCCCGCGGGGTTGGTTATGAAACCTGCCAAAGGCTCGACGTCGCCCTCGCCATCCGCCCTGTCCGAGAGGACCAGCACATAGGGCTGTTTGGGCTCAAGACCCGTCACCGAGGCCTCCAGGACCTGGATGAGCCCCTGATCGAACAGCGAGACGCTCGTCGGCGCTTCGCCGCTGGGGCCGCCCTTTTGGCTGTTCGCTGCGACGAGGGTCAGATGGGTCGTCTCCCCCGCCAAACCCAGCGGCTGAAGACCAGCCATGCCGTCGCCTTCGGCACGGCGTTGGGGACGTAAACGACGGCCTGCGGCGCCTGACCGATCGGGACCTCCGCGATCACGGTATTTGTCGTCGTGTCGATAGCCGTCATGACGTCCGCGTTCTCCAGTCCGACGTAGACGCGGGCGCCGTCGCCCGAAGGCCAGACGCCATGGGGCAGTTTGCCGACGCGGATGGTCGCGACCTTCGAGAAGTCGGCGGTATTGAAGACAAGCACCTCATCCAGACCGCCAATCGTCACATAGGCGAAGGCGCCTTGGGCGTTGCGGGCAAAGTTGACGTGGTTGGTAGTTGGACCCGTGTCGAGCGTTTTCAGCAACGCAAACGGAGGCCGCGCATCGAACGCCTGCGTCTTGCCGGTGTCCTTCAGGGTGAACCAAACCTGGTCGCCGTCGGGACTCGCCGCAATGTTGGGGCAGAACGGGCTCGCCTGGGGGACCCGTCCGACGATCTGATGATCTGCGACGGTGATCACCACCGTTTCGGGGTTGAACGAGGAGCAGACGTAGCCGTACTTGCCGTCGGGAGAGAATATCTGCATGCCCGGCCCGTTGGGCACGACGATCCGCGCCTTCTCCTCGTATGTGGCTCCGTCGAGCACATCGACATAGTTCTCGCCTCGGACCGTGACCCAGACTTCCTTGCCGTCGGGTGTGAAAAACGCCTCATGCGGCGCGCGGCCGACATAGGTCGTGCGCTTTGCCGCATTGGTCGCGGTATCGATAAACGTCACCGAATTCGAGCCGATCGAGACCACGGCGAGCGTCTTGTGGTCGGGCGAGAAGCCCATGCCATGGACAAGCAACTGCCCCGCGTAGAGTGGGCTGAAATTGCCCGGCTGCGGGTCGCCAAGACGGATGACGCCAAGCAGCTTGTTGTCCGCAGGGTCGATGACGGAGACAGTGTTCGAGAATTGTTCGGCCGCGTATACGCGATCATGGTGGCTGATCGGGATGTCGGGGGCGGAAGCCGCCGAAGGCGCCTGTCCGGCCGATGCGGATGCGCCGGCCAGCCACAAAGCCGCGCCGCCCAGCAGCATGGTGATATGCCATTTCGCAATCATCGGGGTCTCCCTCGGCATATCGCCGCGGGGATGGGGATCGGCGGCGCCATCGCGGCCACGAGCGCCGGCTGCTGGTCCGGCGCAGCGGCCGATGGCGGCAGAGGTTGGCCGAGCGCCAGCCGCATCGCGGCGATCTCTTGCTGCTGATCGACGACGATCTCCTGCGCGATGCGCCGCAACTGCTCGTTGCGCCCATGCCGCAGTTCGGCCTGGGCCATCTCGATCGCGCCCTGGTGGTGAGGAATCATCATCGCGGCGAAGTCGTGGTCGACGTCGCCCGAGGGCTTGACCTCCATGCCCGCCATCATCCTGCCCATCGCGACCGCGTTCTCGGAAAGAAACGGCGCTTCGACTGAGGACGTGGCCGGCGAGCCTACGTCTCGCGCCGCCATCGCGCCCAGTGCGACGACAGGACATAGCGCGAGGGGAAAGCGCCACTTGTGTTGAAGCCCAGTCATGTTTCCTCCAGGAGCTTGTTCGCGAGTGGCCGCAATCCCACGGCCCTCTCGCCAGGCCCCGGACGCGTTCCCGAATCGCGAGCTAGTCCCCAGCCGCGGCGGCCAATGTCCTCACGACGTCGATATTGGGCAGCAGATTCTGCGGCAGATCATGGCGCTCTTTCAAATACTCAGGGCTGTTGTAAGAGATCCACGCTTTTCCCTGGGAGTCTTCTGCAACCAGAATCTTGAGAGGAAGGTCGATAGCGACGCTCGGAGAAGCGAGCATCAGCGGCGTGCCGCCCTTCGGGTTGCCGAAGATGAGCAGCTTGGTGGGAGGCATTTTCAATCCCACCTTCTCCGCTTCCCCGCTATGGTCGATCAGGGCAAACAGCCTCACCCCCTTGGATTGCAGAACGGTCTTCAGCTTAACCACCGTCTCGTCCACGGAGTGATGGCTCGGAATTTTGACGATCCCTTCTTCTTTCTGCACGGCAAGCGCCTCCGATGCCGATAGAACGGAAACCACAAGCAGTAGGGCAGGCCACCAGTACTTCATGACGCGCCTCCACTCAATCCGGAGAGAACGGTCAGCCGGCAATAACCAGCTTACTCACAAATCAGGGTGAAGCCATCCCGCTCCAACTCAGTCACACGAACCGGGCGGCAATCGTGAGCTTCAGCGCTCCTGCCGCCTCAGGGCTCACGGGCCGCAATAGCCCGGTTGGCGGGCTCCTCGAGCTCGCTTTCGAACGGGCGGTTGATCCGGCTGCGCGACATCGCCCAGGTGCGTCGCGCATATTCCGATCCGCCGCAGCCGATGTTTCCCGTCAACGGCAAGCCCGCCATCGGCCTCGCCATCGCCATGCGCGATGGCGGCGATATTCTGACGCTCGGCCGCAATGTGAAAAAGGCGATCGACGTGAGCGTCGCCAACCTGCCGCGCAGGCCTCGGTTTTCGCCATGCTGCCTGTCGCCTTGCTTCTGGTGCTCGTCTTCCTGATGGCCCAGCTCCACAGTTTCGGCCGCGTGTTCCTGGTCATCGCGGTGGTTCCCTTGGGACTGATCGGAATTGTCCTGGCGCTGCTCGCCGTCCGGAGGCCGCTCGGCTTCGTCGCGATTCTCGGCATTCTCGCGCTCGTCGGCATGATCGCTCGCAATGCGGTCATTCTGATCGACCAGATCGAGACCGAGCGGGCGCAGGGACGCGAGATCTGGGATTCGGTGGTCGAGGCGACGGTCTCGCGTTTCCGCCCGATCATGCTGACGGCGATCTCGACGGTCCTCGGCATGATTCCGATCGCACCGACCGCGTTCTGGGGGCCGATGGCTTTCGCAATCATGGGCGGAGGCGCTCAAAACGAGCCGAGCACGCTGCCCAGGACAATCACAGCGACGAGGGCGATGAGCGCCCCGACGATCGCCACCATAACGATGTCGAGATAGCTTTCACGATGGGTCGAGCCGCAGACCGAGAGCAGCGTGACGACTGCTCCGTTGTGCGGCAGGCTGTCGAGGGTACCGGCCCCGATCACCGCGACGCGATGCAGGAGATCCGGGCTGACGCCCTGCTCGGCGGCGAGCTTCATATAGGCGCCGCCAAGCGCGTCGAGCGCGATGGTGAGGCCGCCCGACGCAGAGCCGGTGAGCGAGGCCAGCACGTTGGTCGCGACCGCCAGCGACACCAGCGGACCGCCGCCAATGCCGAGAACCCAGTCCCGCACGAGCGCAAAAGCAGGCAGAGCCGCCACGACCGAGCCGAAGCCAACCAGGCTTGCGACGCTCAGCACCGGCAGCACGGCAGCGTTGGCGCCGGCGTCCATGGTCGCGCGCGGCGTCGGCAGCCGCGAAAAATTGACGGCGATCAGCACGACGATCGCCGCAGCGAGCGCAGTCACGACCGCCCAGACGCCGCCGACCGCCGCGAGCGAAGTCGAGCCCCAGGCCGGCTCGGCGAGGTAGCTCGCGTCGATGCGCGGCAGGATGAAGAGCGACATCAGCAGATTGACGCCGACAACAACGATAAGCGGCAGGGCGGCCATGGCGATCGGCGGCTCGCTCCTGCTCTGGTCGCCATGCGCGATTTCGGCCGGATCGAACGCGCCGGAGGTCGTAGCGCGCTCGCGCACGATCTCGTCCTCCACAGTGTCTTCTGCCGGCGGCGCATCGCCCTGATAGCCTTCGCCCGCTTTGTGCGCGCGGGCTTCGGCGCGGGCGAGCCACCAGAGGCCGAATCCCAGCGTGATCAGCGACGCGATGACGCCAAGACCGGGCGCCGCGAAGGGCGTCGTGCCGAAGAACGGCATCGGGATTGCGTTCTGGATTGCCGGCGTGCCTGGCATCATCGACATGGTGAAGGTGGACGTGCCGAGCGCGATCGCCGCCGGCATCAGCCGCTTGGGGATCTCGGCGCTGCGAAAAAGCGCATGAGCCATGGGCGCGAGCACGAAGAAGGCGACGAAGAGACTGACCCCGCCATAGGTGACCAACGCCCCGGCGAGCACCACCGCCAGCACGGCGCGCTTGGCGCCAAGCCGCTCGGTCATGAAGGTCGCAATCGCCGCGACCGAGCCGCTGTCCTCCATCAGCTTGCCGAACAGCGCGCCAAGCAAAAAGATCGGGAAAAACTGCATGACGAATTGCGCGGCGCTCGCCATGAAGGTCTGGGTCCAGTGCGCGAGCAGCGGTTCGCGGGAAAAAAGCGCCGCCGCCATTGCGGCCAGAGGCGCGAGCAGGAGGACGCTCCAGCCTTTGAACGCGAGCCAGATCAGGAGGCCGAGGCCAAAAAGGATTCCGACGAGGCCGCCGAGGTCGGGGAGGCTCATGTCCTCAGCACTCTTGCAGAAGCGCGTCGAGGTCGGTCGTCGAGCGCTTGCCGACGTCCTCGCCATGGGCCGCCAGGAACGCGTCGGCGCTCCGCCGCCCCTCTTCTTTCAGAAGCGTCAGGAAGCCCCATTCCGCGTTGAGCTTCGAGGATGCGCCAAACTCCGCGAGCTTGTCGGTCATGATCCTGTGCATGCGCATGCCGGCCCAACGCGCGCCTTCGCCAGTTCCCGGATCAGCCGACTGGCGCAAAAGCGCGATCATGCGCAGTTCCTTCATCAGCGGCGCATTGAACGAAATCTCGTTGAGGCGATTGAGGATCTCGCTCGCCGTGCGCGGCGTGTCGCGCCGTTCGCGCGGGTTGATCTGGATGAGAATGCTGTCGTGCGCGTCGCTTTCTCGCACCAACGGCGTGATGGTCGGGTTGCCCGCGAACCCGCCGTCCCAGTAAGGCTCGCCGTCGATTTCGATCGCCTGGAACATCGTCGGCAGGCAGGCGGAAGCGAGGAGAACGTCGGCGGTGATCTCCGGGTTGCGGAAGATTCGTCCGCGGCCGGTGTGAACGTTTGTCGCAGTGATGAAGAGCTTGATCGGAGAGTCGGCGAGATGTGCAAAATCGATGCTCTCCGAGAGGATCGATTTTATCGGATTGAGCCCGAAGGGATTGAGGTTGTATGGCGAAAGGACCCGGGTCATCAGGTCCATGGCGAGATACGCGGGAGAAGTGTCAAGCGTCCAGCGGTTCATCAGCCGATCGACGGGCGAGCGCTGCAACGGGCTGAATTTGGCCGCCTCCGCGACGCGCTTCCAGTATGCGTCGAGCGCCGCCCGGGCGCCTTCCGCGCCGCCTTTCATCCAGCCGCTGACCAGAACGGCCGCATTCATCGCCCCGGCGGACGTGCCCGAGATCGCCTCGACCTTGAGCCAGGTCTCTTCGAGAAGCGTGTCGAGCACGCCCCAGGTGAACGCGCCATGCGAGCCGCCGCCCTGCAACGCAAAGTCAACGAGGACGGGGTCTCGGTCCGTCTTGGCCCGACCCTTGGCGCTTTTCGCCATGCTTGCCCACCCTCGCTAACATCGGGCCCCTGAGTCGAACTGCCCAAGAACAGCTGTTCGCTACCGGGCTCGTCGCGCGGTGGTCTGGGCCGCTTGGTCGGCTTTTGACAACGCGGGGCGACGAGGTCAACCCGGTGTTACCGGTGACCTGCCGAGCGATTCTGCCTACGCGACCCTGATATGCGCTCTATGCATTGGTGAACTCGAAATCGAGCTCAAATCGATCATTTTCTGGGAACTTTGAGCGATATTGTCGCCCGACCACTCAAGCGCCACGATTGAGTCATGCGAAATTCACATTGATTGTCGCGATGCACCATTGACTTTTGCAGCGCAGCAATTTATGTGGAGCGCCTAGGAGAAGAAGCGGCCAATGGTTCCTGTGAGTTCAGGGACTGACTGAAGGAGGGCGGTTCAAGCACAGGAGACCGCCATCATGTTACTCTCTCTCATGCGCTTTTTGCGCGCTCGCCGGACCTACTGGAGCGTGGTGCAGGAACTCTCCGGCTATTCTGATCGTGAACTGCACGACATCGGCATCGATCGGGCGGACATTCACGAAATCGCCCGCGCCGCCTCGCACGAACAGGCCTGAAGCCTGAAAACCGCACTCTCTGGCGGCGGCGCCCTCCCGGGGGCGCCGCCGGACGTCAGGTGCGATTGTAGACGTCCTCCAAACGTACGATGTCGTCCTCGCCGAGGTAGCTGCCGGTCTGGACCTCGATCAGCTCAAGGTCGATCTTGCCGGGATTGGCGAGCCGGTGACTGGAGCCGATCGGCAGATAGATCGATTCGTTCTCGTGCACGAGGTGTTCATTGCCGTCGAGCGTGACTTCGGCGGCGCCGCGCACCACGATCCAGTGCTCGGCGCGGTGGAAGTGCTTCTGCAACGACAGCCGTCCCCCCGGCCTCACGACGATGCGCTTGACCTGATAGCGCGCGCCTAGATCGATGCTCTGGTAATAGCCCCAGGGGCGATACATCCGCCGGTGCTGCGTCGCCTCCGGATGGCGTTGCGCCTTCAGTTGTTCGACCAGCTGCTTGACCTTGTCGGCCTTCGTCTGATGAGCGACGAGGACGGCGTCGCCGGTGGACACGACGATGATATTGTCGAGGCCGATGACGGCGGCCAGATGTTCATCCGAACGCACCAGGACATTTGACGAATCGATCGCCACTGCCCGGCCGCGCAGACTATTGCCGTCGGCGTCGCGAGGGCTCAACCGCCAGACGGTCGACCACTGGCCAACGTCGGACCAGCCGACGTCGAGGGCCAGCACGGCGGCCCTGTGGGTTCGCTCCATGACGGCATAGTCGATCGAGATCTTCGGCGCCTTGACGAAGAATTCGCGGTCGAGAACGATGAAGCTGAGATCCTTGCCCGCCAGCGCAACCGCCTGGCTCGCCGCCGCGGCGACCTCCGGCTCGAAACGAGCGAGCTCCTCGAGCATCACATCCGCGCGAAACACGAAATTGCCCGAGTTCCACAGATAGCCGCTCTCGATGAAGCCCTGCGCGCGCTCCTCGTTCGGCTTCTCGACGAACCGCTCGACGCGACGGACCTGCGGATCGACCGAGAGCGGCTCGCCGGGATGAATGTAGCCGTAGCCGGTCGCCGGATGGTCGGGCGTGACGCCGAAGGTGACGATCTCTCCCGCCGCGGCCGCGACCGCGGCCTCGGCGCAGAGTTCGGCGAAACGCTTGGCGTCTTTGACGACATGGTCGGCCGCCAACACGGCGACAATGGTCTTGGGGTCGCGCATCGCGGCCCAGGCAGCCCCGGCGCCGACCGCCGCGGCGCTGTCGCGCCGTTCCGGCTCGAGCAGGACAGTCGCTTCGGCGCTGATCTCCGCCAGCTGCTCGGCGACACGGAAACGATAATCGAAATTGGTGATGACGACGGGCGGCTCGAAAATTACGTGATCGCCCACGAGTTCGACGATCGATTGAAAGGTTGAGCGGTCGCCGATCAGGGGAATGAATTGTTTCGGCAGGCTCTCCCGCGATTCCGGCCAGACCCGGGTGCCCGAGCCGCCGCACATGATCACTGGCTGGACCTTGCTCATCGATTCCCCGCGCTATTGACGCTGCGGCTGATGGTGCAGCGCCACATTGCGCCCGACTTCTGACCAAAGAAGGCCGCCAAGGCAACCCCCAAACTCTACACTCCTTTTGCCGCGCTCGCATTGCGCCCCAAAGCCGCGAAAGCGCCCATGCCAGCCGCGGCGGCGGCGAGCGCGAGGGCAAAGGCGGCGAAGGCGAGCGGAAGGGAAAAGCTTTGCGCGATCGCTCCCGTCGCGAGCGGGGCCGGCAATCGGGTCAGCGCGCTGAACAGCGACGCGGAGGAGAGGCCGACCGCCGGCTGGGACCCGGATTGCCGCGCGGCGAGAGCGAAGCTGCAGGGAACGATGGCGCCAGTGCCGACGCCGATCAGGGCGAAGCCGGCAACGCTGAGCGCGAAGCCTCCTTCCGCCCCGACAACCCCAAATCCGACAGCGGCGACAACGAACGACGCGACGATGAGCCGCTGGTCGCTGAACCTGAGCCGGATGAGATCGGCATTGAAGCGCAGCATCGCCTGGCAGGCGGAAAAGAACGCGGCCCCGAGACCTGCGATCGCGGCGAGTTTCGGCGCCTCGGCGCGCAGGAGCACGGCCGACCAGAGCAAAGCCGCCGTCTCAGCGGCGATCGAGACGCCGATGACGAGTCCGAGTCCGATGAGGGCCGGCGCGAAGGAGAGGCGCCGCGCAGCCGACGGAAGCGCGACCCTCGCCGGCCCCGCCTCGGCCTGGGCGGCTCGGTCATAGGCGAGAGCCGCCACGGCGAGTCCGAGCGCGGCGATGAGGCCTGCCGCCCAGGGCGCCCTGCTGGCGACAATCAGACTGCCGAGAATCGCGCCGGTCGCCATGCCGGCGGAAGCCGCCCCATGCAGGCGCGCGAGGATTGGCCGGCCGAGGCGCCGTTCGATCCGGGCGCCTTCAGCATTCATCGTCTCGTCGACGACTCCGCCGAGAAGCCCGGACCCGATCAGAACGCCGCCGACCGTCAGCGCGCTCCCGGCATTCAGGACCGCGCACAAGGCCGCGCCGAACGCGATCGCGGTGATGCCTAGGACCCTTCGTACGCCGAAGCGATGTGCAAGCGCGCCAGCGGCCGACATCGCCACGAGATAGGCCGCCGTATAGGCAGTGAGAATCGCTCCGAACGCGGCGGGATCGACATGGGCGCGGGCAAGAATCGCGCCCGCGGCGCCGCCCCAAAGGCCGACGCCAACTCCGAATGCGAGAAAAACTCCCGCGACCGCCGCATGCAGTCGCACGGAATCGCGCGCCGGGACTTCAGCGCCGATGGGCTTCAAAAGTCGGTCGGCGCGCCGCCCTCGGCCTTGCGGCGAGCGACGAAGGCCTCGAGCGCCTCGCGCCGATCGGGCTCGAACGACGGAGGCGCATAATTGCGCAGGCGTTCTGCGACAATGCGCTCGGCCGCGTCGACGGCGGTTGGCGAGCCGGCCTCGCGCCAGGTCTCGTAGTTGCGCCAGTCGGAGATCGTCGGCGGGAAAAAGGCGGTCCGGTAGCGCGACTGAGTGTGCTCGGCGCCGAAGAAGTGCCCGCCGGGACCGACCTCCCGCATCGCCTCGAGCGCGAGATCCTGGTCTTCGACTCGCAGCGGCCGCAGGAACTCGGCGAGCATGGCGAGGAGTTCCGCGTCGAGCGCCATCTTCTCGAACGACGCCTGCAGGCCGCCCTCCATCCAGCCTGCGCCGTGCATGAGCAAGTTGACGCCGCCCATGATCGCCCCCCAGAGCGAGAACACACTCTCGTAGGCCGCCTGCGCGTCAAGCGAATTGGCGGCGTTGGCGTTCGAGGAGCGGTAAGGGACCGAGAGCCGGCGCGCGAGCTGCCCGCCGACGATCGCCGTTTTCATGTATTCGGGCGTGCCGAACGCCGGGGCGCCGGATTTCATATCGACGTTGGAAGTGAAGCCGCCGTAGACGAAGGGCGCGCCCGGCCGCACAGTCTGGGTCATGACGAGGCCCGCCAGCGCTTCGGCGTGCTGCTGCGCGAGCGCGCCCGCGAGCGTCACTGGCGCCATGGCGCCAGCGAGGGTGAACGGCGTCAGCACCACGACCTGATTGCGCCGCGCCATCTGGATGACGCCCTCGAGCATCGGCGTATCGAGCCTCAGCGGCGAAGACGAATTGATAACAGTGAACAGCGAGGGCTCGCGCTCGAGCGTCGCACCGTCGATGCCGCGCGCGATCTTGATCATCTCGATCGCGTCGAGATTGCGCTCCCGTCCGAGGCTATAGGCGTGGATCGGCTTGTCCGACAGCGTCAGCATGTCGAAGAGCGCGTCGAGATGGCGAACGGAAGCGTGAATGTCGACTGGCTCGACTGGATAGCCGCCCCAGAAATGTATCGAATCGAAGGTCTGCCCGAGACGAAGGAAGTTCTGGTAGTCGCGATGGGCGCCCGGCCTTCGCCCGCCGGCGCGATCGAAGGAATTGGGCGCGCTCGCGACGGAGCCGAAGGCGATATGGCGGCCGCCAATCGTCAGATTGCGCGCGGGGTTGCGCGCATAGAGCGTGAATTCCTTCGGCGCAAGCCCGATCTTCGCTTCGACCAGCGCCGGATCAAAACGCACGCGCTGGGCGCCCGGCTCGACGTCGGCGCCGGCGTCCTTCAGCATCGCACGCGCGCCGTCGTGCAGAAAGTCGATGCCGATTTCTTTCAGCGCCATCAGTGCGGCGCGATGGATCGATTCGAGTTCGTCCTTCGAAAGGAGCTCGAGCGGCGCGAAGGGCGCAAGCGGCTGGGCGGCCGGCGGCGCCGCAGAGGCGCCGGCGCGCTCGGCGCCGCCGCGCCGGCGCCTGCGGCCGGCGTCCTCAGGCTGGGTTTCGGCTGACATGGGTTCCCTTCGGGTCGTCAAACGGCGGTCAGGCTAGCCGGGCAGTGCACCGCGGCCTCGCGCCAAATTGGCATCGCGACATGCAAAATCGCTCCAGCTCCAGCCTATTTCGCCGCGCGCAGTTTCGGCGAGTCGGGCGCGCCGCCATCTTCCGCCGGCCGGCCGGTTGGACCGGCGGAGAAGCGGGCGATGAGCCAGGAACGGAACAAGGCGACGGCCTCGTTGCTGAGGTCCTCGGGGTGGGTCGTCAGATAATAGCCGTAGCCTTCGTCGAGCCAGAGGTCGAACGGACGCACGAGGCGCCCCGCTTTGATCTCCTCATGGAACAGCAGCGGATCGAGGAGCGCGAGCCCGTCGCCGCTCATTGCGTATTGCGCCTCGAGCTGCTGCGTATCGAAGACGAGCCCGCGATCGACGGCAAGATCGGGCCGTCCGATCGAGCGCACGAACATTTCCCAGAAGAAATGGCGCGGCCGCCCGTCGATCTTGAGGTGCAACAGATCGTTCGCGGCGATGAACCTCGCGGGGTCGCTGGCGTCGACGCCTTCGAGCAGCTTCGGGCTGCACAGCAGGGTCGAGCGCACCATCCAGAGGAGATCGTGGATCGCGTCGGTGACGCGCGGCTCGGAATAGACGATGGCGATGTCGATGTCGCCGTCGACGTCCGGACCGGTCGTCGGTTTCGAGACGATCTCGAGGGAAATGCCGGCGTTCTCGGAGCGGAAGTCGCGCAGGATCGGAATCGCGAGCCTGTGCGCGAACGAGGTCGGCAACGCGACCTTGAGCACGCGCTTCGGCCGGCCCTTCTCCTTGATGACCTCGCCGAGCGCCTGGTCAATGCGGTCGAAGGATTTCGACACGACGGGCAGAATGTGCCGGCCGGCTTCCGTCAGCACGAGTTGTTGGGGGCGCCGCTCGAACAGCGCCACGCCGAGAAAGTTCTCGAGCACGATCACGTGACGGCTGACTGCGCTTTGCGCAACCGTCAGACTATTGGCGGCGGCCGTGAAGCTGAGGTGCTGCCCAGCCGCCTCGAACGCTCTCAGCGCGTTCAGCGGCAACCACTTTCGATCCATCCGTCCTCCCCGCGCCGGAGAGCCTTCAAGGGACTCGAGTCTTTGCGAGCGCGTTGGAATCAATCTCATAGCCCATTCCGGGCCGATCCGACAATATGATCGTGCCCGATGAATCGACCTTCAGGGGCTCCGCCATCATGTAGTCGCGTCGGTCGAGGCTCCATTCGGGCGGATCGTAGGGAAACTCGAGGAACGGCGCGTCGCAGAGGCCCGCGGTCAGATGCGCGTTGGCGACGACGCCCATGCCGTTCGTCCAGGTGTGCGGGGTAAAGACGAGATTGTGCTCCTGCGCCATCAAGGCGACGCGGCGGAGCCCCGTGAGGCCGCCGACGAGCGCCGCGTCGGGCTGCAGCACGTCAAGTGAGCCTCCGGCGATGAGGTCGCGGAATTCGTAGAGCTCCCGCGTCATCTCGCCTCCGGCGATCCTGAGGTCGGTCATGCCGCGGAGCGCCCGCATGCCGTCGCGATCGCCGCGATGCAGCGGTTCCTCCATCCAGTAGACGCCAAGGCGCTCGAGCTCCCTTGCGACGCGGACCGCCTCTTTCAGCGACCAGGGCGGATAGGCGTCCCACGACATGCGCCAGCCCTGATTGCAGTCGACCATCAGTTCGATCCGGTCGCCGACACGCTTGCGCACGGCCTCGAGCGCACGGATGTCGGCTCGCCAGTCGCCGCGGTGGAAGCGGATTTTCATCGCCGCGAAGCCTTCGACAAGGTAGCGCTCAGCGGCGTCGGCGAGCGCGTCGGGGCCACGCAGGGTTCCGGACGAGGCGTAGGCGCGCACGCGGTCGGAGAGGCCGCCGATGAGCTTCCAGCACGGCTGGCCCATAAGCTTGCCGGCGAGGTCCCACAGCGCCAGATCGAGCGGCCAGCAGCGGCCGCCATGGAAGCTGATGTTGTTGAGGATTCGCCAGTGGCGCTCGAGCTTGAGCGCGTCCTCCCCGACGAACAAGGCTTCATGACCCTCGAATCCGAGCATCATGTCGCCCGACCCATATCCGGTCACGCCGAGATCGCTGTGAACGGCGACGATCGCAGCGTCCCAGAAGGTGCGCGGTTTCGTGTCCCAGCTCGCGTGGAACGGCGGATCGAAATGGAGGCGATGCCGGGTGATCTCGACGCCGGTGATATTGGCCTTCAGCGCATGGGCCGGCGGGAGGAAAGGTTCGGGTACGATGGACATCCTTCCCTCACGGCAAGCGCCTCTTCGGGCGCCGCCGCCTCTTCTTTTCGACGCTGACCCTTACCGATAGTGGGTCCAGATCGTCTTGAAGTCCATGTACTTGTCGATGGCGTGCGGCGAGCGGTCGCGGCCGAAGCCGGACTGCTTGAAGCCGCCGAACGGAGTCGCGAGCGACGAGCGGTCGTAGGTGTTGACCCAGACCGTGCCGGCGCGAATCGCGCGCGACAAGCGATGCGCGGCGCCCATGTCGCGCGTCCACACCGCGGCGGCGAGGCCATAAATCGAATCGTTGGCGAGGCTCACCGCCTCCTTTTCGGTCCCGAACGGGATGACTACGACGACGGGGCCAAAAATCTCCTCCTGCGCGATCCGCATACTGTTGCTGGCGCCGTCGAGAATGGTCGGCTCGACATAGAAGCCGCCGGTCTCGGCGAGCGCCCGCTTTCCGCCGTGCGCGATTCGGGCCCCCTCCCGCACCCCAAGCGCGATATAGCCGAGCACGCGCTCCATCTGCCGCTCCTCGACCATGGCGCCGAGCTGCGCGCCGGCGTCGAAAGGATGGCCGAGCGGGATCTTCGCCGCCTGCACCTCGGCGATCTTTTTCACCAGCGCCTCGCGGATCGAGGAATGCGCCAGCACCCGCGAGCCCGCATGGCAGGTCTCGCCCTGATTGTAGTAGATGCCCCAGGCAATGCCTTCGGCCGCGGCGTCGAGATCGGCGTCCGGCATGACGACGTGGGGCGACTTGCCGCCGCATTCGAGCGCCACCCGCTTCATGTTGCTCTGACCGGCATAGACCATCATCAGCTTGCCGATCTCGGTCGAACCGGTGAAGGCGATCATGTCGACGTCGGGATGAAGCGCGAGCGGCTTCCCCGCCTTTTCGCCGAAGCCCGGCACGATATTGAGGACGCCGTCGGGCAGTCCCGCCTCCTTGGCGAGCCGGCCGAGGAACAGGGAGGCGAGCGGGCTCTGCTCGGCCGGCTTCAGGATCACCGAATTGCCGGCGACGAGCGCGGGCCCGAGCTTCCAGGCGGCGATGATAAGCGGATAGTTCCACGGCACGATCGCGCCGACGACGCCCAGCGGCTCCTTGCGCACCATGGCGACGTCGCGCGCGCCGAGCGGCGCCGCCTCGTCGAAGAGCTTATCGGCGAACTCGGCGTAGTACTGGATGCAATTGGCGCAGAACGGCACGTCGACGGCGAGCGAATTGCCGATCACCTTGCCGACGTCGAGCGTCTCGAGAATCGCGATCTCCTCGGCATGCTCGCGGATGAGCTGGGCGAACCGCAGCAGCGCCTTCTTCTTCACCAGCGGATCGGCGTCGCGCCAGATTCCGCTCTCGAAGGCCGCGCGCGCCGACTTGACCGCGCGATCGATGTCGGCCTCGCCGCAATCGGCGACATGCGCGAAGACCTTGCCGTCGATCGGCGAGATTTTGGCGAAGGTCGCGCCGTCAAGCGCGGCGACGTAAGAGCCGCCGATGAAGGCGCGGCCTTCAATCGTGAGGGCTGCGGCGCGGGCGAGCCAGCCTTCGCGGGTTTTCGGACGATCGAGCATGGAGCGGGAAACCTCGGCTTGGATAGAATCACGAGGCGGACCATGACGACGGCGCCGGCCGAATGAAACCGATTTTTCCTTATGACGGAATGACCGTGGGGCATGACGGCTGTGTGACGGCTCGCGGATGTCATTCAATCGCCGCGCATGCGGGGCGCCGACGTTGTTGAGGAAACGGACGGCGATCCTCACGCCGCTAGGGTCAAACCAAAATGAGCGCGACCGGGTTCGACCCTTTGCTGCCCTCGAAGAGCGGCCCTGTGGACGGGTGGGAAGCGCGCGAAAGCGGTCTTCGGCTGAAGGCGCCGGATGCGCCAAGACGACATCGAGCCTGTGCTGCGCCGATGATCTTAAGAGAATTGGTCCCCGCACGCGGTTGTGGGGATGTCGCTTAGTCGACGTCCCATACGCCAGCCAGAACTTTGGCGGCGCGCCGGCCATGAGAAATT
>JAFAHO010000058.1 GCA_019237205.1 Hyphomicrobiales bacterium
GGAAGCGCATTGATCACCATCCCGGTGTCGAGGAGGATGTCGGTCTCGATCTCGGCGATCGGTCCCATTTCCTCGCCGATTCCTTCGAAATCCTTGAGGAAGACCGCGACGTCGTAGTCCGAATCGGGGCGCGCGTCGCCGCGGGCGCGCGAGCCGAATAGGACGACGCGCTCGATGCGCTCGCCGTAGGCTGCCGCCAGAGCTGTGCGGAAGCGGGTCAGGACGGGATCGTCGATCGGGGCTATGGGCGACAATATCACTGTTTTGAGACGCAACTCGCAGACGCGAAACGCGAGGAGATTCTTCGTGACTATCCGGCTGTTGGGAACGCTGACATCATCGCCGTGCTCGAATAGGCGGCCCGACCGAGCGGCCACCCGGCGCCGCATGTCGCCGGGTGCGCTCCCTGTCGAGGCGCCGATCCTATTGTTTCTGCCCAAACTCCCGCTCGAGATCGACCATCCGCACGATCATCGCGCGCCGCGGGTCGAAAGGAAGGTCCTCGAAGCCGAACTGCCGATAGAATTCCCGCACCGCGTCGTCGAGCGGATGAGTGACGACTCCCACGGCTCCGATGACCTCGGAAATGTGCAGCGCCGCCTTGAGGGCGTATTGCACCAGATCGCCGGCGTGGCCCTGCCCCTGATAGTCCCTGTCGGACGGTGAGCTGGCGCCGTTCGGCTGCATCGGCGGCGGGGACGGGGGTCTGCATCGCGGGCGCATGCGCGGCTTCGGGCAGCGCCGGGGACGGAGCGCTGAGCGCCTCGACCGCTGACATGATCTTGCGCCGATGGCCGACGGCCGCAACGCCGAGGTCCTTGAGATCCTCGACCGTCAGCTTCGGCAGCACGTCGCCGTCGATCTCGTTGTCGCGGAACGCCGCCTCGTACTGCCCGAGGCCGAGGCTTCTGACCCCGCCTCCGATGTCATTCAGCTTCCTCGACCGAACCAATCCAATCATGGTCTTACGGAGCTGCCGTGTCCATGACGTTTGTCGGGAAGAGGGACGGTTGTCGCGGTCCTACCCCAGGTAAGAATGAAATAAAATCAATGTGTTACCGTTTTTATATTCCAAAAATTAGGAAGTTATGCTAAAGTGGATTTCGAAGGTTCTGGAGTTAGCGCGTCGGCGCCGTCGCAAATTGTCTCCGGTCCGAGGCCCGACTCGAGGCCGGCGCCCCCTCTCACGAGAGGGCTAGTTGGGGTCTGCGGCAAAGGGAATGATGCGGGTCGGCGGGGCGAGGGCTGTTGGGTGCGAGGTGGGAACGAAAAGCCGCCGCAAGTCTTTGAAATCGCTCAAAATGGGAACGGAAAAGTGCAGTTGGTAGGCAGGGCATGGGGCGGACTTCGAGTTTGGGAACGTTCGAGCCTCGGAGGGGGCCAAGACGGCGCGAGCCTCGCGCCTATCGGAGGGACAAAGTTGCAAAGTTGCAGAAAATGGCGCCTATCCCTTTGAAATCGCTTGGCCGGTGACAGAAGCGGCATTTCCGCCTTGACAGCCTACTCCGCCATCGCCCGCTTCGCCGCGAACACGACCCTCGGCACCATCGCCGCGGTCGCGGCGACGAGGAGCGCGACCGCAAACAGCGAGACGAAGGTCATGTGCAGCGACTGGTCGAGGGCGGCCTTGAGCGCAGTGTTGGACGCGGCCCTGCCGCCTTCGAGAAGCTTGCGAAGCTGGTCCGAGCTCACCGCGCCGACGCCGGAACGGAGGAGCCCGAAGTTGAGGACGGCGCCGAACACGGTCGCGCCGAAGGTGCTGCCGAGACTGCGCGCGAACATATAGGCGGCGGTGACGCTGCCGCGTTCCGACCAGTCGACGATTTCCTGAATGAGGACGATCGAGGAGCTGCTCGAGAGCCCCATGCCGAATCCGACGAGCGCCGATCCGAGGCCCGCGGCGACAGGCGATGTCTCGGGCTTCAGGAAGACGAAGACGAGCGCGCCAAGCGGGACCAGCGCTCCGCCGACCCGCAGGATCGCGCGCACGCCGAAGCGCGACCAGAGATGGGCCGAGAGCGTCGCACCGATCGGCCAGCCGAGCACCATCCCCGAGAGCGAAAAGCCGGCGATCAACGGGGATCGTCCCATCACGCCCTGAACGAAGACCGGCAAGAAGGTTGTGAGCCCGATCATCACCATGCCCGCAAACAGCGACGAGGCGTTGACCGCGGCGATGGGTCTACGCCCCCAAAGCCTGAGCGAGATCATCGGCTCGGGCGAGCGCCGCTCCTGGGCAATGAAGAGCGCCACGGCGACGACCGCGATCAGCGTGATGATCGAGGTCTCGGTCCGGCTCGACGTCGAGAGCGCGGTGAGGTCGGCCATAATCGCGGCGATGGCGATGGTGAACACGCCCGCGCTCAAATGATCGATCTGTCCCCGCGCCTGAGACTTTTTCTCATGGAGATAGGCCCAGAAGCCGGCGGAGGCGAGAAGGCCGATCGGCAGGTTCATCCAGAAGATCCACGCCCAGGACCAGTGCTGGATGATGAGGGCGCCGACCAGCGGGCCGATGACCGCCGAGAGCGCCCAGACGCTGGCGAGCCAGCCCTGAATTTTGCCGCGCTCATGCACGGAATAGAGATCGCCGACGATTGTCATCGCGACCGGCTGCACGGCGCCGGCGCCGACGCCCTGAACGAGCCGGAAGACAATGAGCGAGGGCATCGACCAGGCGAAGCCGCAGAGGATCGAGCCGACAAGGAAGATCGCGATGCCAGAGAGAATGACCGCCTTGCGGCCCTTGAGGTCGGAAAGCTTGCCGAAAACGACTGTCGTCGCGGTCTGGGTTAGGAGGAAGGCCGCGAACACCCAGCTATAGAGTTCGAGCCCGCCGAGCTGGGCGACGATCTGCGGCATCACGGTCGAGACGATCGTCGCCTCGATGGCGATCATGAAATTCGCCGCCATCACGGCGGCGAGCACAAGCGGTCGATGCGTTGTGAGCGCGGTCATGCCCCGCTACATAGGGACGCTAGCGCATCCGCGCCAATCAACTATCGGAGATGGAGCGAGGACCGCCGCCCCGAGCGCGCCGTCGTATCCGATCGGCGAATTTTGCGATAGGCTCCCCGCAATTTAGGAGGAGCTTCATGCAACTGCGCCGTCTGGGACGGACCGACCTCATGATCGCGCCTGTGGTGCTGGGCGGCAACGTGTTCGGCTGGACGGCGGACAAGGCGACGTCTTTCGCCGTCCTCGATCGTTTCGCCGCGGCGGGCTTGAACGCCATCGACACGGCCGATTCCTATTCGTCCTGGGTTCCTGGCAATCACGGCGGCGAGTCGGAAGCGATCATCGGCGAATGGATGAAGGCGCGCGGAACCCGTAGCCGCACGATCGTCATCACCAAGGTCGGCTCGCCCATGGGCAAGGGCAAGGAAGGCCTTTCAGCGCGCTACGTCGAGGAGGCGGTCGAGGCGTCGCTCAAGCGCCTGCAGACCGACGTGATCGACCTCTATCTGTCGCACTGGCCCGACATGGCGACGCCGATCGATGAAACGCTGGGCGCCTACCGGCAGCTGATCGAGAAGGGCAAGATCCGCTGGTGCGGCGCCTCGAATCTCACCGTCGCGCTGCTCGAAGCCGCAATCGCGACGGCGAAAGCGCGCGGCGGGCCGCGCTACGAGGTCCTCGAGCCGGAATACAATCTCGTTGACCGGCACGACTTCGAGAACGGCCTCGCTGACCTCTGCCGGTGCGAGGAGATCGGCGTCATCACCTATTTCAGCCTGGCGAAGGGCTTTCTGTCGGGCAAGTACCGCAGCGCAGAGGACCTGAGGAAGAGCCCGCGCGGCGGCGGCGTGAAGGCCTATCTCAATCCGCGCGGCTTTCGCATTCTCGACACGCTCGAGGCGGTCGCCGCGCGTCACAACGCCAAGCCCGCGGAGGTCGCGCTCGCGTGGCTCATCGCCCGGCCGGCCGTGACCGCGCCGATCGCCAGCGCCACCTCGCCCGAGCAGACCGAGAGCCTGATCCGAGCGACCGAACTGTATTTTTCGGACGCCGACATGGCGGCGCTCAACGAGGTCAGCACTGGCTGAAGCGGCCGTACGCGACCGCCTTCCCCGGGATCATGCTGGCCGCCCCCCCCGCGGATCATTGCGGAGGGCCCCTACGTGTTGCCGCGGACGAGAAGCGGCATGATCGAAGCGTCCGCCACGCGCAGCTTCTCGATCCCGCGCACCCCTCGTTCTTCGAGGAACGAACGCGATCCGAAGCGCCCGCTTGCCGCGCGCCACGCGCCTCCCGTCGTTCTCCCTGTTGTGACGAGCGCCTCAGCCCGTCTCTTGCGTTTCGCCCTGCGGCTCGACCTTTTCGCGCAATTCGCGTCGCAGGATCTTTCCGATCGGCGTGCGCGGCAGCGTGTCGCGGAACTCCACATGACGCGGCGTCTTGTAGCCGGTCAGATATTGGCGGCAGTGCGCGATGATCTCGACGTCCGTCAGCGATTCGTCCTTGCGCACGACCACGATCTTGACCGCCTCGCCGGACTTCATATCGGGCACGCCGACCGCGCCGACCTCCTGCACCCCAGGATGGCTCATCACCACGTCTTCGATCTCGTTCGGATAGACGTTGAAGCCCGAGACGATGATCATGTCCTTCTGCCGGTCCACGATCGTGAGGTAGCCGCGCCCGTCGATGCGGGCTATGTCGCCTGTGCGAAGATACCCGTCCTCGGTCATGACCTTGGCCGTCTCGTCCGGCTTGTTCCAGTATCCCGCCATCACCTGTGGGCCCTTGATGCAAAGTTCGCCCGGTTCGCCGAGCGGCAGATCGCGGCCCTCGAGATCGCGAATCGCAATATCGGTGGAAGGCAGCGGTAGGCCGATCGCGCCGGTGAAATCCTCGATGGTGAGCGGATTGGCGACCGCCGCCGGCGACGTCTCGGTCAGGCCGTAAGCTTCGAGCAGCGGCTTGCCGGTCACTGCCTTCCAGCGCACGGCGACCGCCCTCTGCAGAGCCATTCCGCCGGCGACCGCGAGATGAAGGCGCGAGAAGTCGAGTCCGAGGAACTCATCGTCGCCGAGGAGGGTGTTGAACAGGGTGTTGACGCCGGTGATGACCGTGAAGGGAGTCTGCGTCATCGCCTTGACGAAAGCCCTGATGTCGCGCGGGTCGGCGATGAGCAGATTGTTCGCCCCGATCATTGCCGGCACGAAGCAATTCACCGTCAAGGCGAATACGTGATAGAGCGGCAACGCCGTGACGAAGACCTCGCTCCCCGATCCGATCGACTGGGCGATCCACGCATGCACTTGCTCTAGGTTGGCGATCATGTTGCGATGCGTTAGCATCGCGCCCTTCGGCGCCCCCGTCGTTCCGCCGGTATATTGAAGGAAGGCGACCTCGTCCGGCTCGACCGGCGCGAACTCCAGATTGTGGAGGCGCCCCAGCGCCAGCGCGCGATTGAAGGGCGCCGCCCGCGGCAAGCTCCACCGAGGAACGGCGCGACGGACGTGGCGCAGCACGAAATTGGTCAAGGGTCCGCGCAGGCCGCCCAGGAGGTCGCCGACGCCGGTCACGACCACGACGCGCACTGCCGTGCCATTGATTGCCTTCTCCAGCGTCTGGGCGAAATTCTCCAGGACGACGATCGCCTCCGCGCCGGAATCTTCGAGCTGATGATGGAGCTCGCGCGGCGAATAGAGCGGGTTGCAGTTGACGACCACGTAGCCCGCGCGCAACGCCCCGAACAAAGCAACCGGATATTGCAACAGGTTCGGCATCATCAGCGCGACCCGCGCCCCGCGCGGCAAGCCGGCGACATTCTGCAGATAGCCGGCGAACGCGAGCGACTGGCGATCGAGTTCGCCATAGGACATCGTCCTGCCCATGCTGATGAAAGCGGCCCGGTCGCGATAGTGGTCGATGCTGGCGGCCAGGAAATCGCTGATCGAGCCATAGAGGGTCGCACTGATGTCGGCCGGCACGCCCTCGGGATAGGACTTCAGCCAAATCCGGTCCATCTCATCCTCTCTTCACGCCTCATTGAGCGGAAGCCCCTTTAACACGGAGCTCTTTTACCCGTCCGGCGCACGCAAGAGGATGAAAATCAGCAATCCAACAACCGACCAGCGTGCCGTCGACGCGGGTATATTGCAGGATCCGCCGCGGCGGCCAACGACCTAACGCGTAGCCCATGAACCCAGCGCCGATGCGAACCGCCGACGATAGCTTCAACCTCGCCTGGCATTGCCTCGGCCGGCAGGCGGAGGAACGCGGCGACAGTACTGCGCTGATCCTCTGCGACGGGCCGGACGCGTTCCGTTCATGGACCTACGCCGAGCTCGACCAGATGGTGCGCAGGCTGGCGGGCGGCTTGACTGCAAGCGGCCTCGTCAAGCGCGACCGGGTGATGATCCGCGCCGCGAACGACATCGATTTCGTGCTCGCCTTTTTTGCGACGACGGCGATCGGCTGCGTAGCGCAGCCGGCGTCGGCGCTGCTGACGGCGGAGGAGGCGCTGGCGCTCGCCGCGGACTCAGGCGCGGCGGCGGTCTTCCTGGGCGACGCCACCGCGGGCGAGAGCAGGCTATTCTCGAACCTCAGGGTTTTCGACCGGCAGGATACGCTCCGCCTCGCCGCCGAAGGCGCTCCTGCCCTTTATGCGCCGACCGCGGCCGACGATCCCGCCTATCTTGTCTTCACCTCCGGCTCGACGGCCGAGCCGAAGGGCGTGCTGCACGCCCATAGGGTCGTGATTGGCCGCCGGCCGATGGCGCGCGACTGGCTGGGGCTGAGCGAGGACGACGTCGTGCTCCACGCCGGCAACATCAACTGGACTTATGCGCTCGGCGTCGGCGTGCTCGATCCTTTCGCGTGCGGCGCGACCGGCGTGCTCTATGCGGGACCGCGCGATCTGTCGGTCTGGCCCAAGCTCATCGAACGCCGCCGGGCGACGATCTTCGCCGCCGTGCCGAGCCTCTATCGCCAGATTCTCAAATATGGCGATCCCTCGACAATCGATTTGTCGAGCCTGCGTCACGGCGTGTGCGCCGGCGAGGCGCTGTCGCCCGAGCTGCTCGCCCAATGGCGCGAGGCGACCGGAACCTGGCTCTACGAGGCCTTAGGGATGAGCGAGATCTCGACCTACATCTCGTGCCGTCCGGGCGAGCCGATCCGGCCCGGCTCGCCCGGACGGCCGCAGACAGGGCGACGCATCGCCGTTCTGCCGATCGACGGGGGAACCGAGCCGCTGCCGCCCGGACAGGTCGGCTTGCTGGCCGTCCACCGCAGCGATCCCGGCCTGATGCTCGGCTACTGGAACCGGCCAGCCGAAGAGGCCGCAGCCTTTCGCGGCGAATGGTTTGTCGGCGGCGATCTGGCGGAGTTCGATGATGACGGCTGGATCTGGCATCGCGGCCGCAACGACGACCTCATGAACGCCTTCGGCTACCGGGTATCGCCGCTCGAAGTCGAGAAGGTTCTCTCGACCCATCCCGACATCGCCGACGCTGCGGTCGCCGAGCGGAAAGTCGCCAACGGCGTCTCCGTGATCGCAGCCTTCGTCGTCGTGAAGCCTGACCGCGCGGCCGATGAGGGCGCTCTTTTCGCCCATTGCGCCGAGCATCTCGCGGCTTACAAGCGCCCGCGCGCGATCATGTTCGTGAGCGAGATCGCGCGCACGGCCAATGGCAAGGTCAGCCGGAAGGCGCTGCCGCAGCTCATCTGAAGTGCGGGTCTGCAGCGCTTGACCGACACGGCGATTCTCCTGCTAGCAGGGAGGAAACAGGGAGAATCGCGCGTCTTCAGTCCAATCTTGGGACGGAAAGACTCTGGATTCCAATAGGTTGCCCGGAAACTGCCAGCCCACGCCGAACGTGAAGATAACAGGCAGATAATTCGCGCATGACAGGGAGATAGCAGGTGGGAGAGGAGGATATCAAGGGAGCCGCGCCGACGGCAAAAGCGCGCTCGACCCCGCGCCGGGACTGGACTTATGGCCGACGCCTCGACATGATGCTGAGGCCCGCCTTTGTGGTCCTTCGCGTGCTTTGTGGTAAGACTTTTCACCACCACCAGGGACACAAAGGAAAGGCGAAGGCGCCGCCGCATCGGCCCGCGGCCGGCGACGCCCGAGACGGCAAGGTCGAGCATGAGCGACAAAACGAGTCCGATCAGCGGAATTATCGCCATCATGCAAAGCTCATGGGATCTGCCCGTCGATTGCAACGAGGGGGAATTGTTCGCTTACGCAGAGATCCTTTTCGATCGGATTCAGGCGGGTGAGAGCAAGGACGAGCTCTACGCCTATCTCGGCGCCGTTCAGGTCGCCAACCTGGACATGCCGAAGTCCGACGCCTTCAAAGGGATCGTCGACCGCTCGGTCGCTTTCGTCAGGCATTCCGCCGGACCCGCTCCTGAGTAGTCGAGCGCCGACGTTCGCCTTGTGCTCTGGCTTCGTGGCCCTTCACAAGGACACGAAGGAGCACGAAGGCGGACGGTCCCGCTACTGGGCGGCCTGCGCCTTCGCGAAGGTCTGGCGGAGCTGGTACTTGAGAATCTTGCCCGTGGCGTTGTGCGGCAGCGCCGGCACGATTTCGAGCCGGCGTGGCAGCTTATAGCGCGCGAGCGACTCGGCTGCGAATTCGCGCAACTCCTCGATCGTCAGAGACTGGCCTGGCTTCAGCGCGGCAATCGCCACCACGCCCTCCCCCCATTGCTCGTCTGGTTCGCCGATCACCGCGACCTCGGCGATCGCCGGATGGCGCATCAGCGCGCTTTCGACTTCGGCCGGATAGACGTTCTCGCCTCCGGTGATGATCATGTCCTTGATGCGGTCGCTGATGGTGAGGAAGCCCTCTTCGTCGAAGAAGCCCGCGTCCCCGGTGCGGAACCAACCGCCCTTATCGATCGCCAGCGCGGTCGCCTCCGGCATGCCCCAATAGCCCGGCGTCACGTTTGGCCCGCGAACGAGGACTTCGCCCTGCGCGCCCGGCGTATCGATCGTTCGGCCGTCGGAGTCGACAATCTTGACGTCCGCGAATATGGGCGGCTTGCCCGAAGAACCAACTTTGGTCAGCGCATATTGCGGTGTGAGAAAGCTCACCATCGGGGCGGTTTCGGTCAGGCCGTAGCCCTGCTGCATCGGCACGCCGCGCGCGAGATAGGTCTTGAGCAGCGGCAGGGGAGATGGCGCGCCGCCCACGATCAGCAGACGCAGCGTCGACAGGTCGGTTTCGGCAAAGGCCGGGTGCTGCGCCATGAACAGGAACATGGCCGGCACGCCGAACATCGTCGTGACCCGGTGCGCCGCGATGTCGGCGAGCGCCCGACCAGGATCGAAAGCACGGTGGAGAACGACGAGGGCGCCCTTCTGCCAGGCCATAAGCGTCGTCACGTTAAGCCCGCCGATATGGAAAACCGGCGCCGCCGTCAGTGTGACGTCGTCCGCCAGGACGTCGAGCGCGTACATGGCGTTGACGTTGTTCCACCAGAGATTGCCATGGGTCAGCATTGCGCCCTTGGGCCGCCCGGTGGTGCCCGAGGTGTAGAGGATCATCGCGACGTCATCCTCGCGAGCGCGGACGGGTTTGGTCGGAGGCGCCGGCTCGTTCGCCCAGTGCGCCTCGTCCTCGGCGGCGAGAAACGCTTTGAGCGACTTGAGCCGCTCCCGCTGCGGCTCGATGACGGGCTTAAGCTGCGCGTCGGCAATGAGCGCGCTCGCCGCGCAATCCTCGATCATGAAGGCGAGTTCCGGCCCGGTCAGGCGGAAATTGAGCGGCACGAAAATCGCCCCGATTCGCGCCGCGGCGAACATGACGAAGAAGAACATCGGCCGGTTGAGCCCGAGGAAGGCGACGCGCTCGCCCTTCCCGACCCCAAGCGCCGAGAGCCGCGCTGCACAATCCTCGATCGCCGACTGCATCTCGGCGTAGGTCCAGTTGCGACCCTCGAAATGCAGAGCCGTTCGTTCCGGCGTGCGCAGGGCGCGCTGACGGAACCAGTTGGCCAATCCGATGTCCGGGGTCATTGATCTTTCCCTCACACTGTTTTGGTTCGGCTTATACCGTTTCGCGTCTTCGTGTCCCTTCGTGTCCTTCGTGGTGAGCAAGGTACGCCTTACGTTGCTCGCGACGGCTCTTCGGGCGGCAGCGTCGGCGGGACGCTCTTCTCGCTGGCCGCGCGTTGCTGCGCCGCCTTCGCCCGACGGAAGGCCGGGCGCTCTTTGAGGCGGCCGTAATAGGCCTGCAGCGACGCTGGCGCCTGATCGAAGAGGCCGATGACCTTGAGCACCATAAGCGCGTAGCCGACGGAAATGTCGGCGACGGTGAAGCGGTCCGCCGCGACGTGCTCGGCGCCCGCCATCAGCTTTTCGAGACCGGCAAAGCGGCCGAGCGTCCACTTTGTATAGTCGGCGGCCGCCTGCGGCAGGCGGCGCTCGGGCGGCTCGAGGCGCGTATAGCGCAGCACGATGGTTTGCGGGAAGGTCAGCGTCGCCTCGCCGAAATGCAGGCCATTGAGATAGGCGCCGTAGCCCGGCTCGTCCGGCCGCACGGCTAACGGCGGCCCGGCGTAGCGCTCGGCGAGATACTGGCAGATCGCGGCCGATTCCGTCATGCGAACGTCGCCGTCGATCATGAGCGGGATCGTGCCGAACGGGTTGATTTGGAGATAGTCGCGCGCGCGGTAGCGCGGCGGAAAGGGAAGGATTTCCAGCCTGTACGGCGCGCCGACTTCCTCCAGCGCCCATAAGGGCCGGAACGACCGCGCATCGACGCAATGATAGAGGGTGATCATGTCATAGCCCCATCTGCCGGCTGGCGAGATCCTTCATGATCTCCTCGGTCCCGGCCCCGATCGCGTTGACCTTCACCTCGCGATAGATGCGCTCGACCTTGGCGCCGCGCATGAAGCCCGCGCCGCCGAAAATCTGCACGCCCTCGGAGGCGCAGAAGGCGAGCGTGGTCGTGGCCTGGTTCTTCAGCATGCAAATCTCGGCCACCGGATTCTCGCCTTGCTCGAGCCGCCAGGTCAAAAGCTCCAGCATCGCCTGCGAGGCCTCGATGCGTTGCGCCATGTCGACGAGCTTGTGGCGGATCACCTGATGCTGAACGATCAGCCTGCCGAAGGTCACGCGCTCCCGGGCGTAGGCGATCGCCTCCTCGAGACAGACGCGGGCGAAGGCGATTGCGCCGGCCGCGCCGTGCAGGCGCTCGTCGTTGAAATTGAGCATGATCGCGCGAAAGCCTGCGCCTTCCTCGCCAATGAGGTTCGAAGCCGGCACGCGGCAATTGTCGAAATAGAGCGTCGCGGTGTCGGAGCACCACCAGCCCATTTTCTTGAGCGGCGTGCGCTGAAGACCCTCGGGATTGCCTTCGACCAGGATGAGACTCACGCCGCTTGCGCCCGGGCCGCCGGTTCGCGCCGCGAGCGTGATGAAATCGGCCCGCATGCCCGAAGTGATGAAGGTCTTGGAGCCATTGATGACGTAGTGATCGCCGTCGCGCCTCGCCGTCGTTCGCAGGTTGGCGACATCGGAGCCGCCGCTGGGCTCGGTGATGGCGAGCGCGGAGATTTTCTCGCCAGATAAGATCTGGGGCAGCACGCGGACCTTCATGTCCTCCGAGCCGCGATGAAGGATCGGCGGCGCGCCGATCGTGTGGCTGAAGAGCCCCGCGCCTACGCCGCCGGAACCGCCCCGCGCGATCTCCTGCATCGCAATGATCCGCATGAAGCGGTCGCATTCGATGCCGCCGTAGCGCTCGGGATAGCCGAGCTGCATGTAGCCGACTGCCGCGGCCTTCTTGTAGAGCTCGCGCGGGAATTCGCCAGCCTCGTCCCACTGGTTCGCATAAGGCCCGATCTCGCGCGCAACGAACCGGCGCAGCGTCTGCCTGAACGCCTCGTGCTCGGGCGTGTAGAACGGGCTTGAGCGAACGGCGTCGAACGAATGCGCGGTCATAGGCCGATCTCCTTTGCTTCTGGCGAGAGATTGAGGGCGAGGCACGCCTCCTCGGGCGAGGCGATGGCGCGTCCGGCTTCGCGAGCGACGGCGACCAGCACTTTGACGAGTTCGCCGTTGGAGGCGGCGCGCGAGCCGTCGGGCAGATGGATCGTGTCTTCGAGGCCGGTGCGCAGGTCGCCGCCGAGCTCGGCCGCGCGCCGGTGCAGCGGCCAGATCTCCCTGCGGCCGATCGCAGTGACGCTCCAGCGAGCGCCGGCGACAATGAGCCGGATCAGGATCGGCAGCAGGTCCGGATCGGCCGGCATGCCGGATTCGACGCCCATGACGAAATTATATTTCGGCGCGCGCCCGTAGCCGGAGTTGCGCGCGATCGCCGCGGCCGTGCGCACGATGCCGGTGTCAAAGCACTCGAACTCCGGTTCGATCGCGCATTCGCGCATCGCCTTGAGGAACGCGGCGACTTTCTCGACCGGATTGTCGAACAGCATCGGCGGCCAGGCCCATTTGCCGTCGCCCCGCGTCTTGAGGTAGTTGAGCGAGCCGGCGTTGAGCGCGGCGATCTCGGGCCTGACGGCGCGGAGGCAC
>JAFAHO010000111.1 GCA_019237205.1 Hyphomicrobiales bacterium
CTCTACGGCTACACCACCCAGCGCAGCCTGTCGGCGATGGGGTCGTTCATGATGATGGGCCTCATCGGCCTGATCATTGCGAGCCTCATCAACATCTTCCTGCACAGTTCCGGCCTTCAGTGGGGCCTGTCGATTCTCTGCGTTGTCATCTTCGCCGGCCTGACGGCCTGGGACACCCAGTCGATCAAGGAAATGTATTACGGCGGCGACAGCTACGAGATGACGCACAAGAAGTCGATTCACGGCGCGCTCAGGCTTTATCTCGACTTCATCAACATGTTTCAGGCAATCCTTATGCTGACCGGCTCCCAGCGCAACAACTGACACATCGTCGTCAGCCGGACGAAGTAGAAAGCCCCGGTCCACATTGCGCGGCCCGGGGCTTTTTGCTATCTGAGCCTTGGGTCTTGGGGCTCTTCGGGAGGGGAAGGTGATCAGGCTTCGGGCCGGTGTTGCGGCGGCGTCATTTGCGTGTTTCGCCGGCGCTCATGCAGCGGAATTGAAGATCGTCGACGTCAAGGCCTACGCCTTTCTTGAACATGCGGGCAAACTGTCGGACGATCTCGTCGGCGGCGAAGCGCTCGTCGACGCCCCGAGCGGCGGCGCTCCGGGCGGCGACACGGCGACGGGCCTCTTCCTCGATTTCACCTTCGAGGGCGACAAGAACGCCTCCCCCAAATACGCGACGGCGACCGTCGACCTCACCCAGACCGGCCATAGCGGGCAGCAGGTCGTCACGCACAAGGCCTTCACCCATTTCATCTTTGGCGCTGACGGCGTCGAGCATAAGGCGGTCTTCCTCGAGAACGCGACCTGCGCGCCGCTCGCCGTCAGCGTCCACGCCGGCAAGACGGAAAAGTCGGTGAAGCTCGATTTCTCGTGCGCCGAGGTGCACGCGTCGAACTGAGGCTCGCAGGGCGACTCTCAGCCTTTGAGGCCGAGCACGTCCGTCATCGAATAGAGTCCAGGCTTACGGTTCTGTGCCCAGCGCGCCGCCTTCAGCGCGCCATAGGCGAAGAGGGCGCGATCCTCGGCGTGATGCGTGAGCGCGAGCCGCTCGCCTTCGCCGGCGAAGACGACGCTGTGATCGCCGACGACCGTCCCGCCGCGCAGCGACGCGAAACCGATGTCGCCTTTGCGGCGCGCGCCAGTCAGCCCGTCACGCCCACGCGCCGAATGGTTCTTCAGCGAAACGCCGCGCCCGGCGGCCGCGGCCTCGCCGAGCATGAGGGCCGTGCCCGACGGCGCGTCGACCTTCATGCGGTGATGCATCTCGACGATTTCGATGTCGAACTCGTCGCCGAGCGCTTCCGCGGCGCGGCGCGTCAGCGCGGCGAGCAGGTTGACGCCAAGGCTCATGTTGCCCGAGCGCACGATCGGCGCATGACGGGCGGCCGCGTTGATCTTGTCGAGGTCGTCGTCGGCGAGTCCAGTCGTTCCGATCACATCGGCGATGCGCGCCTGCGCGGCGAGCGCCGCAAGCTCGATGGTGGCGGCGGGAGAGGAGAAGTCGACGATCGCGTCGGCGTCGAGCATGAGCGGGAGCGGATCGGCGACGATGGCGAGGCCGCTCGCCGGGCAACCAGCGAGCGGCCCGGGATCATGGCCGAGCCAGGGCGAATCCTCGCGCTCGAGCGCGCCGGCGAGCGCGAGCTCGGACGTTTCGTGGATCGCTCGAACGACAGTGCGTCCCATTCGCCCCGCCGCGCCGGCCACGATGATGCGCAATTCCGCCATGGCTCGGCTCCCTGCGGCTTTAGACGCCTTCGACCAGCACCATTTCGATCTCGGCCGCACCCTGGCGGAGCGCGCGCGCCGCCTGGTACTCGGCCGAATAGAATTCGGCGTGGGCCGCCTCATAGCTGTCGAACTCAAGCACGACGTTGCGCGCCCGCGCCTTGCCTTCGAGGGCCTCGCAGCGTCCGCCGCGCGCGAGGATCTTCCCGCCATGCGCCGCGATCACTTTCATCGCCTCGGCCGCATAGCGGGCATAGGCTTGCGGATCGGTGACATCGACGCGCGAGATGATGTAGCCTTTGGGCATGGCCGTTTCCTCAGGATGTTGGGAGGGCAAAAATAGCGCCGTTCGGCGCGCGATCAAGAACCGGCGGCCGCGATTTCGGCGACGATTGCGTCGGCCGCCTCGCGCGGATCGGGCGCCGTCGTGATCGGACGCCCGACCACCAAAAAGTCGGCGCCGTCGCGGATGGCGGTCGCGGGCGCCGCCACCCGCTTCTGATCTGCGACCGCGGCGTCGGCGGGCCGGATGCTGGGCGTGACGAGAATCATGTTTTTGCCGACCGCGGTCCGGATGCTTTTCGCCTCCGCCGCGCTCGCCACGATCCCGTCGACGCCGAGCGCTTGCGCTTGTTCTGCGCGGCGCCGCACCATCTCGACAACGCCGAAACGATAGCCGACGTCGCTCATGTCCTCGTCGTCGTAGGAGGTCAGCACGGTCACCGCGAGCAGCTTCAGGCCTGAGCCGCGGGCGCCCACGACAGCGGCCTTCATCGCCTGCGGATAGGCGTGAACGGTCAGGAAGGTCGCGCCGAGTCCGGCCGCCTGAGCCGTCGCGCGCTCGACGGTGTTGGGAATGTCGAGCAGCTTGAGATCGAGGAAGACCTTCATGCCCGCTGCGGCGAGCCGCCGCGCGAAAGCGAGGCCCCCGCCGCCATAGGCGAGCTCCATGCCGACCTTATAGAAGGTCGCGGCGTCGCCGAGGCGCTCGACGAGGCGCTCGGCCTTGCCGACGTCGGGAAGGTCGAGAGCGACGATCAGCCGGTCGCGCGGCGCCAGCGCGCTCATCGGCGGGTCCTCGCCGGGGCGTAACCGTCGAGCCGGTAAGTCCAGACGCGGGCGGGCGGCAGGTTGCGCCAGATCGCCGGACCGTGATGCGCCCAATAGCGGCCGGCGCAGGCCTCAAGCGGGATCGGGGATAGGAGGCCGTAGGTGAACTGGACGAAAACGCCTTCCGGCCCCATCAGCGCGAAGGCGTCGGCGATCAGCTTTTCGCGCCGATGCGGCGGTTGATTGAGGAGCGGCAGGCTGGAGACGACGGCCGCGATCGCTGCGCCCCTGAATTCGGCGAGCGTATTGGGCAGATCATAGGCGTCGCCCTCAATGACCCGGACGCCCTCGAAACGGCTTTCCAGGATCCGGCAGAAGCGGGGATTGTATTCAACGAGCACGAGCCGTCGCCGCTCAAGGCCCCGGTCGATCAACGCCCGCGTGACCGGCCCGGTGCCGGGCCCGAGTTCGACAACGAGGCCCTCGCTCCTTGGGTCGACGGCCGCGGCCATGGCGCGCGCAAGCGCACGCCCCGAGGGCGCCACGGCCCCCGTAAGGCGTGGCGTCGCCACGAGCGATCTGAGGAAATGCGCACCGTCGCCGAGCTTCGGCCGTTTGGCGCTTTCCCTTGGACCCTGCATTTCCGCTCCGCGCGCGCCCACGCCGGGACATGCGATAGAAAACCAGCGCTCCCGACGGGCCAAGGCGCCGTCAGCCAAGCCCCTCGAAGAACTCCTTCATCTTCGAAAAGAAGCCGGCGCTTTCGGGATGCGTCTTATGCGACGATTCGGAGGCGAACTCCATCAGGAGTTCGCGCTGGCGGCGCGTCAGATTCTGCGGGGTCTCGACATTGAGCTGCACGAAGAGATCGCCCGAATCGCGAGAGCGTAGGATCGGCATCCCCTTTCCGCGCAGCCTGAGCTGACGGCCCGACTGGGCCCCCTCGGGGATGCTGACCTTCGATTCGGCGCCGTCGAGGGTCCTGACCGTGAATTCTCCGCCGAGCGCGGCCTGAACCATCGAGATCGGCACGCGGCAATAGAGATCGGCCCCGTCGCGCTGGAAGACTTGATGCGGCTTGAGCGACAGGAAGATATAGAGGTCGCCTGCCGGCCCGCCGCGCATTCCGGCCTCGCCCTCGCCACTGAGGCGGATGCGCGTCCCGTCCTCGACGCCGGCGGGAACGTTGACCGACAGTGTGCGCTCCCGCGCCACCCGGCCCGCGCCGCCGCATTTGTCGCAAGGGTTGTCGATCGTCTGGCCCCGCCCGTGACAGGTCGGGCAGGTACGCTCGATGGCGAAGAAACCCTGCTGCTGGCGAACGCGGCCGTGGCCCGAGCAGGTCTTGCAGGTCGCCGGCTTCGAGCCGGGGCGCGCGCCCGATCCCGAGCACGCTTCGCACGCGACCGAGGCCGGCAGCTTGATCGTCGCCGTCTTGCCGCGGTAGGCCTCTTCGAGGGTGATTTCGAGATTGTAGCGCAGGTCGGCGCCGCGCTCGCGCCCCGACGGCTGGCGGCCGCGCCTCCCCCCCATCATGTCCCCGAACAGGTCGTCGAAGATGTCGGACATCGAAGCGGCGAAGCCGTCGTTCATGCCGCTATGCTCAAATGCGGCATGGCCGTAGCGATCGTAAGCCGCCCGCTTTTGCGCGTCCGACAGATGCTGGTAGGCCTCGTTCAGCTCCTTGAAGCGGGTCTCGGCGTGCTTGTCGCCGGGATGCCGGTCGGGATGGCACTGCATCGCCGCTTTGCGGAAGGCTGACTTCAACTCGGCGTCCGACGCCGTTTTCGATACGCCCAGAGTCTCGTAAAAGTCGCGCTTGGCCATTGTCACCGCGCCCACCGGCCAACGTTCATGTCTTCAACCCGCATCGTCCGCGCCGCGCCCGCGTTCCCGCCCGAGGCTGGCCGTTGCTCCCTTTTGACCACTGCCCGTTTCCGAGCGAAAGCCGGCGTGATCAGCGCCGGCTCGCCGTCGGACCCGTCCTCCCGCCATCCCAGCTCCCGTCAAGTCGCCGCCGGCCGCTCGCTCGCGTGGGGCCGGCCCTCGTTCCCTCGAGTTCCTGCCCTCAGGACTTCTTCTTGTCGTCGTCGACCTCGCGGAATTCCGCGTCGATGACATCGTCCTTGGCCTGCGCGCCGCCCGCGGCCGCATCGCCCGCCGCGCCGGCCGCCTGCTGCGCCTTGTACATCGCCTCGCCGAGTTTCATCTGGGCCTGCATGAGGTCATTGCTGCGGGCCTTGATCGTCTCGACGTCCTCGCCCTGGAGAGCGGTCCTGAGCGAAGCGATCGCAGACTCGATCGCGCTCTTGTCGGACTGGGCGACCTTGTCTCCGTATTCCTTCAGCGCCTTCTCCGCGTCGTGCACCAGCGACTCGCCATGGTTCTTCGCGTCCACTGTTTCACGGCGCTTCTTGTCCTCGGCGGCGTGCGCCTCCGCGTCCTTCACCATCTTGTTGATGTCGGCTTCGCTCAGTCCGCCAGACGCCTGAATGCGGATCTGCTGCTCCTTGTTGGTCGCCTTGTCCTTGGCGGTGACGTTGACGATGCCGTTTGCGTCGATATCGAAGGTCACCTCGATCTGCGGCACGCCGCGCGGCGCCGGCGGGATGCCGACGAGATCGAACTGGCCGAGCGCCTTGTTGTCGGCCGCCATCTCGCGCTCGCCCTGGAACACGCGGATCGTGACCGCTGTCTGGTTGTCCTCAGCGGTGGAGAAGACCTGGCTCTTCTTGGTCGGGATCGTGGTGTTGCGTTCGATGAGGCGCGTGAACACGCCGCCGAGCGTCTCGATGCCGAGCGAGAGCGGCGTCACGTCCAGCAAGAGCACGTCCTTGACGTCGCCTTGCAGCACGCCGGCCTGGATCGCCGCGCCGATAGCGACGACCTCGTCCGGGTTGACGCCCTTATGGGGCTCCTTGCCGAAGAACTGTTTGACGACTTCCTGCACCTTCGGCATGCGGGTCATGCCGCCGACCAGCACGACCTCATCGATCTGGCCTGCCGCTAGTCCGGCGTCCTTCAGCGCCTTGCGGCACGGGTCGACGGTGCGTTGGATCAGGTCGTCGACCAGCGCCTCGTATTTGGCGCGCGTCAGTTTCAGCGCCAAATGCTTGGGTCCGGTCGCGTCTGCGGTGATATAGGGCAGGTTGATGTCGGTCTGCGTCGCCGAGGAGAGCTCGATCTTCGCCTTCTCGGCGGCTTCCTTCAGGCGCTGAAGGGCGAGCTTGTCCTTCGTCAGGTCGATGCCCTGCTCCTTCTTGAACTCGGCCGAGAGATACTCGACGAGGCGCATGTCGAAGTCCTCGCCGCCGAGGAAGGTGTCGCCGTTGGTCGACTTCACTTCGAAGACGCCGTCGCCGATTTCGAGGATCGAGATGTCGAAGGTGCCGCCGCCGAGGTCGTAGACCGCGATCGTTCCGGATTTCTTCTTGTCGAGGCCGTAAGCGAGCGCCGCCGCGGTCGGCTCGTTGATGATGCGCAGCACCTCGAGGCCCGCGATCCTGCCGGCGTCCTTGGTCGCCTGGCGCTGGGCGTCGTTGAAGTAAGCCGGGACGGTGATGACGGCCTGTGTGACGGGGCCGCCGAGATAGGCCTCGGCCGTCTCCTTCATCTTCTGAAGGACGAAGGCGGAAATCTGGGAAGGAGAATACTGCTTGCCGTCGGCGGTGACCCAGGCGTCGCCGTTGGGGCCGCGGATGATCTTGTAGGGGACGAGGCCCATGTCCTTCTTGGTCATGGGGTCCTCGAACGAACGGCCAATAAGGCGCTTGATCGCGAAGAAGGTTCGCTCCGGATTGGTCACGGCTTGGCGCTTGGCCGGTTGACCGACCAGCCGTTCGCCGTCGTCGGTGAACGCCACGATCGAAGGCGTGGTGCGGGAGCCCTCGGAATTCTCGATGACCTTGGGGGTCGAGCCCTCCATGACGGCGACGCACGAATTGGTCGTGCCGAGGTCGATGCCTATTACTTTCGCCATTGTGTACCCCTAGCTCCTTTGCGAGATCGCCCGGCCCCGGAGCAGCCAGACCATGAGAATGACGTCCGTCGGCCAACCCGGCCTCAGGTCCTCTTCTGATCCCCTGTGTTCAACGTCGATTGCGGACGATTCGGCGCATATTCGGCGCCGAAGCCCGCCGGTCGGGGCGTATATAGGTTCAGGCCTTTCGGGGCGCAAGGCGCGGAAACCGCGGATTTTTCGGCCGGTGACGAGAGGCCGCGACGTGACAAACGCCTTTTCCTTTGGGGTCTGGCCTTCTACACTCGCGCGATGAATTGGCGCGTTTTGATTCTCATTTGCTGTTTCGGTCTGGGCGCTAGCGCTGCGCGCGCTCAGCTTGCGCTGCCCGGCGCCGCCCCGGAGGAGCCCGCCGGCGCGCCGGCCAAGGCCGCCAGGCCGAAGAAGGCCGTCGGCACCCCGAAATCTGGGGCGGCGGGCAAGCCGGCCAAGACCTCCAGCCCCGACCCCGCCAACCTCGAGGGACGTCAATTGCTTCTCAACGGCAAGGACGGCCTTCTGCAGGTTTCCGGCAGCGGAAACACCCTGCAGATCGACAAGCTGCGCCTCGCCGGCGAGGGCGTCTCCGATCCCTCGCAACGCTGCATGGTCGACATCGTCGGCGAGAAGCCGATCACGGCGACAAGCGTCGGTCGTCCGGACGGACGTGAGCGATTTGAGGCCGACGTTCCCGCCTGTCCGTTCGCGTTCGACGTGCTCGACGGGGCGGTGCTCGTTCCGGCGCAAATCACCGCATGCGTTTTCAAGGCCGCCGATTGCCAGACCAGTCCCGGCGGCCTTTGGGGCCCCGATGCGACCGAACTGGAAAAGGACCCGGCGGCGATTGAGAAGCGCCGTTCGGACGCGGAAAAGGCGATGGGCAAGGCTCTCCATGCGATCGAGGAGCGCGCCCAGGAGAATCCCGACGCCGCGAATCTTGTCAGCGACCAGAACGGCTTTGCGGGCGAGCGGGACGACGCCTGTCGGAGCTATGTGAAGGAAAGCGCGCTCGGCTATTGCGCCGCCAACCTCACCGAAGCGCGGGCGGCGCTGCTTCAGGCGAGGCTCGCGGCGCTTCTGCCTGCGTCGGCCTCGAAGCCGGGCAAGAGCGCCGCGGAGACCAAGAAGAAAAAGAAGCCAGTCAGCGACACGGATTGACCGACGAGCCGACACGGCGGCGCCGGCCGGTCTGCGGAGCCGGCGGGGCGCGAGGCTCCTTTATTTTGCGTCTGCCCTCGGCTAGCCTTCCCGCGCGCAAAACGCCCGACTCGGGCGGGAAACGGCGGCAAAGCGGCATTCACACGACGGGAAAAGAAGCATGTGGCAGGAATTCAAAGATTTCGCGATGAAGGGCAACGCCCTCGATCTCGCGGTCGGCGTGATCATCGGCGCAGCCTTCGGCAAGATCGTGGACGGGCTGGTCAACGACATCATCATGCCGATCCTCGGCATCGCCGGCAAAGCGGACTTCTCCAACTACTTCCTTCCCCTGTCGAGCGCGGTGACCGCGACCAATCTGGCGGACGCCAAGAAGCAAGGCGGCGTGTTCGCCTACGGCGACTTCATCACCATTGTCATCAATTTCCTCATCGTCGCGGCGGCGCTGTTCGCCGTGATCAAGGGGATCAACACATTGAACCGGCAACCGAAGGCGGCAGCGCCGGCCGCGCCTCCGCCGCCGGCCCCTGAGGTCGTCCTGCTCACGCAGATCCGGGACGAGCTGGCCGCACGGCGCTGACCTCACAATTTGAGTCGGTGGAGCCTAAGCGCATTGGCGATGACGCTGACCGAGGACAATGACATCGCCGCGGCGGCGATGATTGGCGACAGCAGCAGGCCGAACGCCGGATAAAGCACGCCGGCGGCGATCGGCACGCCGATCGCGTTATAGATGAAGGCGAAGAAGAGGTTCTGCCGGATGTTGCTCATGGTTGCATGCGACAGACGACGCGCGGTCACGATCCCCTGAAGATCGCCCTTCAGCAGCGTGACGCCGGCGCTCCGAATCGCGACATCGGTTCCTGTTCCCATGGCGATCCCGACATCGGCGGCGGCGAGGGCGGGCGCGTCATTCACCCCGTCGCCCGCCATGGCGACGATCCGGCCTTCCGTGCGCAGCCGAGCGATGATCTTGCCTTTGTCCTCCGGCAGGACTTCTGCCTCGACGTCTGCGATACCGAGCTTGCGCGCGACCGCCTCGGCGGTTGTCCGGTTATCGCCGGTGAGCATGACGACGCGGATTCGGGCGTCGCGCAGAGCCCGGATCGTCTCTGCGGTCGTCGCCTTGAGCGGATCAGCGATCGCCAGCACGCCTGACGGCTTCCTGTCGATCGCAATGAAGATGGCGGTCGCGCCTTCGCCGCGCAAATCCTCCGCCGTCTTTTCAAGCGCCGCGACATCGATCGCGCGTGCCTGCATCATCAGCAGGTTGCCGATGTCCACGCGCCGCCCCCCGATGACCCCAGAAACGCCCTTGCCGGGCGGAGAATCGAAGTCCTGAACCGGCGCGAGCGCGAGCTCGCGTTCGGTCGCGGCCTCGAGAATCGCCGCGGCGAGCGGGTGTTCGCTGCCATGTTCGAGGCTTGCGGCAAGCCGCAACAGATTGTCCTCGGCGACGCCGCCGAAGGCCAGCGCCGCCACGACTTTGGGCTTGCCTTCCGTGAGCGTCCCCGTCTTGTCGATCACCAGCGTGTCGACCTTTTCGAACCGCTCCAATGC
>JAFAHO010000334.1 GCA_019237205.1 Hyphomicrobiales bacterium
GGCGATGCGGGCATCCATGCATCGGCTGATGGCGCGACCAGGCATCCAGGATGGCGGCCAGGTAGACGAAGCCGGCCGGAATGGCGACATAGGTCAGGTCGGCGACCCAAAGTTGGTTCGGACGCTCGGGAATGACGTCCTTGGCCAGGTCGGGATAGATCGGCCCGCCGTGGTTGCTGTCCGTCGTGACCACGTAGCGCCGGCGCCGCTTCGGTTGCAGGCCATTCTCGCGCATCAGGCGACGGAGCTTCTTGCCGTTCACAACCACGCCCTGCTGGCGCAACGCTGCACCGACCCGGCGATACCCATAGCGTAACCGTCCGGCGGCGGCCGCCTTGCTCGCGAGCTGAACCGTCGCGAAGGGTGTGATCTTAGGGCTAGCCTTAAGGTCACGCAGAGATGGATGGGAAAGTTCTTGGGATCGAGCGCCGGCGGCGGTGGAGCAGGGACGAGAAGGCGCGGATCGTCGAAGAGACGCTGATTCCGGGAGCGGTTGTGAGCGAGGTCGCCCGGCGGCACGGCGTAGCGCAGAGCCTTCTCTTCACCTGGCGAAGGCTGGCGCGCACGACGGAACCCGCCAGGAGAGACGGCTCGATCTTGCTTCCGGTTGAGATCGACGCGACGGCGCCGCCGCCGTCGGAGGCGACGAGACCGTCGCGCCCGGCGACGAGCGGACGACGAATGAGGTCCGGCGTCATCGAAATCGAACTCGGCTCCGGGAACCGCGTGCGCGTCGACAACGACGTTGATGCTGACGCGCTTCGGCGGGTTCTGGGCGTTCTGAGCGAACGATGATCCCGATGCCGAGCGGGGTGCGGGTGTGGATCGCGGCGGGCCACACCGACATGCGTCGCGGCATGCAGGGGCTGGCGCTTCAGGTTCAGGAGCAGTTGAAGCGCGACCCGCACTGCGGCGATCTCTACATCTTCCGCGGGCGCAGAGGCGACCTGGCGAAGATCCTCTGGCACGATGGCCTCGGGCTATCGCTGTATGCGAAGCGGCTCGACCGGGGAAAGTTCATCTGGCCGTCGGCGAAGGAGGGCGTCGTTTCGATCTCGGCGGGGCAGATGGCCTACATGCTCGAAGGGATCGACTGGCGGAATCCGCAACTGACATGGAGGCCAAAGAGCGCGGGCTGAGCGCGATGACGGAAGCGCCGGCGAAGCGAAGAAAAACATGGGGTCAGACGCATTTTAGGGCGCCTCAAATCGCGCGAATTGTGATTCCCTTCGTCGTATGGATCCCGCCCCTGAGTCTCTTCCCGACGACGTCGTCGCGCTGAAGGCGGCGCTTGTCGCCGAGCGTGCGCGGGGCCAGGAAGTCGCGGCGAAGCTGGCGGCCGCGCGGGCGAAGGCGTCGGAAGACATGGCGCTGATCGCCGCGCAGAAGCTGCAGATCGCCAAGCTCCAGCGCCAGATCTACGGGCAGCGGTCGGAGCGCTCGGCGCGGCTGATCGACCAGCTGGCGCTCGAGTTCGAAGAGCTGTCAGCCACCGCCACCGAAGACGAACTGGCGGCTGAGCAAGCCGCCGCGAAGACGACGCCGGTGCGCGCCTTCACCCGCCGGCGCGCCGAGCGAGATACGTTCCCCGACCATCTGCCGCGTGAGCGGGTGGTGATCGATCCGCCGACCGCCTGCGCCTGCTGCGGCGGCAATCGCCTGCGCAAGCTCGGCGAGGACGTGACGCAGACTCTGGAGACGACGCCGCGGCGGTGGAAGGTGATCGAGACGGTGCGGGAGAAGTTCTCCTGCCGGGACTGCGAGGCGATCAGCCAGGCGCCGGCGCCGTTCCACGCGATCCCGAGGGCCTGGGCGGGCCCGAGCCTGCTGGCGATGATCGTGTTCGAGAAGTTCGGCCAGCACCAGCCGCTGAACCGGCAGGCCGAGCGCTACGCGCTCGAGGGTGCGCCGATCGCGCTCTCCACCATGGCCGACGCCGTCGGCGCGGTCTCGACGGCGCTCGATCCGCTTCGGCGCCTGGTCGAGGCCCATGTCATGGCCGCCGAGCGCCTGCACGGCGACGACACGACCGTGCCGGTGCTGGCCAAAGGCAAGACCGACATCGGCCGGCTCTGGATCTACGTCCGCGACGATGAGCCGTTCGGCGGCGCTGGGCCGCCGGCCGCGATCTTCCACTACTCGCGCGACCGGCGCGGCGAACATCCGCAGGCGCATCTCAGGGGCTACGCCGGCATCCTGCAGGCGGACGCCTACGACGGCTACAACAAGCTCTATCGTGCGGACCGCAAGCCCAGCCCGATCCGGGAGGCGGCGTGCTGGGCGCATGCACGGCGCAAGTTCTTCGTTCTCGCCGACATCGAGGAGAACGCGCGCCGCAAGGCCGGCGGAAAGACCGAGATCCCGCTGTCGCCGATCGCCATCGAGATGGTGCGCCGCATCGACGCGCTGTTTGCGATCGAGCGGTCGATCAACGGCAGGAGCCCCGAACAGCGCCTGACGGTCCGGCGCGCCGAAAGCGGGCCCCTGGTCGACGATCTCATGACCTACATGCGCGAGCAGGCGGCGAAGCTGTCGCGCGGGCACGACCTCGTCAAGGCGATCCAGTACATGCTCAACCGCGGGCCGGCCTTCACGCTGTTCCTCGAAGACGGGCGCGTCTGCATGTCGAACAACGCAGCAGAACGTGGGCTGCGCGGCGTGGCGCTCGGACGGAAATCGTGGCTATTCTGCGGATCCGATCGCGGAGGCCGGCGCGCCGCCGACATGTACAGCCTCATCGTCACCGCGAAGATGAACGGTGTCGATCCGCAGGCGTGGCTCGCCGACGTCCTCTCACGCATCGCCGGCCATCCCGCGCATCGGCTCGACGAACTGCTGCCCTGGAACTGGCGGCCTCAGGCCATCTCGGCGCTCGCGGCCTGACCCATGCACGTCAACAAGGTCTCCCGCGTCAGGACCATCGACCGCGTCGCCAAAGACCTCGACGAGGACGTCGACTTCCTCTTCGACGTCGCCATCGAAATGGAGCCCGAGGATGGCCTCATCTGGGTGCTGAGCCTCGGCGACGAAAGCGTCATGGCCCTCACTGACGACGGCGTCGACAGCCTCGTCGAGCTGCTCAAGATCCATCGGGAAATGCCGCCGCGCGAGGAGCGCTGATCTCAGCCGCGAGCGCCGGCCCCTGCGGCCTACGCCGGACGGTTACGAAACTCCTCTCCCCCTGAATGAGGGATTTTGGCGCGGCCTTCGAAGCCGACCGGATATAAGGTTCAGCGAGCTTGTCGCTGCTCACGGAGTTCCAGTCTT
>JAFAHO010000378.1 GCA_019237205.1 Hyphomicrobiales bacterium
GATCGCCCGAGGGAAGCACCATTTTGACCCCGGTGACGTAGGAGCCGACCTGGCCGAACTGGCCGCGAAAGGAAGCATCCTTGGTGCCGGCGCACGCCGCGGCCCCCGCCGTCAGCATTCCGATCTCGGTGTTCACATAAAACTGCAACTGCCGTTTCTGAAGTTCCTCGTCAATGTCGATGTATATGGCTCCAGCTTCACACGTGACCGAGTCCGTGCGGATCTCCAGGATCCGGTTCATCTTCATCTTGACCACGGTCCCGCCATCGGCCACGTCGCACCGCGCCGTCGAATGGCAGGAACCAACGACACGGACCGGAGGTGGGTACCGGTCCGGATTCTTCATCACTGCAACAATGTCGTTGACCGAATTCGCCTCAACGACAGCTTGCGGATTCCATCCAATATTGCCAAACCAGTTAGTAACCGTCAGCGTTGCCATGATGCGCTCCTCTCTCCCGTCAATTATCCCGTATCGATGCCACGCGTACCCAGCACAATAACTCAGCGGGACCCGCCGCCTGCCGCGGACGCAACGGCAACCGGGTCCCGCTCTTCCATCCTCCTGCCGTGTCGATTGATGTCAGAGCCGTTCTCCTTTGGCTGTGATGGCGGTCACGCAACCTAAGATAGCCGGTCTCAAGCGACGATGAAGGAGCCTGAGAAGAATCGCCGCCGCCCCCCATCGGTCCCTGGCGCGGGAATGCGCCCTGATGAAACGCCGGGCCTTCGGGGACGCGCCGCCGGTCTTTATCGTCGGCGACCGCATCCTTTCGCCGGTCGTTTGGCGACTCTCGCACATAGGCCCCCGAACGCAAGGCCTCCAGGCCCCGGCTATTGCGCCGGAACGGCAAAGGCGCGATCATTGGCGCCAAAGAGACGGCGGCAACGAAACGAACGCGCCGCTCGCCGCGAACGGGCAGTCGATGGGGTTGCGGATATGCAGAGCTTGGGCTCTTTCCGAAGCGCGCCTTTGGTGGCGGGCCTGCTGGCCTGTTCCGGGATCTCGTCCGCTGCGGCACAAGGCCCGCTCGACGAGGCGCAACGCGCCGGCAGATCGGAATCGTCGCTCCCGCAGGCCAGCGAGGATTTCTTCAACGCGATCGACGATCTCGGCCACGACGAGAAGGCCTTCGGCAAGGAGCCGGCGCTGCGCGACGAGGATAAGCGCGCCCTGATTGCCTCTCTCAAGACGTTCTGAAAATGGGGGAGCCGCAAGGAGAGGCGTTCGACTACGTCGTCGTCGGCTCGGGGGCGGGCGGCGGTACCGTGGCGGCGCGGCTCGCGGAAGCCGGCATGAGCGTGCTCCTGCTCGAAGCGGGCAGAGACTCAGCCGCCGCGCCCGCGCCGGGTCTGCCAGAGGACTACGATGTTCCGGCGTTCCATCCGTTCGCGTCGGAAAACAAGGCGATGGCCTGGAACTACCGGGTTCACGACTTTGGCGACGACGCGGATCGGCGGGCGGGCACTGACGCCTGCGGGCGGCGCGGCGTCCTCTACCCTCGCGCCTCGACGCTCGGCGGCTGCACGGCTCACAACGCCATGATCCTGATGGCTCCGCCCGATTCGGACTGGAATGCGATCGCCGACCTGACCGGTGATTCTTCATGGCGCGCCGCGGCGATGCGGCGCTATTTCCAGCGCCTTGAGAACTGCCGCCACCGGCCGCTTTGGCGCTTCATCGCCCGCATCACCGGCGGACGCGTCAACCCGACAGGACACGGCTGGGACGGATGGCTCGACGTCGAGGTCCCGACGCCCGTCGAGGCGTTCGGTGATCGGCCGCTGGTCAAGGCGATCCTCAGCGCCATAGCCGCCGACCTCGACGTTGGCGCTGGGCAAAGCCTAGCTCGTTTCGGCGCCGCGATTGTGCGACTGATCGAGCGGAACCGGCGCTTCCTGATCGGCGAGGACGATCCGAACGACTGGCGCCTGCAGGGCCGACTGGCTGAGGGGCTTACGCTCGTGCCCTTGGCGACGCGGCGCGGTCGCCGACGCGGCGCGCGCGAACGTGTGCGCGACGCGATTAAGGCGCATGGCCTCAGCGTCGAATTCGAGGCGCTCGCGACCCGCGTCCTCATCGACGAGCGGCTCCATGCGGTCGGCGTAGAGTACCGCAAGGGTCGCGACCTCTACCGGGCGCGCCCGGAGCCCGCGAGCGCGCCGGCCGATATTCGGCGCGTGTTCGCCCGGCGCGAGGTCATCCTGGCGGCGGGCGCGTTCAACACGCCGCAGCTTCTCATGCTGTCGGGCGTCGGTCCGGTGGAGGAGCTTTCGAGGCGCGGGATCGACGTGCGCGTCGCGCTCGACGGCGTCGGGCGCAATCTTCAGGATCGCTATGAGATCGGAATCGTCCACCGGACCCATCGGCCCTGGGAGTGTCTTGACGGCATCGCGTTCGAGGTCGGCGACGCCGCCCATCGCCAATGGGAGCAGGGGCGCGGCATGTATCGTTCGAACGGAGCGGCGGTCGCGTTCTCGCTGCGCTCGGCGGCCGCTCGCGTCCAAAAATCGGAGCCGGACCTTTTCGTGATGGCGCTCGTCACACGCTTCACCGGCTACTTCACCGGCTACTCGGACCTTATCCGCAAGAGCCGCGGCGACTTAAGCTTCGTTATCCTCAAGGCGCACACTAACAATCGCGGCGGCCGAGTAAGCCTGTTCTCGGCGGATCCGCGCGATCCCCCAGCGATCGACTTTAGCGGTTTCGAGGAGGGAACGGACGTGGGCGGGGAAGATCTCGACGCGGTGGTCGAAGGGGTCGAGCGCGTGCGCGGCATGGCGCGAAAGGTTCCGGGAATTCTCGAGCCGGAGGATACGCCCGGAGCGGACTGCGACGGAGCCGATCGCCTGAAGGAGTTCGTCCGGCGCCACGCCTGGGGCCACCACGCCTCGTGCACCTGCCCGATCGGACCGAAAGACGCCGGCGGGGTTCTGACGAGCGACTTTCGCGTGCACGGCGTCTATGACCTCAGGGTCGTCGACGCGAGCGTGTTCCCTAGGATTCCAGGCTTCTTCATCGTTTGCGCAATCTACATGGTTGCTGAAAAGGCGGCCGAAGTCATTCTCGACGCAGCGTCGGCGAAAGTCTGAAACCGCCCGCAAGAGCCTGATACGCGACTTGCGAAAAGGCGGTTCGCTAGCGCCTCGCGAGCCGTGCGCGGCGAGCGCCGACCTAGCGATGGGCGGCGTACCAGACGAAAGAAGGATGGCCGATACGTCTTTCGCGCCCTTGTCGCTCGCCCCGACCCGATGTCTAATCGAAGACGCCGTAGGGCGATTTGCGGGCCACCGCAAAAAGGATCGCGGCCGGTGGAGGGAAGAAGCCGACACCGAGGGACAGAGGTCTCTCCCATGTCCCCGAGGACTGACGCCCTTTCCCCCGTCCCCATGCTGGCGGCCCAGATGCTCCGCACGTCTGGGCCGCTCAGTTCTCAAGCCCCATCGCCCGTCGGGCCGCGGAGGCTGCCTCAGCGGCAAATCCTACGCCTCATCTGACTGGGCCATTCCCACATGCTCGCGCCCGCCAGTTCTCAGTGTGTGAGCGGCTCGAACTTCGCCGTGGTCGGAGAATGGCGTTTGCGCGCATGGGGGCGATCCGTGCTAGGCTCGGGTTTGAGGAACCCCCACGTCCTAAACTCTGGAAGGCATTGGTATGATTACCGTAGAGTCCGAAAACCGGGCCTTAAACGCGGCTGAGCTCGCCATGGTGAACGACACACGATCGCCGGCGATCGAGCAGAAGACTAGGGAGGAGCTTAAGGCTCTCGCGCACCGGCTGAGGCAGGCTCACAGCCGGGCCCATGACATCAGCGCCCGTCAGCAGCGCGAGATGCGCGGGAAAGCCGAGCCGCACGGCGCAAGACGCGCGCAGGAAAACGCCGGCAACGTGGTCAAGGCGCAACTGCTGCTCGAAGCCATTCGCCGCATCGACGAAGAACTCTCCCGCAGGGATGAAATCGAGACCGGCCGGCCGAGCCCGTCCGAATTCGCGCGTCGGGCCCTCGAGCTCAAGATGAGATCTGAGTCCGGGCATCACCCCGATCCGGGACGCACCGCTTCCCAGGGGATCCGCGAAAAGAAACGAACGGAAGAGTTTACCGGCGGAACGTCGAAGCGAGAAATGGGCCGCGTCTCCCAGGCGACGAAAGTCTCGCAGGCGCGCAAGGATTCCGGCAAGAGCTGAGCGGAGGCCGCGAAGAGACCTCCGGCGGGTTTCTGGCCCATATTCGCGGGTTTGGCATCATCCGTGCGCGCTATTGCGGCAGGCCCCGGCGGTCAGGCGCCGGCTGCCCTGCCCTGGCGCCTTTCCGCATCCGCCACGCATGAACGTAGCGGTTCGAGGCGATAAGATAGGTCTCTCTGGGCGGCTCCTTGAGAAACTGGGCCATGTGCGCCTCGATCAGCGCGTCGGCCTTGGTTACACGGGCGGCGCGGTATTTGAGTTCGAGCAGCGAGTGGACATGGCTGGTTTCGACGAACCGGCCAAGGTCGTCGGGATCGTGATAGACGTTCCATGCATAGGCGCCGTCGCGCATCCGCTCATGGCCGATTTCTTGCATGAGCGCGAGGAAATCCGCGCTGTCCTTCGGGTCGATCCGGTAGTCGACGATCAATAGAATAGGCCCCTGGTCGTCTTCGAGCCGCTGCGCGAAGGCGGGGGCGCTCCAGCGCATAGAGGGCGCGAGATCGAGCGTGGCGCCCGTTTCGAGTTTCCAGCCCCAAGTGAGAGCCATCCCCAACGCCGCGCCCACGGTGGCTGCGGTCAGGGCGAATGGCACACCACTGAGACTGGCGACCTCGCCCCAGAGCGCGCTGCCGAGCGTCATCGCGCCGAAGTAGACGCTCAAGAAGATCGCGAGCCCCCTACCCCGCACCCAGTCGGGCAAAGCGACTTGGGCTGAGACGAACATGGTCGTCATGACGACGATCCATGAGGCGCCCGCGATGAAGCTTGCGACGAGGGCGACCTCTGGCCGGCGCGCGACGGCGAACAGCGCCAGCGCGAGCATCGTCCCGACGGTTCCGAGCGCCGCCGACAGATCGGGCCCGAGCCGCGCCTTCAGCGCCTCGATCGTCAACGATCCGACGATCGATCCGAGGCCGAATAGGCCCATCATGAGGCCGTAAAGCTCCGCACCGTTGTGCATTTGCGTACGCGCAATCAACGGCATGAGCGCCCAATAGGCGGCTGCGAACGGAAAGAAGGCGATGGCGCGGATCAGCGTCGCGTCGAGATCACGGTTGTTCCGCGCATAGCGCACGCCGACGCTCATCGCACTGAACAGACGCTCGGCCGGCAACGATTCCGGGGCCCTCCGCGGCGGGCGCCACCAGATGAGCGTCGCGAGCACGACGAAGCCGGTCACGCAGTAGACCCAGAACGGCACTTTGATGCTGAGGGCCGAAATCGCAAAGCCCCCAAGAGCCGGACCAATAGCGCGGCTGACGTTGTATCCGGCGTTGTCGATGGCGATGGCGCTGGGGAGTTGGGCTTTTTGGACAAGGATCAGGGTGACGATCTGCCAGGCGGGCGCGGCGAGCGCGCCTGCGGCGCCGAGCAGGAATGTCGTTGCGAGCAGCGCCGGCGGCGTCTCCAGATGAAGTGAGACCGTCGCGGCAAAGGCGATGCCGACCGCGACGATCCCAAATTGGGCTGCGATCAGGAGCCGGCGCGGATCAACCACGTCGGCGAGCGCCCCGGCCGGAATCGTCAGCAGGAACATCGGCGCCATCGTCGCGACCTGCACCGCCGACACCATCAGGGGGTTCGGATTGAGGCTGGTCATCAGCCAGCTCGAGGCGGTGTCGAACATCGCGGCGCCGACGGCCGACACCGAGCTCGCGATCAGGATGACCGTAAAGGCCACATTGGCGAATACGCCCCAGCGCGACGGCTGGGGCGTTGAAGGGCCCGGCGATGAAGTGGCTTGGCTGGTCACGTTCGGCCCGGTTCGGACGGCGCCGCCCGTCCTGCGCCGGTTCCTTGCGTTTGGCAACGGAGCCTCGTCACGCTTTGTCGCACACGGATCGGACGCTCCGGGCCCGTATCCACCCGGTCATGCACGGGTTTGACCCGTGCATGAAGCCGCAAGGCGCGTCCGCTTCATCGAAGCGGAGGGTGTTTCCGCACTCATCTCGAGAGGGTCCGCCGAACGCGGTTGCCGGAACCCGACCGGATGGAGGAAACGTTTGCCGAGCACGGGGAGATCCTGAACGCAATCGCCCTTCGCCGGCCGGAACGACCCTGCGAGGCGATGGGTCTTCATCTCGATCACGTGTTGCGGCAATTGCAGACGTTCGTGGCGCAACATCCAGGATTTTTCGAGGACTGATGGTGTGACGACCAGCCAGCAGCGAGCGCGAAAGCTCCAGAGCCGCCGTGTTGGCGGCTGCGCGGGTCAGTGAGACGAACAGGCCACGCTTTGCTTTTCGAGAATTGGCGTGAGCTCGCGGAACATCGCCTCGGCCATCCGTTCGTGGCCGCGATCGGTGAAGTGTACGATGTCGAGATAGAGGTCGTCGTCCCAGACGCCGTCCAGTCCGGCGACCGCGTCGATCACCGGCACGCCGCTCTCTTGGGCAAGCAACCGCACGAGCCGGTTGTGGGCGGCGTCGGCGGCGATGATATCGTCGATCGGCTTGAAGACCGCGCCGTAGAATTCCTTGACCTCGCGCGGTGAATTTTCGCTCACCGCCATGCTCGAGGTCGCGAGAACCAGGGGGACGCGGTTTTCGCGCGTGAGCGCAATAAGCTTGCGATAAGCCTCAGCGTAGCGGCTCTTCAGGAGCGCCTCGTCCGAAAGCGTCGGCGGCGGCCCGGGCGGCGACTCATGCCGGGTCCGCCAGTCATGGAGCGCGCGCTCGATTGTCAGCACGGCGCGGCCGAGAAGCGCAGAAGCGCGCGGGCGGACGCCCGGCTCGTTCGGCTCGGCTTGTTGCCTCAGGCCGAGCGCGAGCAGGCCGTTCATCCCGTGCGTCGAGAGGATCAGATCGGGCTTCAGCGGCAAGATGTCGCGTCGCAGCCGCTCGAGATTGTCCTCGAGCGTATAGGCCTCGGTCCCTGCGTTGACGACCTCGACCGGCCTGCTGCAGGCGGCGCGGTCGAAGAGCCCCTGAAGCCGTTCGGGCCACGGCTTCTCGCCGTCTCGCAAGGTCGGGCCGAATGTCTGCGACTCGCCGAGCGCAAAGATGCGAAACAGCTCGCCCTTTTCCTTCGCAATCTCGGGGCCGCGGAAACCGGCGGAATTGATGCGGATGGTCGTGTTGAACATGCGCGCGGAGCTTCCGGGAACGAGCACGAAGGGCAGCTTCTTCTGGAGGTCCGGCTTTTCGATCGTTCCGCGGATGCCGTCGTCGCGGATCCATTCGTTGAGGTAATAAAACCACCACATGGCGAAGGCGGCTGGGTTCTGGCGTGCGACGCGATAGGAATAGGTGGGCTCCGCGACCGATCCGGCGATCGGCACGCCGGTCGACGATCGGTAGAACGCGTCGGCGCAGGGAAGCGCCAACGCGAACAGAAAGAACGTGCGCGCCGCCAACCCGGCGCCGCTGGCGAAACGCCCCGCCCTCTCGGCGAGCGCCATCGCTATGACCGCCGTCGCGACGAGGGCCGGATAGAAGAGATAGGGCTCGTTCGCCATGAAAGCGTTGCGGGCGAGCGTTGCAGCGGCGATGACGCCGAGGCCAAGCGCGAGCATCCAGAGCCACGGCTGACCCCGGCCCTTTCCCGCATACCACGTCTTGAGACGGGCGTCTCTTGACGCCCTTTGCGGGAGAGGGGGCGAATCCCTTGTCCCGTTCACGGGGGAAGGTAGCGCGAAGCGCCGGATGAGGGGCCGCCGCACGTAGTCTGGCCGCGCCGCAAGAATCGGCCGCTCGAAGGCGCGCCAGAAGAGCGTTGAGAGGGCCGACACGATTGTGAGATAGAGCGCGAGCTGCAGGCCGATCGGCCAGTCGGCGATCCTGGGCTTCATCGCCATCACGACGAGGATGTGAAAGAGATAGGCCGAGTAGGAGATGCGGCCGAGCCAGACGCTGAAGGCGCTGACGAGACGGCCCCTGAAGGCCTCGTCCGTCTGCCGGAAAAAGCCGACGCCAGCCATGCCGAAGAGCGCCGACGAATAGGGAAAGGCCTGTTGCGCCGCGGCGCTGCCGCCGACCGCGAGCCCGGCGAGCGAAAGTTCGGCCACGGTGCTGGCCGCGACAAGCGCGGCGAGCGCAGCGAATCGCCGGCTTCCGGCCTTTGTCTTGAGCGACGGCGCAGGATGCTTTTCGAGCATTAGATAGAGGAGGTAGCCCCAGACGATCGAGTCGATGCGGAAGAGCGTGACGCGCCGGACGTTGAGGTCCCAGTCGTGCGGTGCGAAAAAAAGCCTCAGCGCCGCGACGGCTACGATGACGATGATCGCGAACGCCGCGTCCAAGCGCCGGTCGCTGCGGCCGACCAGCCGCCCGACGAGGAAAAGGAGCGGCGCGAAAAGGAGATAGAACCATTCCTCGACCGCGAGGCTCCAGGCGACCGGATAGAAATCGATTTGGTTGGCCGCGCCGAACAGGTTCTCGACATAAAATAGATAGCGCAGGAAATCGGCTGTCAGCAGATTGCCGGTCATCAGCGCGACGATGATGAGGGCGACGACATAGGGCGGGATCGTGCGCATCCAGCGCCGGGCGAGAAACACGCCGAGATTGCGCCAGGGCTTTCCGATCACCCAGTAGACGATCTGGGGCGCGAGCACGAAGCCGCTGAGTACGAAGAAGACCTCGACGCCGGCGACTGCGACGGCGTCAGCAGCTGGCCGGAACGGCGCGTTGGTGGTCAGATAGTGCGGGACCGCCACCGCGAAGGCCGCCGCGCCCCGCAAGAAGTCGAGCGCCGGGCTGCGCTTCATGCCGGCGGCGTATAGACGAAGGGAGCGTTGACGGTCTGCCCCGCGAGCGCGAACAAGAGGACGACAACCAGCAGGCAGATCAGCGCCGGCGCCGCCCAAGGCCCTCTGGCCTGCCGCATCACGAATTCAACCATCGGCTATCGCGCGGGGCCTCAGAACCTCTTGCCGGCGTCAGGCGCCGACGGCGGTCTTATACGCGCCGGGGCTCAAGCCGCAAATTCACCGAGCCGCCGCAGAAGCCCCATGATCGCCCCACCATTCGACGACTGCGCCCAGTGATGGGATGCGGGCCAGCGGATCCTGACCCGAGGCTCGATCCCGGGAATGGTGCCCGCCTCGATGCGTATGCCTCTGACCAGCGCCTTCGACGCAAGCTCCTTGGCTTCCTCTTCCGTCGCGCAAGGCATGAGCAGCCACTCGACATCGCCTTCAGACTCCGGCAGCGGGCGGGTCGTCGATACGAACCAGGCGGTCATTGCAGCTCCCAAGACGGGGCGCGCTCCCGAGCGCTGCCCATCAAAAATCGGGTTTGTGTTGAGACGATGACAACCGTAGGGTGTGGTCATTGTTCACATGCACGAGCCGCCAGACTGCTCGGCGATTGCGGACATTGAAGGACAAACAACGGGAACCCGTCGGCTCGTGGAGGATCTGAAAACGCCAACAAGTTGAGTGCGGCGCGACTCCTCGCCCCGCGCGCGGCTACTCCGCAGGCGGCGACGCGGGAGTGGCGGCCAGCATCGGTATGTTGAGCGGCCGCAGCATCTGCAACGACTTAACCACATTGCGGGAAATGAAAGACGGCAGCGGGGGACCCTTGGAGCGAGCGTCGAGCATGGCGGTGGCGACCTGCCGGTCTTCGTCGTTCGCGGCCGCGAAATCGTGCTGATAGACCTCGCGGATCCACTCGTCCTTCGGACCGTCGGCGCCGTTCTTGGCGATCTGGAGCCACATCAATCCTCGGCCCCGCTGGCTCGGAACGCCATCTCCGGTGAACAGCATGTGCCCGAGAAGGGCCTGCGAGGGCCGGTGGCCTTTCCCCGCCGCCAGCATCAGCCAGCGCACCGCAGTTATGTTGTCCTTGGAGAGCCCTCCGGCGCCGACGATGTACATGTGGGCAAGATTGTACTGCGCGTCGGGATCGCCGAAGGTCGTCGCCGCATATTGAAAGAGTTCGCGCGCCCGCTCGGGGTCGGCGTGCACTTGACCGTTGGGAATGCCGGTGAGGCTATAGACCCCGACGGCCACGAAGGCGTTGGAGATGGCGGCCCGGTTTCTCTGATCCGGCGCGTCCTCGTCGTAGTCTTCGACGAGCTGGTTGAAGTAGTGGTACGCTTTGACGTCGTCGCGCGCGACGCCGACGCCGTCGGCGTACATCTCGCCGAGTTTCCAGCGCGCGATCGGCTGGCCGCCGTCCGCCGCGTAGGTCAGCGCTGGAATCGAACCGGCGGCGTCGCCCGCCTTGAGATCGTCGATTCCCGCGCGAAGGGCCTGCTCGGCGCTGGTAAAGCTCTTGGGAGATATCTTGGCCGGCGGATCCGGCGTCGAACCGTCAAAGGCGAACGCAGAGGCCGACGATAGCATCAACACACCGAAGGCTGTGATGGCGATGGCCCGACGACATGGCCTTTGCAGGCCTCCGACCCTCGCCTCAAAACCCCCAACAACCCGCATGGATTCAGACCCGTCAACCAATCGCGCCGCGGCCTCCTGATGGAGACGCTCACGCCACGCGTACGTTCCGTCACCGTCCGGAAATGAACCTGAGAGTAGTTTATGGCGCAATCGGGGCGCGTTCCGGCCAGAATCCAGACCGTTGAAGACTTGGGTTAATCCTGTGGCGCGGAAGTCACATATTTAGGGCCGCTGAACGATTCAAACCCGCTCGAGACGCTCCCGCGCATGGGTAAGCTTAACCAGTCGTTCCTGAAACGTTTCGCGCCGCTCCTCATGCTCGGCGATAACGTCGTCGGGCGCGCGCGCAAGGAAGTCGTCGTTGCCGAGTTTTGCCTCGACCTTGGCGATCTCGGCCTGCACCTTCTCGATCTCCTTGTCGAGGCGGGCGGCCTCGGCCGCGAGATCGACCAGGCCCGCCAGGGGCAAGGCGACGACTTCGTCGCGGACCACAAGCTGGAGAGCGCCGGCGGGCGCGGCTTGCGCGGTCTCGATCGTCCGCACGCGAGCAAGCCGCTTAATGCTTTCGGTCCACGCCTCCGCGCTCCTGGCGGCGCGTGTGCTGGGAGCCGCCAGGATGAGCGCCGTCAGCGTCGAGGGCCGAATGCCCATCTCGGATCTCACCGAGCGGATTTCCCCGATCAGATCGACCACCCAGCCGATCTCGGATTCGACGGCCTCGTCGACCTCGAGGCCTTCCCTCGGCCAGGGTCCGAGCGCCAGCGGTCCGGCGCGGCTTGGGCCGACCGCGCCCTTGATCGCCCAAAGCTCCTCAGTCAGGAACGGCATGAACGGGTGCAAGATTGCGTAGATCATGTCGAGCACATGGGCGATAGTCGCCCGCGTCTCCGCTTTGGCGACGGTGTCGGCGTCGCTATGGAGCACGGGCTTTGCGAGCTCCAGATGCCAGTCGCAGAACACGCTCCAGACAAAGCGATAGACGGCATTGGCCGCGTCGTTGAAGCGATAGGATTCAATCGCCCCTGCCGTCTCGGTCGACGCTTTGGCGGCTTCGCCGAGGATCCAGCGGTTGAGCGGTTCCCGAGCCGCGGCCGGATCGAAACCGGCCACGCGCGCACAGCCGTTGATCTCCGCGAAACGGGAGGCGTTCCAGAGCTTGGTTGCGAAATTGCGATAGCCCTCGACGCGCGATTGCGAGAGCTTGATATCGCGCCCCTGGGCCGCCATCGCCGCGAGCGTGAATCGCAAAGCGTCGGCGCCGACGCGGTCGATGAGTTCGATCGGATCGATGACGTTCCCTTTCGACTTCGACATTTTCGCCCCCTTCTCGTCGCGCACGAGGGCGTGGATATAGACGTCGCGGAACGGGATCTCATTTCGGAAATGCAGGCCCATCATCATCATCCGCGCCACCCAGAAGAAAATGATGTCGAAACCTGTCACGAGCACGTCGGTCGGATAGAACCGCTTTAGCTCGGGTGTTTCGTCCGGCCAGCCCAGCGTCGAGAAGGGCCAGAGCGCCGAAGAAAACCAGGTGTCGAGCACGTCCTCGTCGCGCTTGAACATCTCCGCCAGCCTCGCCGGATCGGCCGTGACCGCGCGCGCCTCGTCCTCGCCCAGGACGCCGCGCTCGACGCCGTCCGCCAGGCCCGCGGCGTAGGCCGCATCCTCCGTCTCCTCCACGAAGACGCCGCCCCACAGCGAGTACCAGGCGGGGATCTGGTGTCCCCACCAGAGCTGGCGGGAGACGCACCACGGCTGGATGTTCTCGAGCCAGTCGTAATAGGTCTTTTCCCAGGACTTCGGCACGAACTGGGTCCGGCCCTCGCGGACCGCGGCGACGGCCGGCTCAGCCAGCGTCTTGGCGTCGACATACCACTGGTCCGTGAGCCAGGGCTCGACGACAGCGTTCGAGCGGTCCCCGTGCGGGACCGTGTGCGTATGCGGCTCGATTTTCGCGAGCAGTCCTGCGAGCGCCATCATCTGCACAATCCGCAGACGCGCAACGAAGCGGTCCTGACCGTCGACTGTGGCGAGGAGCCGGGCGTGGTCGTGATCGCTTTCGACGCCTTCGAAAAATGCCAGATTGTCCTTCAGAAAGACTTTCGCTTCAGCGGTCAAGATATTGATTGGCCTTGCGCCCTCGGCCTGATGGCGCTTGCCGACCTCGAAGTCGTTGAAATCGTGCGCGGGGGTGACCTTGACCGCTCCGGTTCCTTTCTCGGGATCGGAGTACTCGTCGCCCACGATCGTCATGAGCCGTCCGACAAGCGGCAACCGAACCTGCCGGCCAATCAGATGCCGGTAGCGCTCGTCTTCGGGATGGACCGCGACCGCTGAGTCGCCGAGCATTGTCTCGGGCCGGGTCGTTGCGACAGTCACGCGCTCGCCAGTCTCCTCGCCGCCCGAGTCCACAACCGGATAGTCAAAGTAATAGAGATGCCCGTTGGGGTTCCTGGCCAGGACCCTGCCGAGCGCAGCGCCGTCCAGGGGCGTCCCGCCGTCGCGGGACCATTTAAGTGAGCCGCGGCATTCGACCTGAACGACCTCCAGATCCGAAATCGCGGTCTGGAACTCCGGATCCCAGTTGACCAGCCGCTTGTCCTTGTAAACGAGGCCTTCGCGATAGAGCTGGACGAACACCTTGGACACGGCGCGGGACAGGCCCTCATCGAGGGTAAATCGCTCCCGGCTCCAGTCGCACGAAGCGCCGAGACGCTTGAGCTGCTGAACGATCGCCCCGCCCGACTCGGCCTTCCACGCCCACACGCGCTGGAGAAACGCTTCTCGGCCCATGCTTCTCCGGTCGGGCGCCTGAGTCTCCATCAGCATCCGCTCGACCACCATTTGCGTGGCGATGCCGGCGTGGTCGGTGCCGGGTTGCCAGAGCACGTCGCCGCCGTTCATCCGCTGATACCGGCAAAGAATGTCCTGCAGGGTGTTGTTGAGCGCGTGGCCCATGTGGAGATTGCCGGTCACATTCGGCGGAGGAATCACGACGCAGAACGGCTTCGCTTCGGCCCGGTCGGGACGTCCCGCCCGGAACGCTCCAGATTCTTCCCAAAGGGCGGAGACGCGGGCTTCGACCGCTGCGGCGTCAAACGATTTGTCCATCATGGAGCCTATGTCCGCGCTGCGCCCTGCCTTGGGCGTTCATGCTTGAGTGCGGGCATTCCCTGCGGCGCCAGAGCCAGAGAGGCCGACGGCGGAAGACCGCGCCGGCTTTAAGCCCATCGCGGCGGCGCAAGTCAACGCGACAGCGAAAGGCGAATGGTGGCTTACCGAGCGCCGCGCGCCAGCCGCTCGATTTCCGCGCGAACAAGCCGCTCGACAATCTCCGGCAGGTTCTCGTCGAGCCAGGCCTTCAGCATGGGGCGCAGCATCTCGCGGGTCATCTCGTCTGCAAGTTCGGCGCTTCGGGCGGCGAGCTCCGCCGACAACGCCGCGAACGCCGAAGTCACTGCTTGATCGGTCGCCGGCGACAGCAGGGGGCCATCATCTGCCGACTTCCTGTCTTCCGCCGAGTCTGAGGCCGCAGGCTCAGGCTGGCGCCAGACGACTTTCGGAGGATTGGCTTCGGGAGTCTGGCCGGGTTCGGGAGGCTCAGGCTCCTGAGCCGTGCGTCGCTCGGCGGGCGTGTCCTTGGAATAGACGATCTGAGGTCCGGCGACTACGGCCGCGGGCCGCGTCGGCGCCGGTTTTGCCGGTTCCGCGTTCGCCGGCTCGCGCTCCTCTGCGATGATGGTTCGAATGGAGGCGAGAATTTCCTCCATGGACGGCTCGTGAGCGCGTTGGGCGCGGCGAAGCGCCTCGATTTCGCGATCGCCGGAATTCGACGTTGCTGCGCTCATCCAACCGCCCCGCACTTCCAGGCCATTTTCGAATCAGGCACTCCCTGTCGCCGACGCTATTCGCTCGGCGGCCGGTCAGGCAAGCGGCGCTCTCGTCAATCCTCACTTGCCGTCGGGCGTCCTCAGCCCGATCCACTTGCTCTTGACCTGGTCGAAATGGACGCGCGGATCGTACTCGGCGACGGCGAGTCCCAGGGTCGGGATGTTCAGACGCCCGACCGCTGACAGGAGCGAATACGAATTGACGACCTGGTCGTGTTCGGCCGAGACAAGCTGGCTTCGTGCGGTCAATAGCGCCTGTTGGGCATTGAGCACGTCGAGCGTCGTGCGTTGGCCGACCTTCGCCTCTTCGCGCACGCCGGTCAGCGCGACTTCGTTGGCCGCAACCGCCGCCTTCGCCGCACGCACGACGCCGACCGAGGCCTGATTGAGGCCCCACGCGGCGACAACGGCGGCGCGGACCGTATTCCGTTCCGAATCCGTCTGCAGCTCCTGCTGCGACAGGCTTTCCTTGGCCTGGCGGGTCGTCGCGTACTCCGCGCCGCCCTGATAGATCGGAACGGTGATCTGTCCCATGATCGAGCCGACAAAAGCCCGCAAACCGGGCGTATTGTCGAGGTCGAACCGTTGCGTGAGCGAGCCGGTTAGCCCTACGGTCGGATACAGCGCGCCTTCTGCGATCTTAATCTCAAGCAGGGCAGCATCGACGCCGTGGAGCGACGCCACAATCGCCGGATGCTCGATCTGTGAGATCGAGATGGCTTCGGGCAGGGTCTTGGGCAGCTGTCTTACAATCGGAGTGACAGGCGAAAGGCTCTTCGGTTCGTCGCCGATCGTCTGCCGGTACCTGGCGACCGAGGCTTGCAGCGTCGCCACGGCGCTGAGCTCCGTCGCCTGCGCTGTGGCAAGGCTCGCTTCGGCCTGCGCGACGTCGGTCCGGGTGACCTCGCCCACCGTAAAGCGGTCCCGCGTCTCGCGCAGTTGCTCCTGCAACACCTGAACATTGTTGCGATCGAGATCGAGAATGGCAGTGTCGCGCAGCACGTCCATGTAGGCCGTGATTCCGGAAAGCAACGTGTTCTGCTCGGTGTTGCGCAATTGTTCTCGCGCGCCCAACACCTGAGATTCGGCCTGACGAATGGAGTTGATGGTCCTGTTGCCGTTGAAAACTGTCTCAGTCCCCGAGATCCCATAACCGCGCGGGAGAGAGCCGTATGCGAAACTGGCTGGAGGAGCAACCGAGTTCCCGTTGACGTGGGCGACGGCGGCGTCGACGGAGGCGGTGATTGTCGGCAGATAGCCGGCGTTCGCCTTGGGCACGTTCTCATCCGCGACGCGGACAGCGGCGCGCTGTGTGTTGATATCCGGATTGTTCAGATAGGCCTTAATGAGCGCGCCGCCGGCGGTTTCGGCGCGCGACGCGTTGGCGCCAAGCGCAGCCATGGCGACCGTCGCGAAAAGCAGCCGCCGCAATGCGTCCCTTGCCGCGACGCCGAAGGCCGTCACCAGTCCTCCAGATGCGCCGATGGCCCAATTCATTCCCGCCTCATCGCCCATGCCAGGGCCAAACGCCCTCTCGCTTTAAGTCGCACGCGCGCGACAAAAAGCATACTCGCTCTTGCGCTGCGCTGACGATTCCGTCGGCGGTGAACGACGCATTCCTGCCGCTTCGTCGCAGATGGCTCGTCCCCCCATCTTAGTGCGCCGACGGCCAGAAGCTACCAAAGCCTTAACGAAACGACGCAGATCGGCGAGTTTTTTGCCACGCGTCACAAACATGAGACACTTGACGTGACACCTCTCCCCGAGAGATCGCCAAACGAATGTCCAGTCATTAGAAGGTGAAGCTCACGCTGGGCTGGAAGCCGTCCAGGGTATGGGCGGTCGTCTCGAACAGCGCGCGGCGGCTCAGGCCCTCGCCCCTCCTTTCGTACAGGGCGGCCTGGGAGCTCCCGCCGCTGGCGTCGATCCCGACCAGACGGCCGCCGTTGGCGAGCTGCGAGAGCAAACCTTTCGGGCAAATGCGGAAGGCGCCCTCTACGACAATCACTTCAAACGGTCCAAGAGGAGCCGCCCCGGCGTCCACCGGGCCTTCAACAACCTCAATGTTCGGCCTGCCGGTCAATTCCTCGCGCGCCGCCGCCGCGGCGCCCGCATCCGACTCGAGCGCCACGACCTTAGCCCCCATCAATTCGAGGAGCGCTGCGCCGTAGCCGGATCCGCCGCCAACGTCGAGCGCCCGGTCGCCGGCTTTGACGGCGACGGCCTGAAGCATCCGTGCAAGGGTGA
>JAFAHO010000397.1 GCA_019237205.1 Hyphomicrobiales bacterium
GGGTCGATGGCGGTCGATCGCGAACGCCTCAAATGGGCGGATAGTGCGCCTTCGCGGGCCACGGCGGGAAGGACGGGAGTCCGCGCCATAGCCGCCGTTCCGTTGCGAGCGCGGAATTGCCTTCACCGCCCTGAGGAAAAATATCGCGATGGATTGTCGGTTTCCGTTGTTCCCGACCTAGCGCCTGTGGGCTCAGCGGCCGGGCTTGGGCTTGGGTCGGCCGACGAGGGGCATGATCGGAGCGTGGGACTTACTGCAAGCCCGTTTCGGCGCGTGCCACCCGCAAGCGCGTTTCTTGTTGGTTCACGGCCCGACTCGCCTTTTCCGCCGCCTTTGTCAGCGCGTAGAGTGCAAGCTCGGAGCCTTTGCCACGCAGGCGGACATCGCCGAGCGGGCGCTTGGCGACGCCCGGCGGCAATTCGAGGCGATCGACGAGGTTGGCCGAGGCGAGGACCCGGTCGCCGGTTTCCCGACAGAGCTCCTGAATACGCGCGGCCGTGTTGACCGCGTCGCCGAGGAAGACGATCTCCGTCTTCACCGACCCCATCTCGCCGGTGACGACGGGACCGCAATGGAGCCCGGCCCGGAAATTGACGACGGCCCCGAATTCGCGCCGGTATTCGGACGCCTTTCGTGCGATCGCGTCGAGTGCGTCGAAACAGGCCTTGATGCAACGCGCCTGGGCAACTCCCCGGTCGAGTCTCCAGGTCGCGATCAGTTCGTCGCCGACGTAGCTATAGATTTCGCCGCGTGCCGAAAGGATCGGCTCCGTGAGATCGGTGACGAAACGGTTGAGCAGGCGGTGAAAGGCGATCGGGCCGAGCCGCTCGGCAAGTCTCGTCGAACCTTCCATGTCCATGAACAACAGGATTCGCTCTTCCAGCCGCGGCCTATGGTAACGGCCGGTGACGAAATTGAGCAGCACGTTCTGGCCCATCAGTCGATTGATGCTGAACATGAAGGCGAAGGCGAAGGATACTGCGAGCGAGAACAGGATATCCTGCGGCCGAAGGCCCGATTCGCCCGGACCCGGGGGTCAGACTGAAGAGGATGACAGCGAGATAGACGAGCATCTTGATAGTCACAAGGGCGGAAAACGGCAGGCGCCGAAGCGGCGCGGCGAGCGCGCCATCGCCTGCGCCGTCGAGCAGGAAGATCTCGAGCGACACCAACAAGCCGGAAATCACCGCGCCCGTCAGCATGCCCCGCGGAACGGCCCAAGGCTCCAGCGGCTGGCCGCCTTCCGGAAGTGTGTTGGCGAGCAGCGTGTAGACGCCGCCAATCGCAGCCGAGATGACGATGCACGAGGCGATGAGCTGCAATCTGCTCGCCAAAACCGAAAGTGGCATCGGAACGACGTCGCTCTTATGGGCTTGCACAGTCTAGCAGACGTTCGCCGGTCGCGGCTACGCGCTGCCGCGGCTGGCGAGGTTTGTTCGCCCTGGCGCGTCCTGCCCACAGCGGCTACGACCGTCTCTCAAGCTGACTGCGATCGTAGCGGGCGCGATTTTCGTTGGTCCACATCGGCATCCCCTCAAGTGATTTGGGTCGCCTTCCTTGAATCATAAGCGTCCAACGACTCGTTAACTTCCCGGACGGGCTCTTACGCAATCCCGATCAAGCGGGTGGGGATGGACTTTGGTACGTCGTCGTTCGCTCGCATCCTTGGGAGCCGATATGGAAAGCGTTCGAAAGGGGCTGTGGTTGATGGAGAGCCGGTTCAGCGGCGAGGTGTCGCTCGGCGAACTGTCTGTGGTTGCTGGGATATCTCGCTGCCGCTTCGCCGTTGACGCAACGATCAGAGCTTTGCGGAAGCGAATATTCGAACTGTTCCGCGAAATGCTTGTCGTAGAACGCCGTCGTCAGCTTGACGATGTCGAACAGCGCGCCAACGCGGGCGTTCCCGGAAACCCCATAGAGGTGTACTCGCCGATATTCCGATGGCTGTGTGGGCGAGATTGAAGAGGGCGGCGACTCTCCAACGCAATTCCGATCAAGCGGGCGGCGATGGCCTTTGGTACGTGGTTCGCCTATTTCGTTGGGAGCCGACATGGAAAGCGTTCGAAAAGCGCTGTGGTTTATAGAGGGCCGGTTCGGAGGCGAGCTGTCGCTGTCGCTCGACGCATTGTCTCAGGCCGCTGGAATATCACGCTACCATTTCGCCCATGTGTTCGCGGCGGCGACCGGCCAGTCAGCGATGCGCTACATGCGCGGCCGGCGATTGAGCGAGGCGGCGCGCGTGCTTGCGAACGGCGGCCCTGACATCCTGAGCGTCGCCCTCGATTTCGGCTATGGCTCCCACGAAGCTTTCACCCGGGCGTTCCGCGACCAATTCGGGATCACCCCCGAATCGGTTCGCGCGCAACGCCATCTCGATAATGTCAATCTGGTGGAGGCAATCAAAATGGACGACGCTCTGACCACGATCCTCGCGCCGCCGCGCATTGAGCAAGGCAGATTGTTGCTGATCGCGGGCCTCGGCGGAAAGTATTCTCTCGACACCCACCAAAACATTCCGGCTTTGTGGCAACGCTTGCAGCCTCATCTCGGCAATGTCC
>JAFAHO010000155.1 GCA_019237205.1 Hyphomicrobiales bacterium
CGCTCTCAACATTGTCGACCTTCACTTTCACGACCTCAGGCACGAGGGTACAAGCCGCCTCTTTGAAGCCGGATTTACGATCGAGCAGGTCTCCCTCGTTACCGGCCACAAAGACTGGAAGATGCTCCGCCGGTACACACATTTGAAGCCCGAGTCCCTGCATGAAGCGCGCTCGCCATGCCGCCTGAGGCGTCCGGCAAAGGCAAGGGTCGCGATTACGCAGCTAACGACCGATCTCGAAACCCAGCAACATTGACGGTCGCGATTTCAAACCAAGCATTTGGAAAGCGAAGCGGTCGTAAACTTTGCAACATCGAGGGTCAGAGTCCGCCCGAAGCGGGAGTTCCATTTCGACCTAATTCCTATCGCTGTCGACGGGCGCCAAACCTATTGTCATCATTCTGACCTTTGAGCGACTGCTCTAGGAGCATCGCGGTCAGTCGTGGCGCGGCGAAGCCCGGTTCGCGACGCCACACCCACTCCAGAAGGTCAGCCACGCGGCGTCTGAGCTTGACGTCGTGGTTCTGATAAATGTCGGCCAGCCGATGTTCGAGGAACGGGTTTCGGAACCGCTCCCATGTCGCGGCGACGTAGTCCTGCGCTTCATCGCCCAGCTCATAAAGCGTAAAGCCTGGTACGACCTCCTCCTCGTAGATCGCGGCGAGGGTCTTCGAGACGGCAGCGTCTCCCAGGACCGTCCGGACCGTCTCGTCGGCCGCCCGCCTTTCCTTCATCCAAACGTCCGCCAGCACGGTGTGGCCCAGATTGAGGATGTGCAGCTTCAACCGCTCGAACGGCGCGAGGTCGTCGACCATGCGCACAGCCGGGTGCCTGATCGGTTCGCCGAATCCGCCAGTGCGGATGGCCCAGAGCGCGTAGGGCTCGGCCACCGCGCCGATCGGCTCGATCGGCGCGGAGACGATGCGATCGACCAAGGTGTCGGCAAAGATCACGGATCGGGCGAGCCAGTCGCGAAACGAGTCCGACTGACGGCTCTCTTCGGCGATGGTCGAAACGATCCGTGCGAGTCGTTCGCCGTTGCCGGTCACGAGCTCGGTCGGCAGGAAAACGAGAGGCCGTCCGCCGTCCCGAAAGCGAGCGAGAAGGAGCGCAAGCAGTTTCGCGGGAAAGCTGCGCGGCGGCGTATTCGAGGCGTAATCGTGGGCGGCGTCCTCGCCCGAGCGCTCGAAGCCGCTGTCGCCGGTATTGGATACGGCGATCTCCGCCTCGCGCGCGAAACAGCGGACGACCGCCAGCCATTCGTGCTGGGCGTCGAACGCCGAATCGACGCTTGCGACGTCGATGGTTTCGTCGATCACTTTGTTCGCAGCGATCCCCCGGATGCGGACCGGATACGGAAGTGCGCGTTTGAACGCCAAAACGCGCCTTTCGTGATCGCCGGAGGGTGCTGTCTTCACGATCGTGATCGGCCCGATGTCCTCGCCCGAACAGCGGGCCTCATGGACGAAAAGATCGACATGCGCCTGAAGAAACCGACTGGTGCCGAACTGGATGATCCTGCGGGTCATTCGATCTCGACCAGGGCTTTCACAAGCCCCCTCTTGTCCGTCGCCCACCGAGCGATGTCGGCGGCGGCGCCGGCGAGCCTCGTGCGATGCGTCAGCAGACGTTGCAATGGGACCTGCTTCTCTGCGATCGCCGCCATAACTCGTTCGAAATCCGCGCGCAGGGCGTTTCGGCTGCCGAGGACCGTCGTTTCGCGTTTGTGAAGCTCGGGATCGGAAAAGGCGATGTCCTCGTTCACCACGCTCACCAGCACCAGCGAACCGCCATGAGCCACATGGCGAATCGCGTCCTCCATCGAGCCTCGATTTCCTGTCGCATCGAACACGATGTCGAACCCCTCGCCGTCAGTCGCCGCGCCGACCTGCTCGTCCGTCCGGTCGTCAGCCAGGATCGACCGCCCGGCGATCCCCGCCTGCGTCGCAAACGCCAGCCGGTCGGGGTCGAGGTCGATGACGGTCGTGTCTCCGCCGGAGAGGCCCGCGAAGAGCGCGACGCCGAGACCGATCGGACCGGCCCCGATCACAAGCGTGCGGTCGCCTGGCTTGAGGCCCGAACGCGACACTGCATGGGCGCCGATCGAGAGGAACTCCACGCTCGCCGCCTCGTCGAACGTGAGGCTCCCGGCGGGATAGAGGTTCCTCTCCGGCACGCTGATCCGTTCGCACAACCCGCCGTCGCGATGCACGCCAAGCACGGCGATGCGCACGCAGCAATTCGGCTTGCCTCTGCGGCAGGCGATGCAGGCTCCACATGACACGTATGGATTAACGACGACCCTCTGGTTCGGCCTTAACGCGGTGCCCCGAGGCGTCTCGAGCACCTCGCCGGACAGCTCATGGCCGATGATCCGTGGATATTCCAGATAGGGGTGGCTGCCCTCATAGATGTGATAGTCCGTGCCGCAGATCCCGACGCGCCTGATGGCGATCAGCACCTCCTCGGCGCCGCGGCTCGCTTCCGGCCTCTCCTCGAGCGCAAGGCTCCCTGGGCTATGACAGACGACCGCTCGCATGTTCTTAGTCCCGTCTCTCGGTGAATTCTCCGCACGTTCGAAGCCTCGCGACCGGCCAGTCGCCGCTTTCGAGGTCGGCGGATTTGCGCGTTCGCCATGTCGGCGCCCGCGCAGGCTCGGGCGCCGGCATGGCGGCGTCAAAAAGAGGGAGGGTCGGCGGTTTCGCAGGCCCTCGCTCGTCTCACTTGAACTTGTCCATGTTGGCCTTTGTGACGAGGGCCGCGCCCGAGTCGATCAGCGTCGGCACCTGCTCGCCGCGGATCGCCTTGACGAGCGCGTCCACCCCGAGTTCCGCCATTTTCGCGGGGAACTGGGCCACGGAGGCGTCCTCGACGCCGGCCGCCAGCGCTTCCGGTTCGCCGCAGCAGAAGTCGAAGCCGACCAGGATCACCTTGTGGTCGAGCTTGGCGTTCTTGATCGCCTGCGCGGCGCCGGCCGCGGGCGGACCGCAGGCCGAGTAGATCGCCTTGAGCTGCGGATTCGCGGTCAGGATGTCCTGGGCGACGTTCATCCCCTTCTCCTCCTGGCAGTCGGTCTCGCCCTTGCCGACGATCTTGACGTTTACGCCTTTCAGGCCTTCGAGCATGCCGTTCACGCGGTCGTCGAGGGCGGGCACGCCCGGCACGCCTTCGAGGACGCCGACCGTGTCGCCGTCCTTCAGCACCGTCTTGAGGTAGCCGCCGGCGATCTTGCCGGCTTCGAGATTGTTCGTGGTCGCAAGCGCGGTCTGCCCCTTCCAGTCGGGGATCCTGTTGTCCATGAGAACGACCTTGATCCCGTTGGCGACCGCCTTGTCCAGCGTCTTCGCCACCGTAGGATCGACCGGCGTGATCGCGATCCCCTGCACGCCCTTGGTGACCATCGACTCGATGAGCGCGATCTGCCCGTCGATGTCGGTGGCGGAAGTTCCCTGCCCGAAAATGATCTCCACCCCCGGATGCGCCGCGGCGTAGGCCTTGGCTGCGTTCTCCATGGTGGCGAAGAACGGCACCGGAAACTTGGTGATAAAGCCGATCTTGATCGGCTGATCCGCCGAAGCCGGCCCAGCGATCGCGCC
>JAFAHO010000275.1 GCA_019237205.1 Hyphomicrobiales bacterium
GCGACCTGTTCGCCGACCGTACCTCGACCGCAACCTTGTGCGCCAACCAGCTGCGGCTCTGGCTCGCCTCGTTCGCCTATGTGCTCCTGTGCGCCCTCAGGCGCATCGGTCTTGCCCACACCCAGTTCGCCGAAGCGACCTGCGGCACGATCCGGCTCAAGCTCCTCAAGCTTGCAGGTCTCGTCCGCGTCAGCGCGCGGCGTGTCAAATTCGCGCTCGCCTCAGCCTGTCCCTACGCCGACGAATGGCGCCTCGCCGCCGCCCGCCTCGTCACAACCGCCTGACGCGTCGCCGCGACGCCAAAAAAACGCGGCAATCCAACCCACCACCCACCGGAGACCCCCAAAAGACCGACCCCCTCCGCGCAAACTGCGCCAGGGACGCGCTCATCCTCGCCACAGTCACTGCGCAATCATCGTCGGGTCGCGACAGACACGCCCCTCCTATGAGAAATGCGGGCTAGCCAGGCCAGGATCCGGCGGAAATTGTAGCCAGCGGCGGCGAGGAGTGCGTTGGCGGCGTCGCCGTGCGCTCCCTTGAGGAAGTTGCGCCCCATGCGGTGCTCGCCCTTAGCATGGCCGCTGACGGGTTCGACGGCGGAGCGTCGGCGCAGATCGCGCTTGATCGCTTCGGTCACGCCGCGCTTCTGGCCGGAGACGTAGACCTTCATCTTGTGGTCGGGCGGCGCGTTGTGCCCGCGATAGCCGCGGTCGGCGACGATGCGAGAGAGCTCGCGCCGATCTGCGTCTCGATCTGCGGGATGACGGTCTCGAGCGTGTGGCCGTCGTGTGGATTGCCCGGCAGCGTCTTGACGTGGGCGATGAACTGCCCGCCCTTCGAGCGGTTGAGCGTGGTGGCGACCGACACCTTGACGCCGAACTCATAAGGCCGATGCGCCTTGCCCTTGCCGATGCATTCAACCTCGGGCGCGTGCAGCGAATAGACTTTCCGGCCGCGCTGGTTCTGGCGCTGCTCGCGAACCCGGAAGGCCAGCGACAGCGGCGCGGCGAAGGTGCGGCGCAGGTTCGCGTCGGCCCTGGTTTTGCGCACGATATCGCGCAACACCCGGCCGAGATAGGTCCGCACGCTGCGCAGCGCCCGGTTGGCGCGCCTGAACTGCTTGGCGTGGGCGTAGCGTTGGTAGGTCATCAGCGCTCGCTTGCCCACCCGCGCATAGGACTGGCGCAAGCCCACGGCGTGCTTCTTAGCGAGCCGAACCAGAAGCTCGCGCGCCCGATGCATCAGCTTGGCGTCGGTTGGAAACGCCACCGCCTTCGGCTGCAGGGTGGTGTCGACGATCACCTTGGTAAAGTCCGAGGGCTTGGCCGCGCCGGCCCGCGTCGCAACGTTCAGGCTCTCCTGGATCAGCGCGACGAGCTTCTCCTCGCCCATCCGCTGGCGCCAGCGCGTCAGCGACGAGCGGTCGAGCGGCAGCTTGTTGACGGAAGAATTCCTCGCCGCAGAAGAGCTGATAGTACGGGTTCTCGAGAAAGCGCGCGCAGAGCTCCTCGTCGGACAGATTGTGCGCATGCTTGAGGATCGACAGCCCCGCCATGAGCCGCGTCGGCAGCGGCGGCTGGCCGGGCTTGTCCGAATAGACGGCGCCGAACCGCTCCTCCAGGAACCGCCAGTCGATCGCCGCGGCGAGCTTCGCCAGCGGGTGACTCATGTCGACGATCTGGTCGAGCCGGGCCCTGAAGAGATCGCTCTGACCGCTGTCCCGACGCTCCCTCGGCCGCATCGCGAATCGCTCCGTCGTCGTCCTTGCGACGGCAGACAATCATGCCTCGAAGCCCGGCTCAATTTGCAAGATCGCCGCCCCCTCCGCCCGCGAATCCTGCAAAAACGAATACTTCCAAATATCCGCAAACGCCCCACAAATCCGGGCGTCTCAGGGTTCTTCACAGGCGACTGGCTTGATCAAAAAAACACGTCATGAAGAACGATAATACTTGGTGATCGTGGTTCGCTAGGAGTCATTACTTAATCTATCGCTTAGCCCGCAATGACGACGTCGGTTATACCTAGCGAAGCTGGCCCGGACATGGGCCTTGGCCCGCCAGGACCTTCGCCGCTCAATTATCCAAAAAGCTTCTCAGCTTTCGGCTTCGGCTCGGGTGTTTGAGTTTGCGCAACGCCTTGGCCTCGATCTGGCGAATGCGCTCGCGCGTGACCGAGAACTGCTGACCGACCTCTTCGAGGGTGTGATCGGTGTTCATGCCGATGCCGAAGCGCATGCGCAAGAC
>JAFAHO010000350.1 GCA_019237205.1 Hyphomicrobiales bacterium
CCATCCGAGATCGCCGCCGTCGCCGGACGGATCCTTGGAAAGTTCGGTCGCCACCTTGGCGAAGTCCTCCCCGCCCTTGATCCGGGCGAGCGCGGCTTTCGCCTCATCCTCCGTCGGGACGAGGATATGTCGCGCGTGAATCTCTTCTTGCGGCGGTTCGGCCTTGGCGGCCTCTTCATAGGCCTTATGCTCCGCTTCGTCCGTGGTCGCCGCTTTGGCGACGGAGCCGAGCAGTTCCTCCATCGACAGCTTGTCGCGGTAATAAGCGAGCTTGCGCGCGAACTCGGGCGTCTGATCGAGCTTCTCTGCCTGGGCCTTTTTGGCCGCCAGCTTGAGGTCGATCAAATAGTCGAGGACGTATTTCTGCCGCGCTGCGCCCTCGAGCTTCTGCGGCAGGCCGGGGCCGATGTCCGTCATCGCGTCATTGAGGTCGTCTTCGGTGATCGGCGAGCCGTCGACCGTCGCCAGCACCTTTGGGTCGGCCGAAGCCGCGCCCGCGAAGGTCAGAATTGCGCCGAAACCGAGCGCGAAGGCGGCGGCAGTCGCGCGCAATTGCGCGGGAATCATCGTTGTCATTGGGGCTCCTTTGAGCGTCCATCGCCGTTCGCCGGCGGGCGGCGGAGGCGCTATAAAGGGATTCCGGCGAATTTGCGAGGGGCCGGCGTTCGATCACGCGGCAAGTCGCTCCGCACTCAGAAGTCGCTCTCGGCTCGCGGCCAGCGCTTTTAGCTTGACAAGCGGCGCGAACTGACTAAATGCCCTCCATCCCGAACGTGTTCTGGGTCCCGGCGCCAATTCGAGCGCGTGGGACTTTTTGCGTTTTGAAGGGGTTTTCGGCAAGGGCCGGCCTCCACCGGACGCCGAAACGGTCAGTCCCGCGACGCTTCAGCATAACGCGGAAGCGCCGCCGACATGGAGCATGAGCGAATGGCTCGTATAGCGGGCGTCAATATTCCGACCAACAAGCGCGTCATCATCGCGCTTCAGTATATTCATGGGATCGGGCCGAAGAAGGCCGAGGAAATTTGCGAGAAAGTGCATATTCCTTCCGAGCGCCGCGTCGCCCAGCTGTCGGACGCGGAAGTGATGCAGATCCGCGAGACCATCGATCGCGATTACCTCGTCGAAGGCGATCTTCGCCGCGAAGTCGCGATCAACATCAAGCGCCTGATGGATCTCGGGACCTATCGCGGCCTCCGACACCGCAGGCAGTTGCCAGTGCGCGGCCAGCGCACTCACACCAACGCGCGCACCCGCAAGGGCAAGGCCAAGCCCATCGCGGGCAAGAAGAAGTGATCTTCGTTTCGTTCTCACAATCAGGAATTGACGCGCCAAAGCGCTATTGAAGGACCTGCTCAATGGCAAAAGAAGCGACCCGGGTTCGCCGTCGCGAACGCAAGAACATCGTGTCGGGCGTCGCCCATGTGAACTCGACGTTCAACAATACGATGATCACCATTACCGACGCCCAGGGCAACACGATCTCGTGGTCGTCCGCCGGCACAATGGGATTCAAGGGGTCCCGCAAATCGACCCCATTCGCGGCGCAGATCGCGGCGGAGGACGCCGTTCGCAAGGCGTCCGAGCATGGCATGCGCACGCTCGAGGTCGAGGTGTCCGGTCCCGGTTCGGGCCGCGAATCGGCGCTGCGCGCGATCCAGGCGGCGGGCTTCACCGTCACCTCGATCCGAGACGTGACGCCCATTCCCCACAACGGCTGCCGTCCGCGCAAGCGGCGCCGCGTGTGAACTTGTGCGCGCCGACGGGTGTCGGGCGCGCCTTTGCGGACCTCGCGCGCCCCAGCGCGCTCCGAGCCGCGCATCCGTCCAATGGAAGGCCTCGCCGTGATTCAGAAGAATTGGCAAGAACTCATTAAGCCGAAGAAGCTCGAAGTCGTTCCGAGCGAAGAACCGCGCCGCACCGCGACGGTCGTCGCCGAGCCGCTGGAGCGCGGCTTCGGGCAGACCCTTGGCAACTCGCTGCGCCGCGTTCTGCTGTCCTCTCTGCAGGGGGCCGCGATTACCTCGATCCACATCGACGGCGTGCTGCACGAGTTCTCGTCGATCCCGGGGGTCCGCGAGGACGTTGTCGACATCGTGCTCAACGTCAAGGACATCGCGGTCAAGATGCAGGGCGAAGGCGTCAAGCGTCTCGTGCTCAAGCGACGAGGCCCAGGCGCCGTCACCGCCAGCGATATCCAGACGACCGGCGATATCCAGATCCTCAATCCGAACCTCGTCATCTGCACGCTCGATGAAGGCGCGGATCTGCGCATCGAATTCACCGTCACAACCGGCAAGGGCTACGTTCCGGCCGACCGCAATCGGGCCGAGGATTCGCCGATCGGGCTGCTGCCGATCGACAGCATGTTTTCGCCGGTCAGGAAGGTCTCCTATCGGGTCGAGAACACCCGCGAAGGCCAGGACCTCGACAAGGACAAATTGACGATGACGATCGAGACCAACGGCGCCATGTCGCCGGAGGACGCGCTCGCCTACGCGGCTCGCATCCTGCAGGACCAGCTCGCCGTATTCGTCAACTTCGAGGAGCCGCGCCGCGAAGAGGCGGCCCATGCGATCCCCGAGCTCGCCTTCAATCCGGCGCTGCTCAAGAAGGTGGACGAGCTCGAGCTTTCCGTCCGTTCAGCCAACTGTCTCAAGAACGACAACATCACCTACATCGGCGATCTCATTCAGAAGACCGAGGGCGAAATGCTGCGAACGCCGAACTTCGGCCGCAAGTCGCTCAATGAGATCAAGGAAGTGCTGGCGCAGATGGGCTTGCACCTGGGCATGGAAGTCTCGGGCTGGCCGCCCGACAATATCGAGGACCTCGCCAAGCGGTTCGAGGAGCACTACTGAGATCCCTTCTCCCGCTTGCGGGAGAAGGTGGCCGCGTAGCGGCCGGATGAGGGGCTGCGTTGCGTTTTCCCCCTCGCCCCGGCCCTCTCCCGTAAACGGGCGAGGGAGAAACAACAAGCGGCCGTTCCTTGGCACGGCGGTCGCAGACCCGTTTTTAAGGAGACACGCCGATGTATCATGGACGCGCGAAACGCCGTTTCAACCGCACCGCCGAGCATCGCCAGGCGATGTTCGCCAACATGGCGCAGGCGCTGATCAAGCACGAGCAGATCACGACCACGCTGCCGAAGGCGAAGGACTTGCGTCCCGTCGTCGAGAAGCTCGTCACGCTCGGCAAGCGCGGCGACCTGCACGCCCGCCGCATCGCGATCTCGCGGCTTCGCGACGCCGTCCTCGTCAAGAAACTGATCGACGTCCTCGGGCCTCGCTACAAGGACCGCAACGGCGGCTACACCCGCATCTTGAAGGCGGGCTTTCGCCCGGGCGACAATGCGGCGATGGCCGTCATTGAGTTCGTCGATCGGGACGTCGAGGCCAAAGGCAAGGACTCGGGTCCCGTTCAGGCGGCGGAGAGCTGAAGCGCGCGTTTTGCAGCCGCGAAGCCGCCGCGCCCTTTCTCGACTTCAGCACCCAAATCGTCTCCCGATTTCGCGTCCTCAGAGCCGAAGTCCGATCCCGTCGGCCCCGGACAATTCCACCGTCCGCGTCTCGTCCTCGGGCAAGATCACGCGCATCTCGGAGTAGGGCAGGCGGTAGTTCCCGCTCGCCCCGACGGCGAGGCTGACGCGGCTTGCCGTCCAATTCAGCGCGATTGTCACGCGGGTCGAGGCGCCGGCGAGAGAGACGCCGTCGTCTTCAACGAGAGCGGCGCTCGAAGCGCCCTCGGCCGCGCCCGGAAAAACGCGCAACGCCCGCGAGGGCTCGTCGTGCAGTCGCGAATAGTCGTCGCCGCTGTCAGTCACAGCCACGATCGCTCCGGCGGGCGCGAGAAGCGGCAGCCGGTCCAGCGGCGCCGGGATCCTCGCGCTGCGACCGGCGGCATAGACGCGCCCGGTCCAGAAATCGCGCCAGCTTTCGGGGCCGCGCGGCAGATAGACCTCAACCTCGCGCGCGCCCTCGCGCAGGATAGGCGCGGCGAGCAGGCAGGGGCCGAACATCGCCGCGTCCGCGTCGGCGAAAAAGGCGGGGTCGTCCTCGAAGACCATGAAGGTCGGCTTGAGCACAGGGACATGCGCCTCGTGCGCCCGAACCATCGCGCTATAGAGATAGGGCATGAGCCTGAGCCGCAACCCGAGCGCGTCGCGGATCATGGGCAGCGCCTCCGGATGCAGCCAGGGCGAAGTCGTGACGCCGCCGTCCTTCCAGCTGTTCATGAGAAAGCGCGGATGCAATAGCCCCGCCTGCGTCCAGCGGACCAAGAGTTCCGGGTCGGGCGGCGGACCCGCGAAGCCGCCGACGTCATGGCCGATGTTGAACATGCCGGAGAGCGACATGCCGAGGCCGGTTCGGAAGTTCCATTTCAGCGAGTCCCAACTCGTCGTGTTGTCGCCGCTCCACGTCTGGGCGTAGCGCTGCAGGCCCGGCCCGCCGGCGCGGGTAACGGTGAAGGGGCGGGCGCTCGGCTTCGAGGCGAGCTCAGCTTCGCGCGTCGCGCGCGTCATCAGGAGCGCCTGCACGGGGCGCATGAGCGCAAGCGGCGTCGGCTCGCCGAAGCCTGCGCAGGTCGCGTCGTCGTCCCAGAGCCCATATTCATTGTTGTCGTTCCACCCCGCGTCGACGCCGTAGGCGAGGACCTCACGGGTCAGGCCCTCCTTCCACCACGCGACGCCGGCGGGATTGGTGAAATCGACATGCGCGCCCTCGCCGTCCCAGAACTGCGATTTCAGAGGCGCATGGGTCTCGCCGCCAGCGATGAAACCGCCGGCCGCCGCGACCTCGCCATAGTGGGGGTGGTCGTCAAGCAGACACGGCTTGACGTTGGCGACCGTCTTTATGCCAGCATCCTGAAATGTGCGCATGAGCGCCTTCGGCTCTGGAAACTTTGCGCGGTTCCAGGTGAAGACGTAGCGCTTCTTGCCGATCGACGTGTAGCCCGAGCCGAAATGAAACGAGGAGATGGGAAGGTCGTACGCCTTGGCGGCGTCGATCACGCCTTGGATGCGCGCCTCAGCGTCCGGCGCGTCGGCGAGCGCCATCGCAGTCTGGGCGAAGCCCAGCGACCAGCGCGGCGGCAGCGCAGTACGCCCTGTCAGCGCAACGAACTTGGCGGTGACGTCCATGAGGCGGGGCCCAAGGATCAGGTAGAAATCGAGGTCGCCGTCTTCGGCCTCGTAAGACCGATAGCGGCCGAAGTAGTTGTCGTGCTCACAGCCGAGGTCGAACGAGCCCTCGGCGCAATTGTCGTAGAAAACTCCATGCGAGACGCCGCTCGCTGCGTCGCGCACGATCAGGAACGGCCAATTCTTATAGAGGGGATCGCCGCGCTTGGGATCGAAGCCGAGCGAATCGCGCATCGCGCATCTGAGCCGCCGCCCGGTGAGATCGAGCGGGCCGGTCTTGTCGCCCAGGCCATAGTGGCGATCGCCGGGCGCGCGCGCCATCGCGTGTTTGAAGGCATGTGTCTTCTGCCCGAGACAATAGGGCTGCGCCTCGCGGTCGCGCGCGAAGATCGCACCATTGGGCAGCGCCCAGTCCATGCGAAAGCCGCCGAGCGTCAGGGTCAAGCGCAGCGCTGGCGTGGCCAGCATGACATGTGCTGGCGAGGCCGTGATCTCGGTCGCGACGGTCGGCCACGAACTGTCGTCGAGCCGGTCGCGTCCCGCCCAGTCCGTGTCGGCCTCGCCGAACGCAGGCACGGCCCAGGTGCGCTTCTGACGGACCTCGCCACCGCGCAGAACCGTGACCCGGACGATGTCGTCGGCAAGCGCTACGATCCGCATCTCGGCGCCCTCGCCGCAGTCCAGCGTGAGCGAGCGCGAGTCGCATGCGTTCAGGCGGGCGCGAAGGATCGGTTTCATCGCGACTGGGTTCCTTGTCTCAGGCGGCCGAGAAACGTTCGGCGTCGCGCTCGTCGCCGATGAGCACGATCAGCGCCGCCGCCCCGATAAGGTCGAAAACGCCGAGCATGCCGAAGAAGCGGACCGTAGCCCAATGGGTCCGCGAGCGAGCCGACGAGCAGGGAGAATCCGAGCCCGCCACGGCGCTAACCTCGCGCGGGGAGAGCGATCAGCGCGGCTTATGGCCTGTAACCTGCTCTACGTACGAGCGCAGGACGGCATTGATTCTGGTCTGATAGCCGCGCCCTTGTCCGCGAAAGAACGCCAGGACATCGGCGTCAATCCGCAGGTTCGTGTGTTCCTTTCGCTTTGGCAGGGGAAGCTCGGTCGTCGACCACTCGATGCGCTCTATCGCGTCGTCCGGGTCGCTCCCGTCAGGCACGGGCCTCATAGCTGCAGCCTTCCAGTCGGTCCGTGTCTTTCCGGCAGCTTTCATGGCCTTAAGCTCCGCCTCCGAATGCCGAACGATATTCCCTTTCTTCCTGTTCATGGCTTCGCCTCATCGAAATGACCCGGATCGCGGCGTTGCGCCACATCCAAACGACGGTGAAAATCTTGCCGTCGAATAATGCGGTTGATTTCCACCGCTCTTCGTCGCCGCGCGGAGTCGGTTGATGGATCACGGGTCGGCCGTCGAAAAACTGGAAGGCGTCCGCGAAATCGAGCCTGCGCTCCTTCAAGATTTTCTGGCGCTTCTCCTCGTTCCATTCAAATTCCAAAGCCGCGCCCTAGCATATGTATCCACGATTTGCAATCACAATTGTATCTACACGATCTCGCGCTCGCCTCCCGTATCACGCCTCTCGGGCCCTCAGGCGGCCGAGAAACGTTCGGCGTGGCGCTCGCCGCCGATCAGGACGATCAACGCCGCAGCCCCGACGAGGTCGAAAACGCCGAGCAGGCCGAAGAGGGGCCCATAGCCCACAGTGTCGGCGAGCGCGCCGACGAGCAGGGAGAATCCGAGCCCGCCGGTCCAGGCCGCCATGCCTGCGAAGCCGCTGACCGTACCGACCTCGCGCGAATCGAAGAGATCGGCGGAGAGCGTATTGACCAGCACCGAGATCGTCTGGTGAGCGAAACCGCCGAGACTAAAAAGGGCGATGGCCGAGTAGGGCGACACGACAAGACCGATAGAGGCTGGCCCGATCATCATCAGCGCGCCGAGCACGACGCCCCAGATGCGCGACCACACCAGCGTGACGCCGAAGGTTTTCATCAGGAACGGCGCGATAAAGCCGCCAAATACCCCGCCGAAATCCGCCGCGAGGAACGGCAGCCAGGCGAAGAGAGCGATCTGCTTCAAGTCCATGTGGCGCTCGGTCGCCAAATAGAGGGGAATCCAGAAGCTGAACGTCTGCCACGCCGGTTCGGCGAAGAAACGCGGAATCGCGATCGCCCAGAAGCG
>JAFAHO010000356.1 GCA_019237205.1 Hyphomicrobiales bacterium
CACGATCACCCCTCTACGAACGTGTCGAGTCGGTTCTATCCGGCGATATCGCCGACGGCCGCTTGCCGCCAGAGACCCAATTGCCGCCGGAAGAGGGCCTCACTGAGCGGTTCCAAGTCAGCCGCACGACCGTGCGGAAGGCGATTCAGAACCTGGTCGAGCGCGGCCTCGTCGAGGTTAGGAGGGGCAAGGGCACTTTCGTCGCCCAGCCGAAGATCACGCAGGAGCTGACCGAGCTGACCGGTTTCGTTGAGGACATGCGGGCGCTCGGGCGAACCCCCACCGCTCGCCTACTCGACAAGCGCATAGTGGCCGCCGACGAAGTCGTCGCACGCCACCTTGCGTTGGCGCCTGGGGCGTTGGTGGTCAGGCTTCGGCGAATTCGCTTGGCTGACCGCGTGGCGGTGTCATTTGACGAAACATACCTGCCGCGCGACTTAGGGGAGAAGGTTGCGGAGAACGACCTCGAGGCCGAACCGGTCTTCGCCCTGCTGGAGAACAAGTACAATACGCCTCTGGTCGAGGCTGAATACAGGTTGGAAGCGGCCACGGCGGACCCTGTTGCCGCCCAGGCGCTCCAAGTGCCAGCCGGCAGCCCGATCTTCCTGATCGAGCGAACATCGTATACCACGGGCAATCAGCCAGTCGATTATGAGAGGCTGCACTATCGTGGCGACTTGATCCGGTTTGTGACGCGCCTTGCTCGGCGCCCAAGGGACCCGATGCAAAAGTGACCGGGACCGGCCGGGCAGGGCGGACCCTGCGTCCTACGCGTGCCCGCCCCTCCGTCGAATGGCTGATAACGGACGCATTCCTTCCGTGTCGAGACCAACCACGAAGGGCCCACACTGAGCAAATCGTGATCGTCTCAACGGGTCGATTTGACCCGTTCGACAGTCGTCGGCTAATGGCCGCTCTTTGCGCCAAGCGGTCGTCGGCGTAAGCAGGCCGATGGGATCTTGACCCCAGGCTTTGAACGCCCCGACGAGTTCGCTTATGGCGCGTGACCCGACCATCGCTTACGTCCTCCTGCGCAATTCGGTCTTCGGGCCGAAGGGCGCCGCGTCGGTCGAGCTCTGCGTCCGCGACCTCATTCGTCACAGCCGGTACGCCGGCTCAACCCTGGTCGTCTGCCCGAAAGTGGACAGGCCGTTCGACGGGATCCGGATCAAGACCGTGCCCGACGTCCTGTTGGGCGGCAATCTGGCCAAGGCCTGGAGCGTCGGCCGGCTTCTGCGTCGCGAGGAAATCGATCTCGCCATCGTCGAGAATCATCTTCCTGCGGCGGCCCTGATCGCCTCGGCCTCCGGCGTCCCAGCGATTCTGCATAGCCACGCCTATGAGAAGGCTCCGTCTGGCGCGCTGAAGCGAGCGACGCGCGATTTCGAGCTCAAGCGCATAGCCGGCCTTGCCTTCGTCAGCGAGGACTGCGCGAACCGCTTCCGCTCGAACTTTCCGACTGCGCGAGCGCCGATGCGCGCCATCCCGAACGGGCTCGACATGGCCGACTGGTCAGGTTCCGTCCCAAAGGAGTCGACGATCCTCTCCGTCGGCCGCGCCCTTGACGACAAAGGTCACGTCGAGGCGATGCGGGCGATCGCCCGCCTCTTGCGGTCGCGACAGGAATGGAGCGCCCGCTTCATCCTTTCGGCGATCGAGAGGGAGCCTCAGATTGTGCGGGAGCTTCGCAACGCCGCGGCAGATTTCGACGGCAGGATCAGGATTGAAACGAACCTCCCCTATGCGGAGGTCAAGGCGGCCTGGGAGAAGGCGGCGGTCGGGATGGTGCTGACGAAGACGCCGGAGCCGTTCGGCCGGACCGCGCTGGAGGCGCTGGCGAGCGGGACGGCGCTCGTGGCGTCGGGCCTCGGCGGCCTCGCGGAAGTCTGCGGAGGCGACGCGCTGATTGTCGATCCCAAGGATGCTGACGGCGTCGCCAGCAACCTCGCGTCCTTGCTCGATTCGCCGGAACGCCGCTTGAAGCTCGCGCGCTCAGGTCGCGCCCGCGTCGAGCGGCTCTTCGACATCCGCGTCGTCGCGAAGCGGATGGACGACTTCGTCGACCAGGTTCGCGCGCCACGCGGCTGATGGGAGCGGCTCGGGCCAGCGGCAAAGCAGGCCCTCGCAGGTGCAGACCGGTTATCGGCCGTTAGCGCAACATTCTCTTGCCAAGTTGGCAACTATGTTCTATCTTTGTTCTCGTCCCACGCCAAGCGAATTTCCAGTGTTCGGTTCCGTCGAATCAGTTCCGCCCATCGCCAACCTCCGCAACCGGTCAAACGGGGAGCGGCATGTGGCGAACGCCAGTCGAGCGGAGCCGACCGTCGCTCTCGGCTGTAGGGCGGGGTCGGTGACCCCGCCCTGGCGCGGTCGGCGACCGCGCCCTACAATTCCGACGCGCTGTAGGGCGGCGTCGGGCTCACGGGAGCTCGTGGCGCCGGACGGCCGGACAGGCAAGCGGAGTCGCCCGCAAATGGCGCCGCAAAGGTTTGAAAACATTGAATCCGCGCCCGGAAATGATATGACCACGGACGCCTCGAACCTACAAGATCTGGTATCCCTGGCTCGGTAGAGCATTCCATCCGAACGGCCGCGGCGCGAGCGCGCGAAAGTTGCAACTTTTGGCGCCTAAATCCTTGAAGAGGCCCGCGACCGATCTGTTTCTCGCGGGGCTGCCGGACTAGTCTTGAAGCCGCCCCTGAGCCGGCGGTGTCGTTCTCAGGTCGGAGCGCCCGGCTCGGCGTCACGCCATTCGAGGGTGACGACCTTGCCGTTCTCGACTGTCAGCGCGAGGCGGCCGCGTTTGAGCTCAAGCGCGCGCTCGCCGAAGAGTCTCCGTCGCCAGCCGGAGAGGGCCGCTACGTCGGCCTTGTCATTGGAAGCGATCGCCTCCAGATCGTCGACAGAAGCAATCAGCTTGCCGGCGACGCCGCTCTCATCGCTCACCTGTCGCAGCAAAACCTTGAGGAGTTCGACGGCCGCCCCGACATTGGCCCCGTTGCGCCGCTCGCGTTCGATTTTCGGCAGTGTTTTCGGATCGCGAGCGAGCCCGCGCTCGATTGCCGCCAGAATTTCGCCGCCGGCCCGGGAGCGCTCCATGCCGCGAGGGACGGCGCGCAGGTTACCGAGCGCTTCAACGGTGCGCGGGGCCGCGAGCGCGAGCTCGATCAGAACGTCGTCCTTCAGCACGCGCGATCGAGGCACGTCGCGCGCCTGCGCCTCGCTCTCGCGCCAGGCGGCCAGCTCCATCAGCGTCGCCAGATCGCGGGGTTTGCGCGCGCGGGACTTGTATCGCTCCCAGGCGCGCTCAGGATGCTGTTCGTAAGTGGCGGGCGAATTGAGAACCTTCATCTCGTCTTCGAGCCACGACTGACGCGCCGTCGCCTTGAGGCGCGCCGTCAAAGCCTTGTAGATGTCGCGCAGATACGTCACATCGCCGATCGCATAGTCGATCTGCGCCTCGGCCAGCGGTCTCCGCGCCCAGTCGGTGAAGCGCGAGGACTTGTCGATCGTGACCCGGCAGACGGATTGGACGAGTTCGCTATAGGACACCTGATCGCCGTAGCCGCAGACCATCGCCGCAACCTGCGTGTCGAAGAGCGGGGTCGGCAGAACTCCCGCAAGCTTCCAGAAGATTTCGAGATCCTGACGCGCTGCGTGGAACACCTTGACCACGTCCTCGTCGGCCATCAAGCGCAGCAGGGGCTGGAGGTCGAGCCCTTCGGCCAACGCGTCGATCGCCAGCGCTTCGTCGTCCGAGGCGAGTTGGACGACGCAAAGGATCGGCCAGAACGTCGTTTCGCGAAGGAACTCGGTGTCGACGGTGACAAACGGATGGCGGGCCAGTCTGAGGCAAGCGGCCTCGAGCTCATCCGTCGTCGTGATCAGCGACACCGGGGCGTCACCCGTTTTCGACCTGCGGGGGGGCAGGCTTCGCCCGCTCCTTACGCACCGGCGGGGGCGCATGGCGGGGCATGCCAAGCCGCTTGTCGAGATAGGCGCCAACGACCGCCTGAAGGTCGTCGATGCAATCTTCGAAAAAGTGGTTGGCCTCGGCGATCACCGCGTGTTCAATGACGATGCCCTTCTGGGTTTTCAGCTTTTCAATGAGCGCCAGCACCTCCTTCAGGGGCGCGACCCGGTCCTTGTCGCCATGGACGAAAAGGCCCGAGGACGGGCACGGCGCGAGGAAGCTGAAGTCGAAACGGTTGGCGGGAGGCGCGATCGAAATGAAGCCTTCGATCTCCGGGCGCCGCATGAGGAGCTGCATGCCGATCCAGGAGCCGAACGAGACGCCCGCAATCCAGCAGGCACGCGCCTCCGGGCTGATCGACTGCGCCCAATCGAGCGCCGACGCGGCGTCCGACAACTCGCCCTGGCCGTGGTCGAATGCCCCCTGCGAACGTCCGACTCCGCGGAAGTTGAAGCGCAGGACCGAAAACCCGCGCTCGGCGAAGTTGTAGTAGGTATTGTAGACAATCTGGTTGTTCATGGTGCCGCCGAATTGCGGGTGCGGGTGCAAAACCACGGCGATCGGCGCCCCGCGCTGCTTGGCTGGATGAAACCGGCCCTCGAGCCGACCGGCGGGACCGTTGAAAAAGACTTCGGGCATGAAATCTCCAAAAAGATCTACGGCCCGCACCGCTGAGACTTGAGACCTGATCGCCGCTGGCGATTGCGCCTTGCGGGGCGCCAGTCGCATGCGTATGTGTCGATAAGTCGGCGGGGGCTCGCCTCGGAGGCTGCCTCATAGCATGCAGGGCGCCGGCAATTGCAAGGAAAAACGGCTGCTCGCCCCCAGACAGGGAAGGAAGCAGCGTTTCGATCGCTCGCCGGAGTCGCGATGGCCCCCATGAGGCCGAAGGTCAGAACCTATCTCGACTACAACGCGACCGCGCCATTGCGGCCGGAGGCGAGGGAGGCCGCCTTGTCTGCGATGACGACAACGGGCAACCCATCGTCGATTCACGCCGAGGGCCGTCGCGCGCGCGGCATCATCGAGGACGCGCGGGTCGACGTCGCGCGGCTGGCGGGCGCAGCTTCACGCTGCGTGACTTTCGTTTCAGGCGGCACCGAGGCCGTCAACTGTGCGCTCAATCCGTTTTTCGGCGTCGGCGCCGGCGGGGCGCCGCTGGATCGGCTGGTTCTCAACGGCGGAGAGCACCTTTGCGTTCTCTCCGGCCACCGTTTCCCCGCCGCCGCGGTAGAAATGGCGCCGCTCGGCGCAGACGGGCGTATTGATCTTGACGCGCTGGATTCTGCCGTTCGGAGACCGGGGCGCGTGCTCCTGGCCTTGCAAGGCGCGAACAACGAGACCGGCGTCATCCAACCGGTCGCTGAGGCTGCCGCGCTGGTCCACGCGGCCGGCGGCTACGTGTTCTGCGACGCGGTGCAACTCGCCGGACGGGAGGACTGCGCGATCGACGCGCTCGGTGCTGATGCACTGGCGCTCTCCGCCCACAAAATGGGCGGGCCAAGAGGGTCGGGCGCTCTTCTCGTTGCGCGTCAGGACTTCAGTCTTGGCGAACCCCTGATCCGGGGCGGCGGCCAGGAGCGCGGCGCGCGCGCGGGCACGGAGAACGTTACGGCGATTGCGGGTTTCGCCGCCGCGGCGCGCGCGTGTCTGGAGGAGGCGGGAGACGCCCCGCGGCTCTCGGCGATGCGCGATCGTTTGACTCGCGCCGTTCGGGACGTCGCGCCCGATGCGGTCGTGTTCGGGGAAACGGCGCCGCGCTTGTCCAACACGGTCTGTTTCGCGATCCCGCGGGTCGAAGCGGCCACCTTGATGATTGCGCTTGATCTTGCCGGGGTTGCCGTCAGCTCCGGCTCAGCCTGCTCTTCAGGCAAGGTGACGCCCTCGCATGTGCTGGCGGCAATGGGCGTCGCGCCGGAACTTTCGCGCGGCGCAGTTCGGCTAAGCCTCGGCTGGGCGTCGCGAGAGGACGACGTTCGGCGCTTCGCCGAGGCTTTCGCCGCCACGATGGCGCGCATAGTCGCGGGACCCGAGAGTTTCGCGCTCTGACCGACATTCGATAAGAGCTTGCATCTTATGCGCTCGACGTGTAGAGGGCGCGCTCGCTTCCCATTTTTTCATCGTTCGAAGGAGTCTCCATGGCTCGCGTCACTGTCGAAGATTGCGTCGACAAGGTCGACAATCGTTTCGACCTCGTCTTGATGGCCAGTCATCGCGCCCGCGCCATTTCCTCGGGTGCGGCGATTAACGTCGCGCGCGACAACGACAAGAACCCCGTCGTTGCTCTGCGTGAAATCGGCGACGGCAAGCTCTCGCCTGGCGACCTGCGCGAGGATTTGATTCACGCCTTGCAAAAACATGTCGAGGTCGACGAACCCGAGGCTGAGGCCGCCCCGCCGATGGTCAATCCCAATGCGCAGGCGCAGATCGAACTTGGCGTCGAGGCGCAGTTCGACCGCATGACGGAAGAAGACCTGCTTCGAGGCCTCGAGGGCCTCGCGCCCCCGCCTGAACCGGAAGAGGAGAGCGAGTAAGTCGCACGCGCTTGCGGCCCCTCCGTTGCGTTATCGAACCTGCCGCCGGCCTCGCGCCGGCGAATTTTTTTGCTCATATCCACAGCCACGCTCAAGTTTTGAGTGTTTTTGATACGCAGCGCGTGGCGATTTGCTATCCTCTAGAACGAGAATCATTTGCGTTGCGGATCTCGGCCTCAGCGGGTGGTCCCGATCGCGAGGCGCATCAGGTTCGATGGCGGTGAGTCGCGCTGCCGACGCGTTGAGTGGGGGCCGAATGGGCGAGGAATTCACGAAGCCGCTGGCGCCGACGCGAAGCGGCGAACTGTCGGACGAAACCCCCTCGGGTCTCGTCGAGGTCGCCGGGCGCGTCAAGTGGTTCGACGCCGCCAAGGGTTACGGGTTCATCGTGCCGGACAGCGGCGAGGCGGACGTCCTCATTCACGTCACCGTGCTGCGCAGGGACGGTTTCTCCTCGATCCGCGAAGGGGCGAGGGTCGTCGCCGAGGCGGCGCGGCGCGAGCGCGGCCTCCAGGTGTTCAAGGTGATCTCCGTCAGCGAGCCCGAACCAGGGTATGCGCCGCCGCTCGCTCCCGCGCGCACGCGCGCTCACGCGGCGTCGGTCGGCGGGTTCGAGATCGTCATTGTCAAGTGGTTCAACCGGTCGCGCGGTTTTGGGTTTCTCACCCGGGGCGAGGGCACCGAAGACATTTTCGTCCATATGGAGACGCTGCGCCGATATGGCTTCGTTGACCCCAAGCCCGGCGACAGCATGCTGGCCCGATTCGGTCCGGGACCAAAAGGCCTGATGGCCGCCGAGGTGCGCCCGCTCGACGGCTCGCGGATTCTCGCCACCCATTAGCGCGCCTGCGCTTGACGGCCGTCGGCCGTTCGTCTTGAAGCTCGGACTAGCTGGCTAGGCGAGAGACGAGGCGATGACGACGGTCCGAATTCGGCTTTGGGCGGCTTCCGCGATCCTCGTCCTCATGTGCGGCATCCTCGCAGCGGCGGCCCGCGCCGACGGCCCCGAGACGCTGCAGATTGTTACGTCCAGCGGGACGCATGACTTTCACGTTGAAATCGCGAAGGACGACGCGAGCCGAGCGCAAGGGCTGATGAACCGCGCATTCCTGCCGGCCGATCGCGGGATGCTTTTCGAATTCGACCGCGAGGCGCCCGTGTCGTTCTGGATGAAGAATACCTACATCCCCCTCGACATGATCTTCATTTCCCGCGCGGGGGTCGTGACCAATATCGTGGAGAAAGCCGAACCCTTGTCCGAGCGCGTCATTCCCTCCGGGCCGTCGTGCATGGCGGTGCTCGAACTCAACGGCGGCGCGGCCGCCTCGATCGGGCTCAAGGTGGGCGATACGGTCCGCCATCCCTTTTTCAAACCCTGAAAGAGGGCGGGGCCGCATCGCACTCTATGCAGCCTTGCGTTGCATCCTCCGTCAGCCTTGCTAAATTCAGTTTTGAATTGCCGCCCCTGGGCGGAGCGCGTCGGGGCAGAGCTCGAGGTCTGGTTGTGTCCGAAGTTGTCACGTTGAGTCCCGGTAAGGGGATCGACGCGCCTCGGCCCGAGGCTCGACCGCCTTGGCGCCCCGCCGCAGCGACCTACGCGGCTCTCGACCTTGGCACCAACAATTGCCGGCTTCTGGTCGCGAGGCCCACTGCGGACGGATTCCGGGTCATCGACGCGTTCTCCCGGATCGTGCGGCTGGGCGAAGGCCTGTCGGTGACCGGCCGCCTCGGGGAGGCGGCCATCGCGCGCACCCTCGAGGCGTTGCGCATTTGCCGCGACAAGATGGCCGCGCGCGGCGTGACCCGCGCGCGCACCATCGCGACCGAGGCGTGCCGCTCGGCCGTCAACGGCGCGGAGTTCGTCAATCTCGTGCAGGACCGCCTCGGGATCGATCTCGAAATCGTCGACCGTGAGACCGAGGCGCATCTCGCCGCGGCCGGGGTGGGCGATCTCGCGGACCGGGACGCACGGTCGATCGTCATGTTCGACATCGGCGGCGGATCCTCGGAAATCATCTGGCTTCGGGCGAGCGAGCCCTCGGGCCGCGCAGGCCGGGTACAGGCCTGGGAATCGATGCGGCTCGGCGTCGTGTCGCTGGCGGAAAGGTTCGGCGGCGTGGACGTCAGCGATGAGACATTCGCGGCGATGACGGCCTATGTGGCCGAGGCGCTCGCGCCCTTCGCCGCCAAGGTCGCCGACCAGACGCGCTGCGACCGGTTCCATCTTCTGGGCACCTCAGGAACGGTCACGACCATCGCGGGCGTCCACCTCAATCTGCCGCGCTACGACCGGCGCGCGGTGGACGGGCTCTGGCTTGGCCGAGCCGAGGTCGACGACGCGGTCACGCGTCTCCGCTCGATGAGCTACGCCGAGCGCGCCGCCAACGCATGCATCGGCCACGAACGCGCCGATCTCGTGCTCGCCGGCTGCGCGATCCTCGAGGCGATCCGCGCGCATTTCCCGGCCGAGCGACTCCGCATCGCCGACCGGGGCTTACGCGAAGGCATCCTCAGCCAGATGATGCGCGAGGATGGGGTCGGACCCCACCGTCGCGCACGCTGGCGATGATCGAAGGCGGCTCGGGCCGCGAAGGCGGCCGGGCGCTGAAGACCCGCGTCAAGACGGCCCGCAAGCGCTCGCTCTCCTCGACGCTCTGGCTCGAGCGTCAGCTCAACGACCGCTATGTCGCCCAGGCCCGGCGCGAGGGCTATCGCTCGCGTGCGGCCTTTAAGCTTCTGGAGATCGCCGACAAGCACAAACTCTTCAGGCCCGGTCAGCGCATCGTCGATCTCGGCGCCGCGCCGGGCGGCTGGAGCCAGGTCGCGGCCGCCGGGACGCGCGCGAAAGCGAAAGACGGCGTCGGCCGGGTGATCGCGATCGATCTCATCGAGATGGACCCGGTCGAAGGCGTCGAATTCAGGCGCATCGACTTCCACGATCCGGGCGCGCCAGGGATCTTACACGAATGGCTCGGCGGCCCAGCCGACGGCGTTCTGTCCGACATGGCGGCCAACGCGACCGGCCATCGCAAGACCGACCATCTGCGCATCGTGGGGCTCGTCGAGCTTGCCGCCGACTTCGCCTCAGAGGTCCTTGCGCCGGGCGGATTCTTCCTCGCCAAGGTGCTGCAGGGCGGCGCCGAGGGCGAGCTCCTTGCCCGACTCAAGCGCGAGTTTGCGACCGTGCGCCACGTGAAGCCCAAGGCCAGCCGGGCCGACAGCGCCGAACTCTATGTTTTGGCGACCGGGTTCAGGGGACCAAGGCCGCCGGCGTCGTGACCTTGCATACGGGTATAAGCGTTATGCGGTCTGCGCATGTTCCATTGAGCCTTCGTCTCAATAACAGGCAGGAAAACGCGGAAGCGCGAGGTTCTAGCGAACCTGGCTACAATAAACCATTCATCATCAATCGCTTCCGAAAAGATCATCATGCGTCGCAAGAGCGAAATAAACGGGAGAGGAACAGAGGGATAACAGGGCCAAAAAATAGGGCGGCGGCGGCCGGGAAATCGCAGGCGGTTATGCGGATTGCGCATGCGTTCCAGGGCGAGGCGCCGCTAACCATGCCCATCGACTTACTCAAGGACCATGTCGCCGGGCGCTGCGGCGCCAGAGCGGGTCGATTCGTTTCAGCCTGGATTGCTGTGCGGCCCTGTTTTCCCGCCAATCGCATCGGCCAGCGCGTCCTCCATATTCGGGAAGAGATATGGCTTGGAGCAGTTTTTCACCTGCGGATACCGCGTGCGAAGCAAGTTGTCTTCGTAGCCCGAAGTAAAGACGAATGGGATGTTGCGCGCCTGGAGAATGTCGGCGACCGGATAGGCCAGCTTGCCGCCAAGATTGACATCCACGACCGCCGCGTCGAGCTGCGATTCCGATTCGATAAGCTTGACAGCTTTTTCGATTGACGGGACCGGCCCCACGACAACGCATCCGGCCAATTCAAGGTTTTCTTGCAGGCTCATCGCGATCAGATATTCGTCTTCGACGATGAGGATGCGGCGACCGCGAAGGACGGAGCTCTTCATTTCGTCTCCTCCTGAAGGGAGTCGGAGACGGGCAAGGCGATTTGGCAGCGGACGCCGTCAGGCTCAATCACAAAGGTTGTGCGCGCTCCGAATTGATAGGGCAGAGCGTCTTCGATGAGACGCCGTCCGTTTCCGCCCCCCTTCCGCTTCGCCGATTGCGACGTGTCCACTCCGCTCTCTTTCCAATCCACGATGATCCATGTCGAACCATTCTCAGAGAGCTCACGCCAACGGACATTGAGCCGTCCGTTCGTCTGACCCAACGCGCCATGCTTGATTGCATTGGTCGTCAGTTCGTGCAGGGCCATCGCGAATGCCTGCACTGCGATGGAACTCACGGCGAGACCCTTCGGCCCATCGAGCGTCACGGCTCTGTTATTCTGCACGGACTGACCAGATAGCTCGGACGCCAAAAGCTCCTCGAAGGCGACGCCCTCGCCCGGCGTCGCGCGAGACAGCAGCCCTTGCACGCGGGCGAGTGCGCTCAGGCGCTCACGAAAGTTCGCCCTGAATTCATCGAGCGTTTGATCCGAGCCGGCGGTCCTGTCCAACATCGCCATGACGACGCCTATGAGATTGCGGGTGCGGTGCTGAAGTTCGCCGACCACAACCCGCATGCGAGATTCAGCTTCCCTGAGCGTGTCCTCCGCGCGCCGCCGCTCGCGGATATCGACGAAGGTCACGACAACGCCATCGATCTTGTCGTCAACCGTGCGGTAGGGCCTTAGCCGAGTGAGGAACCAGTTGCCGTCCTGGCTGTGCAGCTCGCGCTCGCTCGACGACAGATCGCGCAAAACCTTGCGCGCGTCTGCGGCGAGGTCGTCGTAGTCGAGTCTATGAGTGAAGTCGGTGATCGGGCGACCCTCATCTCCCGGTGCGATGTTGAACAGCTCCGTGATGCGGGGCGTAAAACGGTTGATCCGCAACTGCGAGTTAAGGAACAGAATGCCTACATCGGTCGCGGCCATAAGATTCTGGACGTCGCTGTGGGCGCGAGAAACGCTCTCGAGCTTCGTTTTCAATTCGGTATTGACGGTCTGCAGTTCCTCGTTGATCGATTGCAGCTCTTCCTTGCTTGTTTCCAGCTCTTCCGCGGTCGAGCGATATTCCTCGTTGATCGACTGAAGCTCTTCGTTGGCAGCTCGAAGCTCCTCGTTCGCCCCTTCATATTCCTCCCGGGAAGCGCGCAACTGCGCCTGAGTGAACTGCAACTCCTGCTGAAGCTGCTGAATCTGTTGTCCCGGCGCCCGTTCCTCGATTGTCTCGGAAGAGGGCGGTCCATCGCCGAGCGTCTCGCCTTCGAAAAGAAAGACAATCGCGGATCGGTTCGCATGGAGATCCGGATTCAACGGTTTTGTTTGCAAGTAAACTCGGCGGACAGCGCCGTTGAAGCGGACCGCGATCGGGCCGCTCAGAGTGGCCTCGTTGCGGACGAAGACTCGATGAAGGGCGGCACGGATGTCCGAACGCAGTTCCTCCCGGGCGAGCTCTGTGATATCATTGGCGAGAGTCCCACCGGACGGCTGCAGATAGCGTCCAGCCTGTTCGGAAAGATGCACCACTCGATAGGATTCATCGACGATGACGCTGGGCGGCGCCAGACTCTCCAGGGCCTCTCGGTGGAGCCCTGCCTCGTTCTGCGGGCGAAATGGGGCCGGCGAGCGCGCCGGCAGGGGCTCAGGACCAAAGCCGGTCGTGCGTACTCGCGGCAGAAGCCTCACTTCCGTCGGCGTTGGCATGCGCTGATAGATTCGCGCCTCACGATCGATGGCGCGGAACATCCCGAGCGGACTGTCAGCGTTTTCGGAGGAACCCACAAAGAGATAGGCAGAGGATTGCAAGGCGAAGTGGAATGTGGAGCAGACCTGCTGCTGTAGCTCACGGTCCAGATAAATCAGCACATTGCGGCAGGAGACCAAGTCGACGCGAGAAAATGGTGGATCCTTGAGAAGACTATGCTTGGCGAACAGCACGATATCCCGCAGTTCCCGCGTGACCCTCATTTGGTCCGCCTCGCGAGTAAAGAACCGACGCATCCGGTCTTCGGTAATGTCCGCTTCAATCGCGATCGGATAACGCCCTTCTCTTGCGACCGCTAAAGCCTGATCGTCGAGATCGGTAGCGAAGACCTGAACCTGGCGTCGGATCTGGTGGCGACTCGCTTCTTCAAGCAAGAGGATCGCGATCGAGTAAGCCTCCTCGCCTGTCGCGCAGCCAGGTATCCAGACCCGAATCGCATCGGCCGCGCCTTTGTCTTCGAACAGGTGCGGTATGACGAGCACCGCAAGCCTCTCGAACGCGCTGGAATCTCGAAAGAACGTCGTGACGGAGATCAGGAGGTCGGCAAATAAGGCCTGCGCCTCCTGTGCGTTCTCGCGGAGGATAGAAAGATAGTCGGTTAATGTTGCGGCGCGTTGAACCTGCATTCGTCGTGCGATGCGCCGCCGAATGGTCGACTTCTTGTAGTTCGAAAAGTCGTGACCCGATCGAACTCGCAGGTGAGAAAGAATGCGCTGCATCACTTCCCCGTCCGTCTCGCTGAGCAGGTCCGACGGCGGGTTTCGACGGTTGCGGATGAGATCGGGAAGCCGTCCAGCGATCTCCTTTAACGGCAAAATGAAATCGGCCAGTCCGGTCGCGACCGCGCTGCGAGGCATCGACCCGTATTCGGCCTCGTCCGGGTCCTGGACCAGAATGATCCCTCCCGCCTCCTTGACCGCCTTGATCCCGACCGACCCGTCCGAGCCCGCGCCAGAGAGAATGATCGCAAAGTCGTCCCCCCGTTGGGCGGCAAGAGATCGAAAAAAGAGATCAATGGGGGCGCGCTGCCAACGCGGCTCGTCGAATTCGGCGATCGCCAGATGATGGTCACTGACAATGAGCTGGCGGTTTGGCGGTATCACGTAGACATGGCGCGGCTCCAGGCGAACCCGACCGGAAACCTGAGCCACCGGCATTCGTGTTCTGGTGGCCAGAATGTTCGGAAGCTCGCTCTGGTGTCCGGGATCAAGATGGACGACGACGACAAACGCAGCATCCACGTCGTCGGGCAGACTCTCGAAAAACGTCTGCAATGCATGGACTCCGCCTGCCGACGTTCCGATGCCGACAGTCGGGAAACGCTTGGCGGTTCCTTCCCCTTGCGCCTCTGGATGCGACGCCGCTGGCTCGTCGTTCATGACGCCCTCCTCATTCGGCGTCGAGAAATCCCAAGTGTCGCCCGTGCACCGGGGTATCGCACAAAGATCCTAGCTGCTCCCTACAGCAGCACGCTAGAGGACACTGTCAAAACGAGCGAATCTGCCTTGCGTTTGGCTGTCCCCCCGCTTCTGTTGATCTGGCTCTCCCGAACCCGCGCCACTCCCAGTTCGATTCGCCCGAATCCTCCGCCACAGCAACCTGTCCTTGCGACCACAGCGGAGGTGTCCAGCGCGTTGACTCGGAAGTCCCTTGTCCCAGTCTGCTGCCGGTCGGGTGCAGCGGCGTCCGTGCCGAACGTGTCGGAGAGCCCATCCGAAGTTTGTTCTCGGCGCCGCGGGTCATCTTGGGAGCCATGACTGGCCGGTCACCTCATATAGTTCGCGCAACGGAGTGCTGCAAACGGTCCCTCGGTGGCGATGCCGAAACGTTGCAGCGTGAATGATATCAAACACCTTCCTCGAGCTCCTGAGAGATGCAATCCAAGGCCTGGATTTGCAGGGCAAGAGCCTCTTCGAATTGATCGAGCAGCGCTCTGGCCCCGGTCGTGTCGTGACCGTCACGCTCGAGCCTCGCCATAAGAACGATCTGGGCGTCGACGCATTGCTGGCCCTCCGCGACATGCTTCCGCGCAAGCTTGAAATGTTCGAGCGCCACCGCTCGATCGATGAAGGAATTCATAGGGGTAAAAACCGGCTACCCGGTCCAAGGTTCCGGCGGGAGCGCGTTGAACATAGGAGAGGCTCTACGCACCCCGGAGGAAAAGGGCATGAATTTGGCGCCGCGGGCAGGGCGCGCCTTGCCTCGAGTGGGATCGCCCTAAGCTGCGGAGACCTTCCGCTCATGCTGCGCCTTGCGCAGCGCTTCGCGGAGAGTATCGACGTGGACACGGCTTTCGGCGGAGGCGCGCTCAAACGAAGCCGCAGATTGGCGGAGCCCACCCCGGCGCGCCTCTTCCGCCATTTTGTGCGTAAGGGTGGCCCGCTCCTCGACGATGCGCAGAGCGACGCGCATCGCCTCGTCAACGGACCCTTCCTGTTCGTTTGCCAGGGTGTCGGCGGTGTAGGCGTGGCCCACCTGGCATCGAAATCGAAGCGGGGGCGAACGCCTGATTTGCGACAGCACGCCGCCGCACGCCGGGCAGGACAAGGGAACCGGATTCGCAAGCCGGTTCGTCGCATCAGTTCCTTCAACCTTCCCAAGAGCAATCTCGACCTCGAGCCTGATATCGTCCGGCGGGGAGGGAGACGGACCAGGGGGCTCGCTCGTGATTCGGTTGAAGAGCGCGCCCAACTCGGACAGCGGCGCGCGGTAGTCGATATTGCTCGCTGCAAGCGCCGCTAGCGGCATGTCCGGCTCTCTCGCCTCGGCGGGGTTTTGCACAACGGTCACTCCGCCGCAGCGTTTCAGATCGGCAAGCCCCGCTGCTCCGTCGTTCAACATGCCGGTCAAGACAACGCCAATCGCGCCCGAACCAAAGCTTACGCCAGCCGATCTCAAAAGTGGGTCGATAGCTGGCCGCGCCAGGTTCTCGCGAGGCCCACGCCCCAGCCGGATCGTATCGCCGACGACAATCAAGTGGCGGTCTGCAGGCGCAACGTAACCGCGCCCATGTTCGAGTGTCTGCCCGTCGACGGCCGTCTCCATGGGAATGGGACAGCTTCCTCCCAAGACGCCGGCCACAAGATTCTGTCCGCGATTGCCGACGTGGACGACAATGCAGATCGCCGCCGGAATATCGGACGACAATCCCTGGCACAGCGCACGGATCGCGCTGATGGCGCCGGCGGAGGCGCCGATTGCAATGATGCGCCGCTCGCTGCGATCCACCTTGGCCTCTTCCTGTGAAGACGATCGCTTGTGACCAGATTGCAAGGCCCGACGGCGATCCCAATTTTTGGCAAAGAGCGTTTCAACGCCACTGAGCACGCCGCTGCCGGGGCTGGCGCCCATCGCAGGGATGATAGGACATGCGCCTTCCGAGCCGACGGCGACGAGGACAAACGATATGTCAAGGCCCCATCACCCGGTTCGCTGTGACAGGAACATCGAAATCCCCCGAGTTGTTCCCTCAGTGCTCGGATTTAACCAGGCCGGCACTTTTGTGTCTGACAGAGGTGACCGCTTCGCAACGTCGGGGAAAGAGGACAAAAATGTCGGTCCGGGTCAAGCTGTGGCTGTTGCTGGGTTTCTCGATTGCCGCAGAAAGCGTTCAGCCGGTCCTCGCGAGAGGCGGGGGCGGGCCGCCGGTCTCTTCGATGACGGCGAATTATTGCCGGGAGACAGTGTACAACAAAGGCGTTACCGAGGTCGGGAGATTCGAGGAGGAAGTCAGAAAGTGCGTCGCTAACCCGGTCACGTACCCGCCCGCTTACAACAAACCCGCGTGGTAGCGTGGCTGCTGAGGCTATTCCGCCGCCGCCGGCGCGCCCTCCTCGCTCGTTGGGACCAGCTTGCCGGACACCGCGGCGCCGGCGTCGGGGGCAAGGCGGAAAAAGACGAGGACCGAGAGGCTCGAGATGATCGCCACCAGGACGAAGGCGAGCGACAGGTCGCGCGTCATCAGCGCTGCGTCGCCGAAGCCGAACTGGATGAGCTGGATGCAGATGGCGGCGACCGCGACGCCGACCGCGCCCGACATCTGCTGCGAAACGCTGGCGAAGCTGGTGGCTCGGCTCATGAGCGGCGGGTCGATGTCCGCGTAGCTCATGGCGTTGAGCGCGGTGAACTCGAGCGAGCGGAAGAAGCCGCCGGTCAAGAGCGTGAGAAGGATCATCCAGTGCGGCGTCGAGGGAGTGAAGAGGGCGCAGGCGGCGAGAAACGCCCCCGAAATGAGGCCGTTGACGATGAGCGTACGGCGAAAGCCGAACCACCGCAGCGCGGTCGACGCGGAGAATTTCATCAGTAGCGCGCCAGCGGCGGTGGCGAAGGTGAGCGAACCCGACTCGAACGGCGTGAGGCCGAAGCCGAGCTGGAGCAGGAGGGGCAGGAGAAAGGGCATGGCGCCGATGCCGATGCGGAAAACGAGTCCGCCCACGACGCCGGAAAAGAAGGTCGGGATCCTGAGGAGCCTCAGGTCGAGGATCGCGTCCTCGTTCCCGTCCGCATGCCTCGCATAGGCGGCGAGCAGAGCGGCGCTGAGCCCGATCATCGCCGCGACCTCCCAATAAGGCGCCATGCCGCGTCCGATCAGCGACAAGCCCGAGATGAGGCCGAGCAGGCCGAGGCCGGAGAGGACGAACCCCTTGAAGTCGAAACTCGGCACCTCCTCCTCGCGCAGGTTGGCGATAAATCGGAGCGACAGCGCCACCCCGAGCATGCCGATCGGCACGTTGATCCAGAAGATCCAGCGCCAGTGGAAATAGGTGGTGATGAAGCCGCCGAGCGGCGGCCCGGCCACGGGGCCGATCAGCGCCGGCACGGTGAGATAGGCGAGCGCGTTGACGAGATCGGACTTTTCCACGCTGCGCAACAGCACGAGCCGCCCGACCGGCACCATCATCGCGCCCCCTAAGCCCTGAAAGACCCGCGCCGCGATGAGGGTTGCAAGCGAATTCGAGGCGCCGCAGAGGATCGAGCCGAGGGTGAAGACGACGATCGCCGAGCAGAAGACGGTGCGCGCGCCGAACCGGTCGGCGATCCATCCGGAGGCAGGAATGAACACCGCCAGCGTCAGCATATAGGAGGTCAGCGCGAGCTTGAGGACGATCGGGTCCTGATGAAGGTCGCTCGCGATCGCCGGCAGCGACGTCGAGATGACGGTCCCGTCCATGTTCTCCATGAAAAGGGCCGTCGCGATGATAAGGGCGGTGAGGACGGCGGAGCGCATCGGGGCAGGGCTTTCTTGGCGCCGCTGCTGGGCTACGGCAAGGCGGGGGCGCGCCATCGCGGTCACAATGGGTTGAACGAAGACCTCCGCCCTGTCGTGGCCTGTTTTCGGACGGCGCTCTTCCGGAGGCCCGGAGTTCAGTCACCGAATATGACTTTGTTCATGATACGCCCGGGCGACGATGTGAATAATCCGGTAACGACAAGGGCAAGGGTGTAGAGCCGCCGCGATTGGAGGGCGCGCAAACGCCTCGCGCTATTTGTTGAGCATGCGCTCTGCGTCGGCCAGCGCCTTCTGGCAGGCAGCGACGTCGCCGGCGGCGTCGGCCTTGCGGGCCTCATCCATGAATGCGGTGATGGCCTTGACCTCAGCCTCCGAGAGGTCGCCCGCCTTCTCCTCGGCGCCGGCGACCGAGAGCGGCGTCGGCTGGCGGTGCATGGTCGCGAACCCCGACTGCGGCGCGGTCTTCCCGCGCGCCGCGGCGGCGTCGAGCCTTTTGTTGATCGCGATTTCTTCGTCGTAGATCTGGCCGGCGCAAGGCCCGGCATAGGCCGCTCCGGAGAAAAGAGCGAGCGTGACGACGGCAAACGCCGATACGTGTCGAATGGCCATGTCCACCCTCGCTCGTTCTGGGCGCTTGCCGCGCACGCGTTGAAGTCGGACGTCATTGCGAGCGAGGCGAAGCAATCCAGCAGCCGCCGCCGCAGTCCCACGATCCCCGCAATGACAATAACCATTCTACACCATTTTTCGCGGGCCGCGTCAGCGCGGGACCTCGTGCTCGCCGTGCGCCTCGAGGAGCGCGTTGAGGCGGCTCCGCATCAGCATGCCGGGCCGGTCGGAGGGCATGTGGATCTCGAGCTTGCGGCTCATGTCGACGATCGCATCAGGGTCGGTCGAGCTGGATCGAGCCGTCGTCGACCGGGGTCGCCGAATTGAAAATGATGTGCCGGAGGCCGGACGGATATTCCGTGTCCATGGTGCGCCCTTGAACGCGGCGCGAAGCGCATGCAAAATAGACCCTGCATCGACGACAGCCTGACGCCTGGGGCCACGATGAGCAAGACCGCCACCTTACCAAGGACCAAGACCGAAACGAAGGTCCAGCGTCCGCGACTGCACAAGGTCATTCTCTTCAATGACGACTACACGCCGCGCGACTTCGTTGTGCAGGTGCTGAAGGCGGTGTTCCGCCTCAACGAAACCCAGGCGCTGAACGTGATGATGACCGCGCATCGCAAGGGCGTCTGCGTGGTTGCCGTCTTCGCGCAGGACATCGCCGAGACCAAGGCGGCGCGCGGAACGGAAGCCGGCGCCGCCAAGGGCTATCCGCTGCGCTTCGGCACCGAGCCGGAGGAGTGAGCCTGCCGGCCGCTCCAGCTTTCAAGACGCGCAAGCTCGGCCGGACGGACGTCCGCGTCTCGGAGCTTGGCCTCGGCACGGCGCCGCTCGGCGAGCTCTTCGAACGTGTCGACGACGCCGAGGCCGCGGCTCTGATCGCCCGGGCCTGGGCGGGAGGCGTGCGCTATTTCGACACCTCGCCCTGGTATGGCCGCGGCCTTGCCGAGCACACCCTTGGGCGCGCGCTCTTTCGAAGGCCGCGAGCGGACTATGTGGTGTCGACCAAGATCGGCCGCGTTCTGCGCCGCCCTCTCGGACCCGGCGCCATCAGGGACCCGTGGCTCGGGGGCCTCGAATTCCGGACCGTGTTCGACTACGGCTACGACGGCGTGATGCGCTCGTTCGAGGACAGCCTCCAGCGGCTGGGGATCAATTCGATCGACGTCCTCCTCGTCCACGATCTTGACCCCTGGGATCACAATCCGGCGGCGCTCGACGCTTATTTCGGGCAGCTCAAGACGACCGGCTGGAAGGCGCTCAGCGAATTGCGCGAAGCCGGCGTCATCAAAGGGATCGGCGCGGGCTTCAATTCCAAAGAGTCGATCCCGCGCTATCTCGACCTCTTCGACATCGACTTCTTCCTGCTGGCGATGCGCTACACGCTGCTCGAACAGGACGTGCTCGAGAGCGAATTTCCCCGCTGCGCCGAGCGCGGGGTCGGCATCGTCATCGGCGGCGGCTACAATTCGGGGATCCTGGCGACCGGCGCGATTCCGGGCGCGATGTACAATTACGAGCCCGCGGAGCCGGCGATTCTGCAGCGGGTGGCGAAAATGGAGGCGGTCTGCAAACGCCACAACGTGCCGCTCGCCGCGGCGGCGCTGCAGTTTGCGCTCGGCCATCCGATCGTCGCTTCGATCATCCCCGGCGCGACTACAGCTGCCCAGGTCGAGCTGAACCTCGCCGCCTCCCGCTTTTCCGTCCCCGCGGATTTGTGGGCCGAACTCAAGCACGAGAAACTGATCCGCGCCGACGCGCCGACGCCGGGGTGATGCGCCTTATCATGCCCGCGAACGCGGGCATGATAGGGCGAGAGCGCAGCCGCAAATCATTGGCGCCGGCGCCCTCCGACTCTGGATCCCGCGTTCGCGGGGATGACATGGCGGCCGGCGCATTTATTCGCCCGTCGGCGCCTCCACCGCCGCCCCTCTCGCCGCGCCAGCGTGCGCGATGGCGCTCGCCACCGTCGCCATCGTCGGCGCGCCGCCGAGCTGCATCGTCTCGACCGCGGTCGAGGGCACGATGACGATGGTCGAGTTCGAGCGCTTCAGGCCCTCGTAGAGCATATTCATCGCGCGGAGGTGAAAGGCGGTCGGATTGTCGGCGTAGGTCTGCGCCGCCTCGCCGAATTTCTCCGCCACCTGCCGCTCGGAATCGCCGAGGATCACCCGCGCCTGGCGCTCGCGTTCGGCCTGGGCCTGCATCGACATCGCGTCCTGCAGGGCGGCGGGGATCTGCACGTCCTTGACCTCGACCGAGATGACATTGATCCCCCATGGCTCGGTGCGCGCGTCGATGATGCGCTGCAGCTCGGCGCTGAGCTTCTCGCGCCCCTCCAGCATGTCGGCGAGCATCGTCTTGCCGATCACGTCGCGCAAAGCGGTCTGCGCGGCCCAGTTGATCGCCGAGACGTAATCGGCGACGTCGAGCGCCGCCATTTTCGGGTCGACCACCTTCCAGAACAGCACCGCGTCGACGTCGACCGGCACAGTGTCGCGGGTCATCGTCTTTTCCGCCTTGAAGGTGCTGGTGATGACGCGGATGTCGATGCGATAGGCCACCATCTCGAGGATCGGGATGATGAAGAAGAGCCCCGGCCCGGCGAGCGCCCGGAACCGGCCAAGCCGTAGGACCACGACCCGCTCCCATTGATTGGCGATCTTGACGCTGTTGGCGATGATCGAGGCGACGATGAAGCTGACGATCGCGATCACGCCGCCAGTGACGTAGCCGCCGGCGCTCCAGGTCGGGTAGGCGACAGCGAGCCCCAGGGCGAAGAGGATGATGAAGATAAGCCCCGGGAGCGTGTTCTGCTGTGGCATCGACTCTCCTGACGGGCGCTCGCTTCGCCCCGGGCCGCAGCGAGCGGCGGCGCGTCGCTTCTGAACGAATATGTGAGCGTTTTCCATCCGGCGCCAGAGCTTTTTGGGCCGGCCGGGCGTCGGAAACTGCGAGGCGCCGGCAATCCGCGAAATCAGCCAAATGTGATTTGGCGGACGGACGGTCACGGGTTGCGTGAAGCGGCGCGTCTGTTACACACTGCTGAGGCGCGGGGTTGGCCTCGCGACAGGGATCCGCGCGGAGATGAGACGCGTTCGCTCGAGTATTAGTGGCTTAATTGGCGTTGTTTGGGTCCTCGCCGCGACGCAGACGACGGCGGACGACCTCTCCGCCACGCCGCCGAAATCCCAGCGCCCACACGCGGGGGAAGCCAAGATCGTCAAGACCCCCGCAGCGAAGGGCGACAGCCTGGCCGACATTTCCCTTCTCGAACCCCTACGCTCCGCCCGTCGGCGAAGGCGACGGGCGGGGATTTCCCGGCGGCCCAGAGAGCCGCGCCGGTCGAACCGAAAGGCGACATCGGGTTCACCTACAAGTGGCATGCGACCGGCGAACCGGTGGATCCGTACAATGCCGTCACGCATAAGGCAGGACCGGACGGCCCCGGCGACACGTTCATGGGCGGACTTAAGCTCGGCTTTTGAGCGGGATTAAGCCCTTGGTCGCACCGCAATCGCGGTGGGTCCGCGACCGATGGGATGCGGCTTGAATTTGCAGCGCGCTCGTTCACGCGATGATCTGAAACGTGAGCGAGATTTCGTCGGATGAGGTCCGGAGCAGCCGACTTGACCGGGAGCATGGACGCTGTCGCGTCGCGGAAGCGCGTGCTCTTGGTCGATTGACTCTCCTTTCCCCCGTTCCCATAGTCGCGAGGACAGCGAGCCGACGACAAAACATCTCCGGGCAGACATCAGGATGTGAAGCGGGAACCGCGATGACTGAATCGGCGACGACGTATCACGAGAGAGAACGAATTTCCTTCGCCGAGAAGATGGCCGGGGGTCGGGTGGGGCCTGCACGGAGACTGTGGCTGCTTTGGGCGCTTCTGGGACCCGGTATCATCTCGATGCTCGCCAACAACGATTCCGGCGGCATGATCAGCTATACCATGACCGGGGCCACTTTCGGCATAAGCCTGTTTCTGCCGTTGCTTTTCTTGCTTGCCCCGGTCGGCTACAATTTCCAGGAAATGTCGATGCGCCTGTCGGCGGTTACTCAAGCCGACTATCGGGAATTGCTGCTTCGGCATTTCGGTCGGTTCTGGTGCTACGGCAGCATATCGGCGCTGGCGCTGGCAAACTTGCTGTACATCATCACCGAATTCGTCGGGATGACGGCCGGGCTGACGCTGGTCGGCCTGCCGTTATGGGCGGCCGACCTCCTCAGCTTCATCTTCGTCGGCGGGGTGACGTTTTTCATCGGCTATTGGCCGAAGGAGCGGGTTATTCTGTTTGTCGGGGCTATCAATGTCGTTTTCATCGCTGCGGCGATCCTGTCGCACCCTGACCCGGCTGAGATTGGGAAGGTATTTACCAGTTGGCCGAAATTATCCTGGGGTCTCGGCAGCAACGGCATGCTGGTATTCATCATGGCGACGATCGGCAACACCGTGGCGCCGTTCATGCTTTATTTTCAGAACAGCGCAACGATCGACAAGGAACTAACCGCTAAGGACTTGCGGCTGGGGCGCGCGGATATCGCACTGGGCGCAATATTGCAGCCGCTTTTTGCGATGGCCGTCATGATCTGCGGCGCCGGGCTGGTGGGCAAAGTCGCCAATCTGGACAGCTCCAACCCGGCGGACCTCATTTCCGCGCTGGTTCCGGTGGCCGGTCACCTTGGCGCCAGTCTGTTTGCTATAGGGTTGTTCAATGCAGGTTGGCTGGCCGCGATAACGATCTCCCTGTCTTCATCTTATGCTGTCGCCAGCGCATTCCGGTCGAAGCGGAGCCTGAACCATAGGATCCTGGAAGCGCCGCGGTTTTACGGCGTCTATTTCGGCAGCCTGCTGCTTGGGGCGATCATTATCCTGATACCGGGCTTGCCGCTGAACATAATGGCTGTCTTCACCCAGATCATCGCCGCAATGCTGCTGGTGCCCGACTTGATCTTTCTGGTCCTGCTGACGAGCAATCCCGGGATCATGGGGGAGTATGTCAGCCGGTGGTGGAAGCAGATGGTCGGCTGGGCGATCGTGGCGCTTTACGCGGCCATGTCGGCAGTGACCATCTACCTCACCTTGGCCGCATAGACCGGCGGGATGGCGTCGAGCGGTTCGCTCGTCCTTCCTCGTCTGGCTCAACATCGCAGCCGAGGTCCTCAACGCCTTCCTGATGCCCCTCGTCATCGGCTTCGTGGTGGGCGCTCGCGGTGAAGGCGTTGCCCGAACCCTATCGGCTGCGCGGCCCCTCACCCGACGCTTCGCGCCACAAGCGGGGAGAAGGGATCGCCGCCGCTTCCACTTCACCGCCCTCCGTCGTAATCTCCCCGATCCATAATTCATCGGGAGGAGAGGTTGAACGTCATCGTCTACGCCATTCCGGTGTTCATCACGCTGATGGCGGCGGAATTCGGGATTGGCCTGGCGTTGGGGCGCAACGTCTACCGGCTCAACGACGCGGTCGGGTCGCTGACCGCCGGGATCCTCAGCCAGATTTCAGGAATCTTCATGCTGGCGCTAAGCGTCGGGATTTACATAGTTGTTTACAATCACTTTTCTCTGTTTTCGCTGCGGGCCGGAGACTGGCGGGTGTGGGTCGGCGCGCTGATCGCCTACGATTTCTTCTACTACTGGAACCATCGCATCGACCATGAGGTCGGCCTCTTCTGGGCGGCCCATGTCGTGCATCACCAGAGCGAGGCCTTCAACCTCTCGACTGCGCTGAGGCAGCCGAGCTCGGGCGTGCTGCTCGGCTGGATCTTCTATCTGCCGATGGCGATCGCCGGCGTGCCGCCGGTCGTGTTCGTCGCCGTCGGGCTGATCGACCTTCTCTATCAGTTCTGGATCCACACCGAGCTCGTCGGCAAGCTCGGGTGGTTCGACCGTGCCTTCGCCTCGCCCTCGAACCACCGTGTGCATCACGGCGTCAATGACCAATATCTCGACAAGAACTACGGCGGCATCCTGATTATCTGGGACCGCCTGTTCGGCACCTACGAGGACGAGGTCGAGCCGGCGCTCTATGGCGTGCGCGGATGCATCAGCACCTTCGACCCGATCGCAGCGAACCTCTCCTATTATGCCACCATGGCCGACTTGTGCTGGCGGGCCGCCGACTGGCGCGACAGGATCCGCGTCTGGTTCGCGCCGCCCGGCTGGGTTCCAGCCAATCTGAGGTCCCCGGGACCTCAGGCGCCGTACGACCTCAAGGCCATCCGCCGCTACGACCCGCCGGCGGGGCGGGCGGCGGCGATCCTCGTCTTTGCGGCGCTTGTCGCGATGATCGGCGCGACGGCGGCGTTCCTGATGGCCGGCCCGAACCTGCCGCTCGCCAACGGTCTCGGCGTCTTTCTGTCGCTCGCGGCGTCGCTGTGGGCGATGGGCTCGCTGCTTGACGGGCGCATCTCCATTCTCGAGACGCTCTATGTGTTCGCCGCTTCGCTCACCAGCGCCGCTTACGCGCTCGGCTGGCCGGGTGTCGAGAGCCTCGCGAAGCCTCTGGCGATGGCGCTCTTGATCGCGTCGTTCGCGCTGCGCGAGGGGCGACCCGACGTCAAATGGCTCGTGACGGCGGCGCTCGTCGCCTCGCTCGCGGGCGATACGCTGCTCAGCTCGCCTTCGCTCTTCGCGCCCGGCCTCGTCGCGTTTCTCGTCGCGCACGGCCTCTACATCGCGGCCTTTTCTCGCGGCGTGGGCTTCCTGCCCTCGCGGGTAGCCGCCGTCGCGATCGGCGGCTTTGCGGCTTTGGTCTTCGCCTATGTCTGGCCGGGCGTCACGGCAGGGCTGAAGATCCCGGTCGTGGTCTATGCGGCGATGGTTGCGTCCGACGCAGCGCAGGCCGCCGGCCGCGCGACGGTCCTGCGCAACCGCGCGGCGGTCGCGGTCGGGATTGGCGGCATCCTCTTCATGCTCTCCGACATGACGATCGCGCTCTTTAAATTTGGCGATGTCGGCTGGGCGGCCGACCAATGGACGCTGCCGGCCTACTATCTCGCCCAGGGGCTGATCGCGTTCTATGTGCTGCCGCGCGGGCGCCCGACGTATGCCGCGCCGAGCGCTGAGGCATGAAGCGGCAAGAGAGCCCGCGACATGAGCGGAGCACTAGTAGGAGCGCGGAGCCTGCGCGCGATAGGGAAGATCACGCCGCAGCGCCGATGGGTCTCGCGCGTTCGATCCGTTCGCGGTCGCGGGGGCTGTTCATTGCCTCCCACAGATCGCTGCGCCGCTGCGCGTTGAGCCAGAAATCGGGGCTATTGCCGAAAACTCGCGCGAGGATGAGTGCGGTCGCCGCCGTCACATTCCTGCGGTTGTTACACAATTCATTGACGTGCTTGCGCTGAACGCCCATCGCCTCGGCCAGCACGGCCTGTGTCAGCCCCATGGGGTGCATGAATTCCTCGACCAGGATTTCGCCGACCGTGGCCGGCTTGCGCTTCGTTGTCAGCATGGTTCGCCTCATCGGTAGCTGTGGTCGTCGAGATAGACTCCCTCCGCCTCGCCGCGGCTGCGGTCCCACCGGAAGACCAGCCGCCACTGATTGTTGACACGAATTGAGTGGAGACCCGCGAGGCTGCCGCGCAGCCTCTCGAAATGATTGCTGGGCGGCGCCCGCAAGTCCTGATCGATCGCCGGGTCATCGATGATCTGGAGCTTGCGGAAGAGCGGGTTTTCGAGGTCGGGCGGGATAGTACGCGCCCGGCCGACGCCGAGCGCTTTTGCCTTGTCGCGCGCATGCGGTACAGTTCGAATGTGCGTCCCGAACTCTTAGCAGAGATCCGGTCCTCGATTGCGCCAGCGCGAACGGACGCGGTGCGGACCACGGTCCTGGCGGAGGATTTCCGATGACGCAACGAGAGCGGGCAGGCCCGAGATGACCGAATCGGCGCGGCGCGACGTCTGCGTAGTGATCGGGGCGGGGGAGGGCCTCGGCGGCGCGATCGCGCGCGCCTTCGCCCGCGAAGGACTAGCTGTCTGCGTGACCCGGCGGCCGCGCCACGTCGAGGCGCTGGACACGCTGGCGCAGCGCATCCGCGCCGACGGGGGCGAAGCGCACGCCTTCGGGCTCGACGCGCGCAAGGAGGCCGACGTCGCCGCCTTCGTCGAGACGGTCGAGCGGACGATCGGGCCGATCGAGGTCTTCGTTTTCAACATCGGCGCCAACGTGCGGTTTTCCGTGCTCGAGACCACGACTCAGGTCTATACGAAGGTCTGGGAGATGGCCTGCCTCGCCGGGTTCCTGACCACCCGCGAGGCGGCGCGCGTAATGGCGCCTCGCGGACGCGGGGCTATTCTTCTCACTGGCGCGACTGCGAGCGTTCGCGGCGCCGCCGGCTTTTCGGCCTTCGCCGGCGCAAAGCACGGACTTCGCGCGCTGGCGCAGAGCTTGGCGCGCGAATTGGGGCCGAAGGGCATACACGTGGCGCATGTCGTCATCGACGGGGCGATCGACGGCGAATTCATTCGCGGCCTCATGCCGGACGCCGCGGAGAAGCTCAAGCGCGAGGAGATTCTCGTCCCCGATGAAATCGCCAGGAACTACGTCTGGCTTTACAGGCAGAAGCGTAGCGCCTGGACCTTCGAGATGGACCTGAGGCCCTGGGCGGAGACATGGTGATGACGCCGATGATCGAGTTCCTGTTCGATTTCGCAAGTCCGAACGTCTATCTGGCGCACCGCGCGCTCCCGCCGATTCTCGAGCGGACCGGCGCGAGGCTCTATATTACGCCGTGCCTGCTTGGCGGCATCTTCAAGGCCACGAACAACCAGTCGCCCGTGGTCGCCTTTGCGCCGGTCAAGGGCAAGGTCGAATACGAGATGCTGGAGATCCGGCGGTTCGTAACCCGGAACCGGATCGAGAAATTCCGCATGAACCCGCATTTCCCTGTCAACACGCTCCTGCTGATGCGGGCCTTCGTCGCCGCGCGAGAGGCGGGGGCGGGGCCCGCCTTCCTCGAAATGGGCTTGCGCGGCATGTGGGAGGACGGGCTCAAGCTGGACGACCCGGAGGTCCTCGAGCGCGCCATCGGCGCCGTTGGGCTCAATGGGGCGTGGCTGCTACAAGCCGCGCGGAGCGACCCGGTCAAGCAGAAGCTCGCCGACAACACGGCGAAAGCCGTCGAACGCGGCGTGTTTGGCCTTCCGACGTTCTTCGTCGGCAAGGAGATGTTTTGGGGTAAGGAGCGGCTCGGTCAAGTCGAGGAGGCGGTCCAGGCTGAGCCGGCCCGGGCGTGAGAGGTCCTCGGTTGCAAACCGTCCGGCGCCGCGGGTAGTGTGCCGTTGAGGAAATGCCAGAGGGCGCAACCGCACCGCGCCCCGGTCACCGACGACCTGAAAGCGCGGCGACAGTGGGGACGCCGCCATGACTGACGCAATCGAATTGATCGAGTCCATCGTCGGCGCACTGTGGCGCCTGCGCCGGCTCACTAGCGTCCTGACCGGGCTGACGATTCTGGTCGCCTCCTTAGCGCAGGCGCAAGCGGCGGAGAAGCTCGGCGCCTTCCCGATCGATCCGGCGCAGGTTTCGGTCGCGGGCATTTCGTCCGGCGCGTTCATGGCCAATCAGCTGCAAGTTGCGCACTCGGCCGACATCATAGGCGCCGCCATGATCGCAGGCGGGCTCTACGGCTGCGCGGTCCAGGACGTGACGGAGGACGGCGTGCTCGCGCTTGCGTCGCAGGCGGTGGGACCATGCTTGAAGGTTCCCTTCCTGCTGGACGATGTGTCGACCTACAAAGATCGGGTCGAAAAGCTGGCCGCGAAGGCCTGGATCGACCCGCCCGCCAACCTGGCGCGCGCGAAGGTCTATTTCTTCACCGGCGGCTCGGACCAAGTGGTCGACTCAGAGACTGTCGCGAAAGGCAAGGCGCTGTACGACGCGCTCGGTGTGCCCGGCGACAATATCGTGTTCGAAGACCGTAGCGGGCCCGCCGCCGAAGCCGGACACTCCTGGGTGACGAAGAACTTTGGCGGCGCGTGCGACGCCAACGCCACGCCCTTTATCGACGATTGCAAATACGACCAGGCCGGCGCCGAGTTGAAGGCAATCTACGGGCAGGATCTGAAACCGCCCGCAGGGGCGCCGACGGGCCGAATCGTCGCCTTCGACCAGAAGGAATTCGTGCCCGGCAAAGCCACCGCCGCGAACGGCCTTTTGGACACAGGCTACCTTTACGTTCCGAAAGCCTGCGAGCCCGGCGCGGCTGAGCCCTGCCGCCTCCAGGTCGTGCTGCACGGATGCAAGCAGTCGGCGGAAGAACTCGGCGACGTTTTCTACACCAAGATCGGCGTGAACGAATGGGCCGACACCAACGCCATCGTCGTGCTCTATCCTCAGGCGCACGCGACGACTCCAAGCGAACTGCCGCCCAATCTCTGGTCGGACGCGCTCATCTACGCCAACCCGGAAGGCTGCTGGAACTGGTGGGGCTACAGCGACGACCGCCAATATCTGACGAAGAAGGGCGTTCAGGTCGTCGCCATCTGGAAGATGATCCAGCGGCTCGAGGGGAGGTGAGCTTGGACCAGTTTGCAGTTGACTCATTCGGTTGCTAGATCCCGAGGGTCATGAAAATCGGCAAGCGAACAAGGAGAGGGGCGATTCCTCGCAAGCCGAACAAACGGAGGATCAAGCCTCCGCTTCGCATGCAGTACGCCGCGCTCCCTTACCGGCTTACCCTACTCGCAGGGCTCGAGGTCCTCCTCGTCACCACGCGGCGATCGAAACGTTGGATCATTCCCAAGGGCTGGCCGATCAAGGGGCTCGCGCCGTCAAGATCGGCCGCGCGCGAAGCCTTTGAGGAAGCCGGCGTCAGAGGGAAGATTGGGACGAAGTCGGTCGGCGTCTTCACCTACGACAAGCTGCTGGACGAGCACGCCATACCGGTGAACTGCGAAGTCAAGGTGTTTCCCCTGCTGGTGAAACGCCAGAGCGAGGTCTGGCCCGAGATGGAACAGCGGTTGTTCCAATGGTTCGAGCCGAGCGAGGCGGTCTCGTTGATCAGGGAGCCGCAACTCAAAAAGCTGGTTGCGAAGTTCGCAAACCGGGTTGCAGCGACTGCGAGGAAATAGGCTCGATGAAACTGGCCGGCGCCCCGCTCGACGTTTTCGGACCGGGTTCGAGAGGTGCGGCGCGGATCAAAATCCGGCGATTCTAGCTCCTGCCGAAGGTCTCGTCGAAGGCGTAGCCGACGCTGCGAACGGTGCGGATCGGGTCCCGCTCACGTCCCTTTGACAGCGCCTTGCGTAGGCGCCCGATGTGGACGTCGACCGTGCGGTCGTCGATTTCGACATACCGACCCCATACGGCGTCGAGCAATTGGGCCCGCGAGAATACGCGGCCCGGCTTTTCCATCAGGAATTCCAGCAGGCGGAACAACGTCGGACCGAGTTGGATGTCGCGTTCGCCACGCCGCGCCCGACCCGTTTGGCGATCGAGGTCGAGGTCGCCAGCGCTGAGGCGATCGGCGATGCGCTCGGGACGGCTGCGGCGCAGGAGCGCGCGAACCCGCGCCATCAACACTGGGACGGAGAACGGCTTGGTCACGTAATCATCCGCGCCGACCGAAAGGCCGCGCACGCGCTCAGCCTCCTCGTCGCGCGCGGTCACCATGATGATCGGGAGCGCGCGCGTAGTCTCGCGCGCGCGAAGCCTTCGGCAGATTTCGATGCCCGATGTCCCCGGCAGCATCCAATCGAGGATGACGAGGTCGGTCGCGCTTTCGGCAAGACGGAGTTCGACTTCGTCGCCCCGCTCCGCACTCTCGACGACATAGCCTTCCGCTTCCAGATTGTAGGCGAGCAAGAGGGCGAGATCCGAATCGTCCTCGACGAGAAGGATGCGCGGCGCCGAGGCGGCGTTCAGGCGAGCGATCTCCTTGCGCGCCTGGTTCACAGGTCGCC
>JAFAHO010000391.1 GCA_019237205.1 Hyphomicrobiales bacterium
GTCAGGACGTTGCCCGATTCGTCGTAGCGGATCTCCTGGCCCATCGCGATGCCGAAGGCTTCAGTCAGTCCGCCGTGCACCTGCCCCTCGATGATCATCGGGTTGATGCGGGTGCCGCAGTCGTCGAGCGCATAGAAAGACCGGATCTTGACCGCGCCCGTGTCGACATCGACGTCGGCGACGCAGATATAAGCCCCGAAGGGATAGGTCATGTTCGGCGGATCGTAGTAGTTGACCGCTTCGAGGCCCATCTCCATGCCCTTGGGCACGGAATTGTAGGCCGCCCACGCCAGCTCCTTCATTGTCTTGAAGCGCTCGGGCGCGCCCTTGACGCGGAAGCGGTCGACGTCCCATTCGAGATCGTCGTCGTGCACTTCAAGCAAATGCGCGGCGATCATCTGCGCCTTGGCCTTGATCTTGCGGGCCGCCATCGCCGTCGCGGCGCCCGACACCGGGGTCGAGCGCGAGCCGTACGTGCCGAGACCGTAGGGCGCCGTGTCGGTGTTGCCTTCCTCGACGGTGACGTCGTCGGCGGCAAGGCCGAGTTCGCTCGCGATGATCTGCGCGTAGGTCGTCTCATGGCCCTGGCCCTGCGATTTGGTGCCGAGGCGCGCGATCACCGGGCCGGTCGGATGGATGCGGATTTCCGCGCTGTCGAACATCGCGATGCCGAGAATGTCGCAATTCTTCGACGGGCCCGCGCCGACGATTTCGGTGAAGAAGGAGACGCCGATGCCCATGAGCTCGCGCGTTTCGCCGCGCTTGAACGCCTCCTGCCTTGCCTTCTGCTCGGCGCGGAGCCTCGCGTAGCCGACCGAGTCCATCGCCTTCTGCAGGGCGGCGTGATAGTCGCCGGAATCGTATTCCCAGCCGAGCGCCGACTGATATGGGAACTGCTCGCGACGGACCAGATTTTTCATCCGGAGTTCGGCCGGGTCCATGCTGAGCTTCTGGGCGAGGATGTCCATCGCCCGCTCGATGCAATAGGCGGCTTCGGTGACGCGGAACGAGCAGCGATAGGCGACGCCGCCCGGCGCCTTGTTGGTATAGACGCCGTCGACCTCGCAATGCGCGACCGGAAAGTCGTACGAGCCGGTGACGATGTTGAAGAAGCCTGCCGGCCACTTCGACGGATCGGCGCAGGCGTCGAACGCGCCGTGGTCGGCGAGCACGTGCACGCGCAGGGCAGTGACCTTGCCGTCGCGGCGGGCGGCGATCTCGGCCGTCATGTGATAGTCGCGGGCAAATGAGGTCGAGGAGAGATTCTCGATCCGGTCCTCGACCCATTTGACGGGCCTGCCTGTGACGATCGAGGCGACGACGGCGCAGATGTAGCCCGGATAGGCGCCGACCTTGTTGCCGAAACCGCCGCCGATATCGGGCGAGATCACGTGGATCTTGTGCTCGGGAATCTTGGAGATGAGCGACGCCACGGTGCGGATGACGTGAGGCGCCTGGAACGTGCCCCATACCGTCAATTCGCCGCGCGCCTTGTCGAACGAGGCGACGCACTGGCAGGTCTCGAGCGGCGACGGGTGCACGCGCTGATAGGAGATCAACTCCTTGATCGTGACTTCGGCGCGTTCGAAGGCCGCGTCGGTCGCGCCCTTATCGCCCATCTCCCAGGTGAAGATATGGTTGTAGTGCTTACGCTTACCGTGCGCGCCGTCGGTCTTGTCCTTGATGTCCTCGCGCAGGACCGGCGCGTCGGGCGCCATCGCCTTGAACGGGTCGATGACGACGGGCAGGGCCTCATAGGCGACTTCGACGAGGTCGACCGCATCGGCCGCAGCCTCGCGCGTTTCGGCGACGACGAATGCAACTTCCTGATTCTGGAAGAGCACCTTCTCTTCCGCCAGCACCGCCTGCACGTCTCCCGCCAGCGTGGGCATGTAGTGGAGCGCGAGCGGCTTCAGTTCCTTGGCCGTCAGCACGGCGAGAACGCCCGGGACTTGCATGGCCTTTGAAACGTCGACCGACTTGATCCATGCATGGGCGTGCGGCGAACGCACGAGATCGCCATAGAGCGTGCCAGGCAGCCTGAGATCGTCGACGTAATTGCCCTTGCCCTGGACGAAGCGGATGTCTTCGACGCGTTTGCGTTTGCAGCCGAGGCCCTGGAGCTTCTCGGCCCGCTCTTCCGATGTCGGCGCGTTCATTCCGCAGCCTCCTTGAACTGTGCGCCGCTGATCTTGGCGGCGGCGTATTGAATGGCCTTGACGATGTTTTGATAGCCGGTGCAGCGGCAGAGATTGCCCGAAATGCCGGTGCGGATGTCGTCCTCGCTCGGGTTCGGGTTTTCCTGCAGCAGCCGCCAGGCGCGGGTGATCATCCCGGGCGTGCAGAAGCCGCATTGCAGACCGTGCATCTCGCGAAAGCCTTCTTGGAGCGCATGCAGCGTTCCGTCCGGCGCGGCGACGCCCTCGATGGTGACGATGGAGGCGCCGTCAGCCTGCACCGCGAAGACGGTGCAGGACTTCACCGACTTGCCGTCGAGATCGACCGTGCAGGCGCCGCAATGGGTCGTTTCGCAGCCGATGTGCGGCCCGGTGAGGCCGAGACCCTCGCGCAGGAAATGGATCAGAAGGGTCCGGGGCTCGACGAGGCCCTCGACCGCCTTGCCGTTGACCGTCATCGATACGTGCATCTTCTTAAGGATTGGGCTGGGCATCGGGCTCTCCGGTTCAGCGGGCCAGCGACTTATCTAGTGCGCCAAGGATCTGGCGCGTTCGAGGGCGCGCCTCAGCATCACGCCGGCCATTTTCGTGCGGTATTGGGCCGGGCCGCGCGTGTCGGATGCAGGCGAGGTGATTGCCTCGGCGGCGGCGACCGCGCGCCGGAGCGTCGCCGCGTCGAGGCTCGATCCGACGAGAATGCGCGCCGCCTCTTCCGCCCAGAGCGCGGTTTCGCCGACATTGGTGAGGCCGATCGAACAGGACGCCGCGCGTCCCCCGGCCATCGTCAGAACGACCGCAGCCGCCGCGGTCGCGTAGTCGCCGACTTTGCGCTTGAGCTTCTCGTATGCGTAGCCGTGCCCCGGCGGGGGCACGGGGATGCGGATCGAGGCGAGAATTTCGCCGGGCTCGAGCGCGGTAAAATAGGCGCCGTGATAGAAGTCGCGGGCCGCGACGCGCCGCTCTCCGCCCTTGCCGGCGAGCAGATAGGTCGCGCCGAGACACATCATCACCGCCGGCATGTCGTTGCCCGGATCGCCGTTGGCGACATTGCCGCCGATCGTGCCAAGCGAGCGGACTTGCGGGTCGGCGATGACCATCGCCGCCTCCTTCAGGATTGGCGCCTTGGCCGCGATCAGTTCGGAGGCGATGACCTCGCGCTGGGTGGTCGTCGCGCCGATGACGATGTCCGCTCCGTCTTCGCGAACGCCCTTGAGCTCGGCGATGGCGCCGAGATCGACGAGGTCCGAAGGCTTGGCGAGGCGGAGCTTCATCATCGGGATGAGGCTGTGTCCTCCCGCCAGCGGACGCGCGTCCTCGCCGAGATCGCTTAAAAGGGCGACCGCCTCGGAGATCGATTTGGGGCGATGATAGGCAAAGGCGGCAGGAATCATGTCGTCCTCCCTTCCGCTCGCCTGCCTCGGGTGCTCAGGCCCCGCGGCAGGCGCGGCGCGTTGTCGTTGAGGAGAAATCCTCTGACGGGTGTTCCGCTTTGCGGCGTTTTGTCGCGCCGGCGCCGCCGCGGGCGCAAGCCCGCAATCATAAACGTCGCGTTTAGGGCGCCAATTGCGGCCGCCGAGCACGAATTGCGTCAGGTAAGCTGACCTGTTTGCGCGCTATTCCGCTGCGAGCCTGGACAGGCGGGCCTTGATCTGCCCGATTCGGCCGCGACTGACAGGGACGCTGTAAGGTTGCTCCGCGGCGAGCTCGATCACGCCGGCGTCGCCGTTGAACCGGGCGCCGTCGACCCGGGCGATATTGACGATATGGCTGCGATGAACCCTCGCGAACAGCGCCGGGTCCAGCCGTTGCTCGATCTCGCCGATCGAGAGCGAGCAGAAGTAGGATGTCGAGCCGTCGAAGACATGGGTATAGTGAGCATCGGCGCGGACCGCGACGATCGCCGTGGTCGGGATGCGGGTGGTCAGGCCGTTGCGCTCGACTGGAATGTGGCTTGCTGCACGACGCGGCGGCCCGCCCGCGCCGCCGAGCGGCGAAAACGTGCCGACAGCTTCGACGACCGGCTCTGGCGGCGTGCTCGCCGGCATCTCCGGCGACCGGGTTTGGACTTGGTCAGGCCGCCGGTTTCGCTCCGGGACCAGCAGCAAGAGGAAGCCGCCGGAGACCATGAAGGCGACGATGGCGACGACGACCGCCAGCAGATCGGGCGACAGCGCCGGCGCGATCGCCGGAGTGGGGCGGGGATAGAGGGAAAGTCCGCTCATCGCGGTGTAATGCATGCCGGAGATGGCTAGGCCGAGCGCGGTCGCCGAAAACGGCAGCGAATACGAGGAGCCGCCGAACGCGAGCCACAACGCCAATCCCGAGGCCGCGATCGCCACGGCTGCGGCGGCGAACACCTGCGGCGTTGAATTGACCATCTCCGCGCAGGCCCTCAGCGTCTCCATGCCGATGTAGTGCATTGCGACGATGCCGATCCCCATGAACGCGGCCGCGGCGGCGATGCGCGGAAGCGTCGTGGGACCGAAACTCACCGCGAGCACCGCCGCGCCGACCACGATCACGCAGACCAGAAACGACAGCAGCGTCGGCAGGACGAGATAGTCGACCGGAAAGGGAACCCGCTCCGCCAGCATGCCGACGAAATGCATCGTCCAGACGCCCAGCGCGAGACAGATCGCCGCGCCCGCTAGAAGCGCCCGCTGGCGCGCGCCTTCGGCGCCGGCGACCTGGATCGCAAAGCTCAGCCCGACATAGGAGCCCTGGATCGCCAGCGCGACCGACAGCGCAACCAGCCATGGCGAGTACGACACCGGCATCGGCCACCCTCTTCAGCTCCGTCCCTGCAGCCCTGAAGTTTCTTCGAGCGGATTATAGTGCAGATCACAAAGACAAGGGAATGTTCGTACGAACAGGACGCCCGAGACTTGGGCGCCATCGTTGTTTACGATAGAATATATCGAGCCCCGGCAAGCTGTGGTCCGGCGCGCAATCATCGCGATGCATCGGAGCGGAACTGCGAGCGGTCGGGCTTGAGATCGAGGAGGGGCGTCCTGTCGACGCAGTCGAGCCCCCGGACTTTGAGGATGGCGCCCTCGCGGGCGACGAGCGTCGCGATGGACGTTCCGATCGGATTGGGCCTCACCGGCGAGCGGATGGCGAAGGTTCCCTTGGTCAGGCCGTTTCTCCCGGGACTCTGGCGCACCAGATCGCGGCGCGCCTCGTGAAGCCAGTAAAAGACCTCGATCCGCTCGAAAGCCTCGATCCCGTCGAGCGCCGCGTCCCAGGGCGGGCTGACCTCGATCCGGCAGAGGGGTCCATCGGGGCGGCCGTGATGTGGGCACTCGGCGCGCGTCGGCCACGGCGTCCGGATGACGCCGATGAAGACGAGGACCGCGTCGATCCGCTCGGGCCAGTCGACCGCGACCTCGTTCGCGCGGATGTCGTCGTGCTGCGCCATGATGGATCAGGAGGCCCGTTGCAAGGGCCGCGGTCAAGCCCTGGCGCCTTCGCCGCGCTGATCGGCGAACCCCGGGAGACGCGTTCGCCCAATATCACCTGAAGCGGCTGCTCAACGGCGGCGTCGGAACGCGGATTGAAATGGCGTAGAACGGCGGCCCGTCGCAGCGCCGCCTTTAAAGCGCTGCGCAACGGTTTGAATCCATTGTGGGCGATGCTGTGAGGAGAGGGCGCGCCGCCGCGCGCGCCCTCTCGCAGTTGAGAGACTGCCGGGCCTTTCAAAGGCGCCAGGCGAGCCCTACATGAAGGCTCCTGACACGGAGAAACGGCGATGGCTGAAGCAACGGCGCTCTGGGAGCTCTTGCGGCAAGCGGCGGACCCGAAGGTCACCGACGCGCTGAAGACGGCGGTCGAAACCGGGTCCGACCGGTCTTTGAACCGCATCAACCCGCTCGCTTTCGCCGCCGAGCATGGGCTCGACGAAGAGGCGGCGATCGGAGCGCTCGTTCATGCGGCGCGGCTCGGCCTCTTCGACATGTCCTGGAACATGCTCTGTCCCGGCTGCGGCGGCGTGCTTGAATCGGCCGTTGCCCTGAAGAGCATCAATCGCGACCATTATTTCTGCGCGTTCTGCGTGCAGGATAGCGAGCCGACCCTCGACCAGCTGGTCGAAGTCACCTTCACGGTCGATCCGAGAGTCCGGCGCATCGGCGCGCATGATCCGAGCACGCTTGGCCTGACCGAATACATGCGGCAGATCTTCTGGAGTTCCGGCGCGGTGGTTCCTGAGGACCTCGAGGCCGCGATCCAGAGGGTGACGCTTGACCTGATGGAGCTTCAGCCGGGCGAAAAAGCCGCGATGTCGCTGACGTTGCCAAAGGGCCTCATCATCGCCTTCGATCCGGTGACCCATTCAACCCTTTATCTCGAGGTCGCCGGCGATGAGACGAGCGAACGCCGGAGCCTTTCGGTGGTGCTCGCGGACTCACATGCCCATTTCGGTTCGATGAAGGTCCAGCCCGGCCCTGCCCGCATCACGTTCGAAAACAAATCCGGCCAACGGACGCTGCCGGGCCTGTGGGTCCACACCCCAGAGGTGGACAGTCTCTCCAACCGCCGCCGACCCGTGCTCACCGCCAACAGGCTCCTCAGCAACCAGACCTTCCGCGATCTCTATCGGAGCGGCACGTTCGATCCCGAGCAGCGCTTCAAGATCACCAGCCTCACCATCCTTTTCACCGATCTCAGGGGCTCGACCGCGCTCTACGACCGCGTCGGCGATCTTGCCGCCTTCGATCTTGTGCGCAGCCACTTCAGCGAGCTTCTGGCGGCGGTCGCGGCCGAGGGCGGCGCGGTCGTGAAGACGATCGGCGACGCGGTGATGGCGACCTTCCCGACGCCCGACCGGGCGTTGCGCGCCGCGATGCGGATGCGGGAGGCCATGCGCAGGATCAATGAAAAGCGCGGCAGCGAAGACCTCGCGCTCAACATCGGCCTGCACGAGGGGCCTTGCCTCGCCGTGATGCTCGATGACCGGCAGGACTATTTCGGCCTTTCGGTCAATATCGCCTCGCGCGTCCAGGAGCTGGCCGACCCGACGGCGATCCTGGCGACAAAGCGGATCGTGGACGCAGCCGAAGCCGCGGGCCTCGTCGGCGCGGCCGGCTACAAGGCGAGTTCCCGCCAATTGTCGCTGCGCGGCGTCAGCGAGGCGTTTGCGATCTACGAGATTCGCGAGCCGAAACGGGCGGCCGCGGCCGCGTGAGGGGGCGCCAGACTCGCGGAATTCCGCTCGCCTTTTGACGCGGGAGGGCGCGCGCCCTTATCATTGCTACGGTTCGAGGCCCCTCGCGATTGCGGAGGAAATCGATGGCTGAATCGAAGGCTCTCTGGGAACTCCTGCGGCAAGCGGCGGATCCGGGCGTCGCCGATGCTCTGAAGACGGCGGTCGAGACCGGGCCGGACCGGACGCTGTGCCGCATCAATCCGCTCGCCTTCGCCGCCAGCCATGAACTCGGCGAAGAACCGGTGATCGGCGCCTTGGTTCACGCCGCGCGGATCGGCCTCTTCGACATGGCCTGGAACGTACTCTGTCCAGGCTGCGGCGGCGTTCTCGAAACCGGCGCCGCGCTCAAGACGCTCAACCGCACGGAATATGCATGCGCGCTTTGCGCGGCGGACTATTCGCCGACGCTCGACGAACTCGTCGAAGTCACCTTCACTGTCAATCCGAAGATCCGGCGGATCGCGGCGCACGATCCCGACTCGCTTTCCTTGCCCGAGTACATGCGCCAGATCTTCTGGGGCTCCGGAATCGAGTTTCCGGACGACCTCGACGGCGAGATGAACAAGGTCACGCTCGACGTCATGGATTTGGCGCCGGGTGAGAAGGCGGCGATGTCGCTGACGTTGCCGGCCGAGTTTGGCATCATCTTTGATCCGGTCACTCACACTGCCGTATTTCTTGACGTCAGCGGGGAGCGGACCACCGAGCGCCGCAGCTTGTCGGTCGTGCTCAGCGAAGCGACGGCGCAGAGCACGACGCATCATCTCAGACCGGGCCCGATCCGCATCGCCATTGAAAACAAGTCCGGGCGCAGGACCATCCCGGGCGTGTGGATCCACAACGCCGAGATGAGTGCGCTGATGAACCGTCGCCGGCCGTTCCTGACCGCGACACGTGTGCTCAGCAACCAGACCTTCCGAGATCTCTACCGCAATGCCATGCTCGATCCCGAGCAGCGGTTCAGGATCACCAATCTGACGATCCTGTTCACCGACCTCATGGGCTCGACGGCGCTCTACGATCGCGTGGGCGATCTGGCGGCCTTCGACCTCGTCCGCCATCATTTCAGCGCGCTCCTGACCGCGGTCGCCGCCGAAGGCGGCGCGGTCGTCAAGACCATCGGCGACGCGGTGATGGCGACCTTCCCGGCCCCCGATCGCGCCATTCGCGCGGCGATGCGGATGCGCGAGGAGATGCGCAAAATCAACGACAAGCGAGGCAGCCAGGACCTCGCCCTCAACATCGGCCTGCACGAAGGTCCGTGTCTCGCGGTGACGCTCAATGATCGACAGGACTATTTCGGGCAGACGGTCAACATCGCCTCGCGCGTTCAGGGCCTCGCCGATCCCACAGCTATCCTGGCGACGCAGCCAATCGTCGAGAGCGCTGAGGTGGCGCGTCTCGTCGGCGAGGCGGGCTACTGGACACGCTCCCGGCAATTGTCGCTGCGCGGCGTCAGCGAAGCCTTCACCATCTACGAGATTCGCGAGCGGGAGCCGGCGACCGCCGCGGCGTGAGGGATACACCCGATGGCCCCGCGCCAAGCCAGCTGAACTCCGCCCGTTTTTGATGGGCGGGAGCCCGGCGACCGCGGCGGGCGTGGGGGCACACAGGCGGGGTAGGGCGCTCGAACGGGATGAATTTCGCTCTGTTCATTGGCGCGCATTGGCGAAGGAGTTAACGCGCTGGTGGGCGATGCGGGTTTCGAGGTGTTGGCCAGCGACCGACGAAAAGAGATTGTACTGCGAATCGAGAACGTACCCGGAATGGTGCAAATACTCATGAAAAGGGGACGCGAGCGCATGGGTATGCGAGCGAGCGCAGGATAGCTGGCAGTATCGACCCGAAGCGTTCGACCTCCGACAATTTGCGAACGATTCGACGCTTGAGCCGAGTCTAATCATTCATTGCTTCGATTCTGATGCCTGTTTAAAAATCCTGCCAGGCAAGGAGCGCAGCATGCGAATGAATTTCTTCGGGCGCAGTGGGAAGCAGCGCGGCGACGAGACTCGCGACAACGACGCCGAAATCAGGAATTGGCGTGAAGCGGGCGACCGGGCGCGGGACAAACGTGACTGGATCGAGGCGGACCGGTGTTATGAGCGCCATCTCAAGAACGAGCCGGCGGACTTCGCGATCTGGGTGCAGCTTGGCAACTGCCGTAAGGACGCGGGCGACTACTCGGGGGCGCTTGAGGCGTATGAGCGCGCCATTCGCCTGGACGAGCGGGATCCTGACGTGCACCTGCAAAGGGGGCACGCGCTCAAGATCGCGGGACGAACCTCCGATGCTGTTGCGTCCTATAGCCGCTCGATCGAATGCCGCGCTGAGAACAATCCCGCGTTGCTTGAATTGGCCGCGCTGGCTCCGGATCAGCTCGCGGAGATGTCAGACAAGCTCGGCATCGCAGTGTCGGGTGTCAGGACGGTGTATTTCGACATTACCGACCTCATCGACTACGTAAAGGGGAACGTCACGCTCAGCGGCATACAACGGGTCGCGGCAAATCTCATCGCTCATTCGACAGGCTATAGTCGTTCGGCAGGAGAGGTTTCCATCGTCTTTGTTCTTCCTGACTACGACGAAAAACGCCTTCTGTCCCCCGGCGCGCTGCTGATCCATGCTCTGATCGAGACAATGCTGACTCGGACGCCAGACCGCAAATCTCTCGACCAGATGCTATCTGCGATCGAAGCGTCAAAACAGCCAGTTGATGCGCGCCGGGGAGATATCCTGGCTATCCCGGGCGCATTCTGGATCATTCATAATTTCGATCTGCTCCGCATTCTGCGGCAGAGGGGCGTGGCGATCGTCCCGTTCATTCACGATCTAATCCAGGCCCGCAACCCGGAATATGTGCATCACGGCGCGAATGAGGCCTTCCGTGTCTGCTTCAACGATATTGCTTGTCTCAGCGATCGATTTCTCACCAGTTCGAAATTTGTCGCCGACGAGATCAAGCTCTACCTGGGCGAGAAGCTCAATTTCAACCTTGATGTGGTAGCAACTCCGCTGGCGACTGAGCTCGGGCCTTCAGTCCACTCGCAGACCGACGGCGAGGCATTTTCGTTTCTGCTCGACGGGGGCTTCGTGCTATGCGTCGGGACAATCGAGGTGCGAAAGAACCACAGCTACCTCATCCGGATTTGGGAGAGGTTGATCCGCGAGTTTCAGGGCGAAATTCCCAATCTCGTTCTGGTCGGCAAATGGGGCTGGGACGTAGAGGACCTGAGGAAATACATTCAAAAATCTGATTACCTCGGATCTAGGCTGTATATCTACAATACGCTGCCGGACGGCGATCTGTCCTGGCTCTATGAGAACTGCCTATTCACAGTCTATCCGAGCTTCGCGGAGGGCTGGGGTTTGCCGATCAGCGAGAGCCTGGCTTTCGGCAAGCCCTGCGTCGCCAGCAACGCGACATCAGTTCCGGAAGTAGGCGGTCACCTTTCTCTGTACTTTGATCCCCACGACCTCGAAGACGGCTATCGAGTTGTTAGCAAGATTCTCTCGGATCGAACGGCGCTCGCCGATTGGTCTGCGAAAGTGAAACGTGAGTTCAAACCGAAGTCTTGGCGGACCTTCACAGAAGAGTTCTTCGATGCATTAGTCGCAGCTGCAAAAGAGATCGACTTCAAGAATCGGGCGCCTCATTGCGTCCTCGAGACCGCCACCGTAGCGCCGCTCGGAGGTGCGGCTCTAGCCGAGATGGACGCCCGGGGCCTCAAGCTAGTCACGGCTCGCATGAGCCGCGTTTCAGGGTGGTGGGAGCCGGAGTCTTGGGGCTGCTGGGCGTCCCAGCGGCGTGCCGTACTACGGTTCGGGACCCGCCTACGGCCAGACACGGATTGCATCGTCTACCTGCATATGCGCAGCCCTCACGACACGGAGTTGGGCGATTGCGTCGTTCGGTCGGGCGACTTGTCGACCCGATTGGAGCATGTCGGTGCAACACCGCGCTGGCGCGCGGCACGGTGTCGAGCCGGCGAAGATGGATTCGTCGAACTTGTACTGTTGAGCGGCAAGGGCTTCAGAGGTCAGTCAGAGGGAGCGGCCAACTCCAAGCACAAACTCAGGCGACGAAGGGGCGGGACCTATTCGCGAGAGATGTACGTCGGCCTGATCGAGCTAGCCCGGATTATGCATTGCGGGTTGGCGGGTGTGGCGTAAATAGCTGATTTCGTGTAGAATTTGGTTGTCTAGCCGATTCACGCGATTTCAGCGAGGCCGCACCCGCCATGAACGATCCTATGTTGCCGTTGCCTGGTTTGTCACCTGTTTCGGGCAAGCGCGTCGAGGTCAAGTTTGACGGCGGCTTGCTGTCGTCGGATGGCGGCGTTCTGGCGTTGCGCGAGGTCGACCAGCGCCTT
>JAFAHO010000085.1 GCA_019237205.1 Hyphomicrobiales bacterium
TGAGAAGCGCGCAGCGCAAGGCCGACTCCGCCGGCAAGCCTTCTCGTCCGGTCTCCTTGACGCCGTGTCGGCGCAGATCCTCGGCCGCCCGCCCGATGAGCTCGCGATGCTCATCCAGCCATTGCGACATCGCCTTCAGCTCGCGGCCGATCTCGTGCTCGGCGAAGAGATCGAATAGGCTGGCTTGGACGGTGCGTTGCTGACGCATTGTCGGGCTCCGGCGGTGGCGGTTTCGCCTTTGGAATCAGTGGCTTGATCCCAAAGCTTATCCGAAACCGTCGGGCCTTGCACTCGCAAAAGCAGCGATTCCATAAATAATTTCAGGCGCTTAGCGTTTATGGACGGACACTAGTCTAAGCGGGTTCTTCGCCACAGCTCGAGAGCGATGGGCAACGGATCTATACTGACCCCGGCCCACCATGAGGCTTCATCGCCGTAACCGTGCAGCTCCCTATGATGGAGACGGCAGACCGGGACCGTGTATTCGTCGCTGACCTTTCGGCCGAGCGCGCGCGGTTGGGCGAAGCGAATGTGATGCGCTTCGGAGGGCGTCCGGCCGCAGACGATACAGGGCTGACAGGCGACGAACTTGCAGTGTTCTTTGTCACGCAGGCGAATGGTTTTCGCCGTTATGCGACGGCGCCGCGAGTAGGGGATTGAGGGCAAGATAGTCGGAGCCGTGGCAGGGTCCGTCGGAGCAAGGAAAAGCTTCTCGACCGGAGAAGCGGCTCCTTCTTGGGACGCAGGCGGCGGTTCTTCCGGACGTGCGGCCGACGCAACCTCTGACGCAAACTCTATTGTCGCCAGCCTTTCACGGAAGCTGGCTTCGACGGTGTCGGCGTCGGCGTCGATCAGCGTGTTCTTGGCCGCAAGGCTCTTGTGGACCCAGTCTGCGGCCTGGTCGGCGGATTGCAGCTGGCCGATGGCGGCCAGCAATTCGTCGCGCAGCGCTGCTGATGGCTCTGGCTCGAGAACAGTCCGAGCCGCACGGACGGCTTTCTCCCTGCGCGTGAGAGCGGACGTCGCGGGCCGCCTATCGGCAGGCCGCAATTGTGCGGCTAGGCCGACTTTGTGGCCGGCTCCGCCATCGTCGGCGGCGTCCGCTTTTGCGCCGTCGGCAAGGTCCGGCGCGTCGAGATCGTCTTCGCCCGCGATGCCCGCAAGGGTGAACAACGCGTAGCGTCGCGCATAGGTGAGGGCGGCCCCCATCCGACGCGGCGCCGTCGTTTCGCTGATTGGGCAGACCGGCCATTCCGACGACAGCCACTCCCCCGACGAATGGGCAAGCGTGGTGGTGAGGCGGATCAGCCCAGCCTCCTTGTCGATCGACGTGGTCTGAACGGTTGCGAGAGCGCCGCATAGCGAAAGGTCTGGTCATGATCGCGCGGGTTCGACGCCCGAATGGTTGCGGTGAGCGACTTCTCCGGATTGGTGAGCTCGGCTTGAGCCTTCGCCAGCGCCCCGGCGATCGCCCCGATGGTTTCACTCGACCGCTGCATGGCTCCCCTCCTCATGATCGGCGAGAAGATCAAAGCTGACCGCGCCCGACTTCGATCGCTTCGCCCGGACTCCATGGCCGGAGGCTTCCTTCGCGTCCTCCGGCATCAGGGCTTTGAGTTCGGATCTGGCTCTCTCGTGGTCGAGGAAGGCGGAGCGGGTGGCGCAGAAAAGGCCGGCGAACTCAGCCCATGAATTGGACTCGCTCATATCGACGATGCGAACCGCTTCGATCCGCGGCCGCGGCGGCTCAACACCGTAGGGCCGCGGGGTATCCCCGGTCTGGACACAGCGCCAGAACCGGCGCTCGGCAGTGATCAGAAAGTGCTGGTAAAGGGCGTCGGCGGGTATGGTCATCTCGATCCATTTGCCCCCGCCGGTGATGATCGAGAGGACCGCTGATCGGGCGTTGGTCACCCACATGTTGTGCTGCAGCTGGGCCATGTGCTTTTCGGCGGCCGCTTCTTCGGAGAACGACCAGGGCAGCATAAACTTGGCCTCAAACACTGCGTCGAGGTCGTTGACGAACCCATCCAGGGTCGCCGCCAGATATCGATGCACAGGGTGCCGAACCCAGCGCTGGTTGTCGGTGACCGCCCGTCCCGTGTTGCGCACGTACCAGGTCTGGTTGAGCGCTTCGGTGGCGACGCCCAGTTGGACGGTGAGATTGCCCGACAGGTCCTCCGGCTCGGCCTCGCCGCGCTTTTCTTTCCAGAGCCGGATCAGCGCCGCCTCGTCGGGGCTCATGATGATCCTGGCGTCCGAGCCGCCGATGAAGCCGCGGCGATCCGTTGTCGAACGCGGAATCATGATAAGGCTATCCAGTTTGATTTTCATAGAGTTCTCCATTATCTGTCGGTATTTGGTGCCTCGAAGGCCACACGATCGAGGTCCGTCGATAGCTAGTACGTGCTACCTATGTTCGATCTTAAGAGAGAGCAAGTGCATCTATAACGACTGTCCTCCTATCTCGAATGATATAGGAGAAATCACTACGATGTCAACAAAATGCTTACCGGTTTTCAAATTCGTGCGGCGCGTGCTGGCCTGAAGATCACGGCACGAGAACTCGCGGAACGAGCGCACGTGAGTCTTCCAACCATTCAACGGTTCGAGAGCGTCGATGGAGTCCCGCCGAGCCGTTCCTCAACGTTGCGCGACGTGCAGAACGCGCTTGAAGCTGCCGGCATCGAATTTCTTCCGGGAAATGGAGTGCGCTTACGCGAGGCGGAGGCGACGAAAGCGGCGGAGTCAGCGGTAGATGCGCAAGGTCGGTCGCGTAGATGACATTATCAGCCTTAAGTGCTTGTTCCGGCATCGATACTGCTCTCTTGGATCCGAGGAGACCTAAGCCGCGCGGATGCAACTGGAGATACCGAGGACTAAGATTTCGCTTCCTCCGCCGTCCTTGTTCTAGTATTGTTCTTTACTGTTTATTCCATGGGTGTGGTCATGCTGAATGGGAAAGTGCCTGAAACGACATCTGTCTCGCCACAGAGCCTCGACGCTCCGGGCTGGCCCGGGGGGATTGCTCCTGCGCCCCTACTCCCTGGCGAGGATCAGAGTGATTACAACAAGCTTACGGCGCGGTTTCTTGCCGCCGCGAAGCCGAGGGACTTCATCGAGGAGATATTGGCGCGTGACGTCATCGACCTCAGCTGGGAAGTTCTCCGCCTGCGCCGCCTGAGGGCTGGACTGTTGCGAGTGGCCTGTGGCGAGGGAGTCCGGAGCGTCGCAGCAGATCTTGGCTTTCGTTCAATGGGTTCGCTCTATGACTTCGCGGCCACGTGGATGAGCGGCGATAACGCGACGCGCAAAGAGTTTCAGCAGCTCCTCAAGAGGGCTGGTCTTGGCATGGAGGACGTCATGGCGGAGGCCCTCTCGAGCAAGATCGACACCTTCGAACGCTTCGACCGCATGCTCGCAAGCGCAGAGGCGCGTCGCAACAACGCGCTACGCGAAATTGATCGTCACCGGGAAACGCTTGGTGCCGCGGTGCGACAAGCGATCGATGAAGTCCAGGACGCGGAGTTCCAAAACGTCGAAACCGGGGAGGTGAGCGGAGGGCCGCTGACTTGACCACTCACCGCCAACGCCGCGCAAATCACGCCAACGCAAAATCGAGTACTGGGCCGAAGACCGCGCGAGGAAAGGCTCGTTCCGCGCAAAACGCGTTGCGCCATGGTTTGAATGTCTCAGTTCTGACGGATCCTGCGCTCGGACCGCTCGCGGAGGTTATGGCGCGCAGGATTGCGGGCCCTAATGCAGACGCTGAAGCGCTGGACCGAGCGCGGCGGATCGCCGAGGCCCAGGTCGATCTCAATCGCGTGCGCGGCTGTCGTAGGCGCTTGATCACAGCATTGCTGGCCGACCCCAAGTACCAACCGCTCCAAGCTCTGAGACTGCAACACCAACTGATGAAGAGGATTGACCGGATGGAGCGCTTCCGGGGCGCCCCATTCGAAATCGACGAGATCGAGGAGAAGATTGACCTGGAGCCTTTCGAGGACAATGAAAAGCTTGCCGCCATCGTCGAAGACAGAGTTTCCGAACTTGCCGCCTTTGAGCGGTACGAGCGACGGGCGCTATCGAGACGCAAGTCTGCGATCCGCAGCTTTGATGATCGACGCTGTCGCGAGAAGCCGAAAAGAAAGGCATAGATATACTTATTTATTATGTGTATGGTTAACCGATTTTGGCGAAACAAACCCAATATTAGGTAAGCTACAGAGAACATTACGAATTGTGCTTATGAGCTCCCTCTCGGCACGGAGAGCTCCCTCTCGGCACGGAGAGCCCCTCCCCACCGATACGCCCTTCGATTCCAACGATGCCCAGCAAGGCGAGAATGATGACAAGGCCGTTGAACAACTGGGTGTGGAAGCCGCCCGGGCGGTCCGCCCAAACGTCACCGGGGCTGGACCGACGCAGCCTCGTCGCGCGTCGCGCGAGGCCGCTCGCCGTCGGAGACTCCAAAGGCGTCGCTGTTGGCGAGCTTATACCCAGCCCTTACGACCGACGTCGCGAACAACCGCTCAGTCGCGTGCTCAAGTCCGCCGTCGAGCAGCCCGCTCTCGTGCGGAAACGCGTCAGCGAGGCTGAGCTCTCGCAAGGGGCGAAGCGCGTCCGGTCGGACCCAGAACATCGTTCCTCCGAAGAAATCCAGTCTAAACCGCTCGGTCGGAACGCCCATTCGCGTGGCAAGCTCCAGCACCATCGGCCGATTGGTCGACCAGGAGAGCTCTTCGGGGTAAAGTTCGCTCGGCATGCGAAAAACGCGGGGGCCGATCATGCCGATCGAGGGGTCGCCCTCAAACCGTTCGACGATCGCGACGGCAAGACCGGGCGCCGCCAAAACATCGAACAGCAGCCTGCGTCGCCACAGCAGGCCCATGTAGGACTTGCGCCCGTCGCTCGATTTTTTGCCGTGAACCTTGCAGACATATAGATACCGATCGAGCCGGCCTCGTTCCAGCAGGACCAGAAAGGGGCGCACGTCGCGCCCGCGGTTCTCCATCGTCTCGATGTCCGCGTGAGGAAAATCGAGGCGGACGGCCTCGATCAGGCGCTCGCGCCCAGGGACCGTCGTGACGATCAGATCGAAGGGAATTGACAGTCGTTTCAGGGCGCCGGCGATATCCGGCCAAGCGTCGTCGTAATAGACGTGGACAACGACCGCGATGGAGTTCGGCCCCTCAGGACGTGAGACCGCGCCGTTGCCCGAGTCATCTGCGGACCATCCGGCCAGAACCTCCGGATGCCTGACCATCAGGTCGCTATCGATCCCGACCCCAATCTTGAGCATATCCTGGTTGAAGCTGGTAAAACGCTTGCGCTCGGGTTTCGGGCCGATCGAGAAAACTGAAAATTCCTCGTACTTCAGGTATTTTTTCTTTTTGAACAGCAGCGCCAGGCGCAACCGCGCCCAGAGCGAGGGCAGCAGCCCGAGCCTCTCGACACGAAAATCGTTGCCTGTGATCGCAACGTCGCTCGCCCCCGCCGGTACAACGAGATAGCGGAGCCCGACCGAATAAGGCGCCAGCACGGTTTGACTCAAGGCGGCGCCGTCGATCCGCAGCTGCGAAACGACTTCGTCTGCCGGTCCCCGGTCGGGCGTCAGCCGATAGCAGCGCTGGAAACCTAACGCCGACGTCTTCATCAGTGTCATCACGTCCCTGCCCGCGCTCTCTAGCGAGGACCGCGCCATTCATCAATCCGCCTGCCGCCGCTTGACCGGGCATCGTCCACGCCCTACCCAAGACGGCCTGTTCCGACCGGTGACAATCGGCCCGCAATGAATTCGGTCTTCGGCGACATCGGCGCCAGCGTATTCGAGGCGATGTCGCGCCTCGCCCGGGAGCACGAGGCGGTCAATCTCGGTCAGGGCTTTCCCGACGATCCGGGGCCGGAAGACGTCCGCGCCAAGGCCGCCGAGGCAGTCCTCAACGGCTGGAACCAATATCCTCCGATGCTGGGGCTGCCCGAACTGCGCGAAGCGGTGGCCCACCATTACCGTCGCTTCCAAGGTCTCGAACTCGATCCGGGCACGGAAGTGATGGTGACGTCCGGCGCGACGGAGGCGTTGGCCGGCGCGCTCCTGGCCCTAATCGAGCCAAGCGACGAGGTCGTCCTCATCCAGCCGATGTACGATGCGTATTTGCCTTTGGTGCGGCGTGCCGGGGCCATTCCGAAACTTGTGACGTTGCGGCCGCCCCGCTGGACGATCGAGGAGAGGGAACTCGAGGCCGCCTTCTCGGACCGGACAAAGGTCGCGCTCCTCAACAATCCCCACAATCCCGTCGGCGTTGTCCACGATAAGAACGCGCTCGCGCTGATCGGCGGATACTGCCTGAAGCACGACGCGATTGCGGTCTGCGACGAGGTCTGGGAGCACCTCACGTTCGACGGGCGCCGACATCAATCGATGATGGCGATCGAGGGCATGCGCGACCGGACGGTCAAGATCGGATCGGCGGGCAAGATCTTCTCCCTGACCGGATGGAAGGTCGGCTTCGTCTGCGCGTCGCCGCCGATCCTCAAGACGCTGGGGCGCGCGCATCAGTTCATCACCTTCACGACGCCGCCCAATCTCCAGAGCGCCGTCGCCTATGGCCTGATGAAGAACGACGACTATTTCCTCTCGATGCGCGCGCGGTTCCAGCGGAGTCGCGACCGTTTCGCCGCCGGCCTCGCCGAACTCGGCTTCACCGTCCTGCCGAGCGAGGCGACCTATTTCCTCGGGGTCGACATCGCGCCGCTTGGCTGGGACGACGATGCGCTCTTCTGCCGGTGGCTCGTGGAAACGCACGGCGTCGCAGCGATCCCGATCTCCGCTTTCTACGAGACGCAGGCGATCCGCACCGTCGTTCGCTTTTGCTTCGCCAAGAGCGACGCCACCCTCGACGCAGCTCTGGCGCGCCTCGCTCAAGCGGCGGCGGCGCCGGCGCCATGCTGACCGCCCTTTTCGCCCTCGTCATCGCGCAAGGAGCGAGCGGACTCGAGGCCTCGCCCTTCGCGCCGCCCGCGAAGCCGGCGCAGAGAATCGTGCGGCTGCTGGCGCCGTCCGGCTCCTTCACTCCCAGGACCCTCCGCGAGTTCGAGCGTGAAAGCGGCGCTGCGGTCGCATACGACGCCTATGGCGACGTTCAGCGCATTCCTACCATGATGAAGGAGTCGCCTTACGATGTCGTCGTCCTGCCCGGGCCGGCGCTCGCCCGCGCTATCGCCGAGGGGCAGCTGCGCAAAATCGAAAAGGCGCAGATTGCGAACGCGCGGCGCGTGGCGCCGCAAGTCGCGGCGAAGCTTGCGTCTTACGACATCGCCGGCGTCTACGCGATCGCCTGGGGTTGGTCGGCGACCGGCCTCATGTACGACTCCGAGAAAGCGCCGCCGCTGCTCGGCGGCGCGCCGAACTCCTGGTCAGCCGCGCTCGCGCCGGACGTCGCGCAGAAGCTCGCTCACTGTGGCGTCGCGCTTCCCGACGCGCGCGACGAGATGTTTGTCGCGGCATGGCGCCTGCTCGGAATCAATCCGTCGGCCCTTCGCGAACGCGACGTGACGGCGGCGGCCGACCTGATCATTCGCGCGCGCGCCGCGGTGCGCCTGCCGATTTCGCGCGACCCGATCACCGCGATCGCCGGAGGCGCCGTCTGCCTGACGTTCGGCGACGCGGCGCAGGCCGAAATCGCATCCCGCCGCAGCCACGAAGGCGGCGCCGGCTTCGACATTCGCTTCGTCGAGCCGAGAGAGGGCGGTCCGATTGCGATCGACGCGCTTGCCGAGCCGCGCGACGCCCCGAATCCGAAAGAGGCGTCGGCGCTGATCGATTTTCTCCTGCGGCCCGCCGTCGCCGCCGAGGCGACCGCCTCAATCGGGCTGACGAGCGCGGAAGCGGCGGCTGCAACGGAGAATTTTCGCGCGTTATGGCCGGTCGGCGTCTATGACGCCAAGCTCGTCCCGGTGATTGAAAGGGAGTGGGCGCGAGCGCGGGCTCCGCAGCAGCCGGAGCACAAGCCGCAAACGAAAGCCGCCAACAAGCCGACCAGCAAACCGACCAGCAAGCCGACAAGGACGAAGCGATGACCGCCAGTGCGCCAAACATCCTCATCTTCATGGCCGATCAGATGGCGCCGGCGTTCCTGCCGATCCATGGCCATCCGCTCACTCTGGCCCCGAACATGTTGGAGCTTGCGAGAAACGGCGTCGTGTTCGAGAGCGCCTATTGCGCGAGCCCGCTGTGCTCGCCTTCGCGGGCGTCTTTCATGGCGGGGCGCCTGCCCTCGGGGACCCGCGTCTACGACAACGCGGCAGAGTTCTCCCCCGACATCCCGACCTTCGCCCACTATCTCAGGCTTCGGGGCTATCGCACCATCCTCTCCGGCAAGATGCACTTCTGCGGTCCCGACCAGCTGCATGGCTTCGAAGAGCGGCTGACGACCGACATCTACCCTGCCGACTATGGCTGGACGCCCGACTGGGACCGCCCCAACGAGCGGCCGAGCTGGTATCACAACATGAGTTCGGTCGCCGAGGCGGGCGTCTGCGTGCGCACCAACCAGCTCGACTTCGACGACGAGGTCGCGTTCGCCTCCGAACGCGCGATCTTCGATATGGCGAGGTCGAGGGACCTGCGGCCCTTCCTGCTCGTCGCTTCGTTCACCCACCCGCACGACCCGTTCGCCGTGCCGCAACGCTACTGGGATCTCTACCGGGACGAGGACATCGATCCGCCTGGGCCGCCGGTTCCTCTCGCGGCGCTCGATCCTCATTCGCGCCGTCTTCGCCACGTCTGCGCAATGGACGCCGAGCCGGTGACGGAGGCTCAGGCGCGCAACGCGCGCCACGCCTACTTGGGCGCCATCTCTTATGTCGACGACATTCTCGGCCGGCTCATGGCTGCCGTCAGGGCGAGCGGCCTCGCCGAGGACACGATCGTCATCCTCTCGAGCGACCATGGCGAAATGCTTGGCGAACGCGGCCTCTGGTACAAAATGAGCTTTTTCGAAGGCGCCAGCCGCGTGCCGCTCGTGGTCGCGAGCCCGGCGCGCTTCGCGCCGCGCCGCATCCGCGCGAGCGTGTCGCTCGTCGATATTCTGCCGACGCTCGTCGATCTTGCCGGCGGAGACGCCGCCGCGCTCTTGTCCTCGATCGACGGGCGGAGCCTTGCGCCCCATCTCGCCGGACGCCAGGGCCACGACGAGGCGATCGGCGAATATCTCGCCGAGGGCGCGATCGCGCCGATCGTGATGATCCGCCGCGGCGCGCTCAAGTTCATCCATTCGCCGGCCGATCCCGACCAGCTCTATGACGTCGAGCGCGATTCCGGAGAGCGCGACAATCTCACGGCTTCGCCAAAGCATGCCGCTGAGGTCGCCGAGTTCCGCGCCGAGATCGCG
>JAFAHO010000222.1 GCA_019237205.1 Hyphomicrobiales bacterium
CGCTCGAACATGGCTTCGCCGTCGTCATGCCATCTTACGAACTCTGCCCGCACGCGCGCATTTCTGAAATCACGCGGCAGATTTCCCAGGCGATCGCCGCTGCAGCCAGCGAGGCGTGCGGCCCGATCCATCTTGCGGGACATTCCGCAGGAGGGCATCTCGTGACGCAGTTGGTTACGTCGCCCTCGCCGCTTGCGCTAGAGCTGCGGCTGCGGATCAGGAAAGTCGTTTCGATCTCCGGCCTGCACGACCTGCGGCCGCTGCTGAAGACGGCGATGAACGTCACGCTTTGTCTGGACGCCAGCGAAGCGTTCGCGCAAAGCCCAGCTTTGCACGAACCTCTGCCTGACATCGACCTGACGTGCTGGGTCGGCGCCGCCGAGCGCCCTGAATTCATCCGCCAGAGCGCGCTTCTCGCCAATATCTGGACGGGGCTTGGCGCCAGAGTCGGCCTGGTCGAAGAGCCAGAGAAACATCATTTCAATGTTATCGAGGGCCTGTGCGCCCCAGACCATCCAATGACAAGAACCCTGATGGCATTGTGATCACCCCGATGATTTCGGGCAGCGCCGTGTTTCTATTCCCAGACGCCGACTCCCTCTGCGCCAGCCTCTTTATATGCCGCCGAGTGCTGGTCGAACGTAGCCGTGTAGGTCGTGCATTCGCTGATCGAGAGCCGCAATCTCAAGTTACGGAGAGATAATGGCGGTGATCGGCCTCCGTGATGGACGTGGCTGTTCGCCGGAATCGTCGACGTGCGGCGCGTCAAGAAGATGGACCGCCGCTTGCGCAAACGAATTGGCAAGCTCAATATCAGGAAAGCGCTTGCCGCGGCGCGTGGGGCCGGAAGGATTTTTGGCCCGCCGTTCGATCGACAAGGCCCGGTTCACCACCGACGTTGAATTCGGGAGTTTCTACAATGGCCCTGTATCGGACGCTTCTGAGCAGGGCGGCGCTAGCGACATTCTTGGTCCACGCGACGCCTTTGTACGCAGAGACCGTGTTCAGACTGGATGCTTCGGCGCCTGGCGAGGCCGATCCTGACAAGGGCATCGATTACATCGGATCAGTGCTCGCGTTCAACCTTTATGACGCTCTGGTCGTCCCCGGCCAGAATGGGACGCCAGTCGCGCCCCACATCGCCACCGGTTGGAAGATCGACGGCAATGACTACGTTTTTACGCTGCGTCCGGACATTAAATTCCATTCCGGCCATGTCATGACGGCGGACGACGTGGTTTTCTCTTTCAAGAGACTGATGGCCTTGGGCAAGGGAAACTCGCCGCTCTTCGCCGATCGCGTCGCGAGCGTGACGGCGGTCGATCCTCAAACGGTGAAATTCACCCTGACCGGCCCTTACGCGCCGTTCCTCGGGGCGCTGGTCCGACTGCCGGTCCTCGATTCAATATTCCTTCTCGCACATAAGGCGGACGGCAAGTTCGGCGATATGGGCGACTATGGCGAAGCGTATCTCTCGGGCCACGACGCCGGCTCGGGCGCGTATATGCTGGTCAGCCACGTGCCGGAGAGCGAAACCAACTTGGCGAAGTTCGACGGCTACTTTCTCGGGGTTCCCTCGAGCGCGCCCGACAAGGTGCGCATCCGCTACGGACTTCAGCCCGCAACCGTGCGCGAGCTCGTGGCCAGCGGCCAGCAGGACATGACCTCGCAATGGTTGCCGCCTGAGGTGATGCGGGCGCTCGCCGGCCGCAGCGACACGCACCTCTTGGCCGACCGCGGCTCCAACATCCTTTTCTTGCACATGAATACTCAGAAGCCGCCGCTCGACGACCTGAACTGCCGCCTGGCTTTGACCTACGCTTTCGACTACGCAACTGCGATCAAACTCGCGCAGGTCACCGACAAGGTTTCCGCCGCGTCGCCAGCCAGCGGACCCATCGGCAGGAGCGAGTTCGGCTTCAACGCCAGCTTGCCCCTGTTTGGTCAAGACATCGGCAAGGCCAAGGATTATCTCGCCAAGTGCAAGTATAAGACGCCCGACGAGCGCGAGATCGACATCACTTGGATCACCGAGGTTCCTGCCGAGGAGAAGATCGCGTTGCTCATGAAGGCGAACTTCGATCAGCTCGGCTTTCAGACGACCATCAAGGGGGCTCCGTGGACGCTCTATACCCAGCAAGTGACCAAGGTTGACAGTACGCCGTCGCTTTCCGAAGTCTACATCGACGCGCCGACGCCCGATCCCGACTCGATCCTCTACAACATGTACAGCTCCAAGTCGCCTCCGACCTGGGAGTCGGCGTCCCATCTGGTCGACCCCGAAGCCGACAAGCTGCTCGACGCCGGAAGGGCGGAGACCGATATCGCGAAGCGAAAGGCGATCTACGAGCAGCTGGACGCCCGTCTGGACGCGGTCGCCCCGGCAATCTTCGCCAGTGAAGTGAGCGGCGTGTTCGTTGGCCTCAACACTTTCAGGCTGCCGCCGTTCGAGGACGATTCGAAGCGGTTCTCGGCAGAAGAGTACGGACTTCAATTCCGGCTGGTTGAAATGCTCAAGTAGCGATGGCGAAACCATTTGGCGCGTTCGACGAGTCGCGGCCCCTGCCGCGCGTCATCCGCCGCAGATGACCAACGCCAATGTCGCCGCTCGTTCGGACGTTGATCCATCGCCTGGCCGCCTCGCTCGTGGTGCTGGCGGGCGTGTCGATGCTCATGTTCGTGGTCGCCCGCGTGATTCCAGGCGATCCGGCCCGGATCGCTCTCGGCCCGAACGCGACCGAGGCGCAGGTTGAGGCGTTGCGACGCGAGCGCCATCTCGACCAACCGATCCCTGTACAATACTGGGAATACGTGCGCGAGGTGGCGCGCGGCAATCTCGGGAACTCACTCTACAGCAACCGGCCGGTGCGGCAGGACATCGCGCAGTATCTGCCGGCGACGCTCGAACTCATCTTCGCGGCGGCGGCGATGATCGTGCTAATTGGCATTCCCGTTGGCGTCCTCTCCGCCCGTTACAGGCGACGCTTGGGCGACCATCTCGGTCGAGTCGGGTCGATCGTGGGTGTCTCGACTCCGGCCTTTGTGTGGGGTGTCATTCTGCAATTGGTCTTCGCCTATTTTTGGCGCCTGTTTCCGATCGAGGGCCGCCTCGCTGCAAGCCTCCCACCGCCTCCGCCAATCACCGGCTTCTTCGTTATCGATTCCGTTCTCGCCGGCGACGGCAAGACGCTCATCGATTCTCTGCATCACCTGGCGCTGCCGGCGCTCGCACTCGCCATGGCGGGTATCGGACAAACCGCCCGCCTGACCCGTGCGAGCATGGTCGAGACCTATCGCAAGCCCTTCATCGAGATGGCCCACGCTTACGGCTTTCGCGAGGCTCGCATCTCGAACCGTTATGCGTTCCGGCCGGCGCTGGTCCCCGTTCTCACGATCCTCGGTCTCGATATCGCGGCGCTGCTCGGCAATGCGTTCCTGGTCGAGAGCGTATTCGGTTGGCCGGGCCTCTCACGCTACGGCGTCGAGGTCATCCTGCACAAGGACCTCGACGCCATCGTCGGCACGGTGCTCATCATCGCGGCGGCCTTCCTTGTGGCCAATATTGCGGTCGATTTGTTGGTGGCGGTTGTCAACCCACGCATACGCTTCGCGGGCGGACGAGCATGACGTGGTTCGCGGATTCGCCGGGATGGCGCGCTTTCCGTCGCGACACTATGGCGATGACGGGTCTGACTCTGGTGGCGCTGGTGGTTTTAGCCGCCCTCTTCGCCGATTGGATTGCGCCTTACCCGAGCCATGCCGGACCCATCGGCGATTTCGGCGCGATGGGCGCGCCGCCCGGCGGACGCTTTCTCCTGGGCACCGACACGATCGGCCGCGATCTGCTCACCCGCCTCATCTACGCCTACCGTCTATCGCTCGAAATGGCGATCGTGGTTCTCGCGATCGCAACGCCGATCGGTGTCGTGGTCGGCCTTCTCGCCGGCTATCTCGGGCCGGCCTGGAGCTACGGCCTAATGCGTTTGACCGACGTCTTTCTCTCGATTCCTCCGCTCGTTCTGGCGATGTCGATCACCGGCTTTCTCGAGCCGAGCGCGATCCACGGAATGATAGCGATCACTGCGATGTGGTGGCCGTGGTACGCGCGCCTTACGTACAATCTGACGCGCGCCGAGAGGCAAGAGGGCTATGTCGTGGCGGCGGAGATTGTCGGCGCCAGTCTGCCGCACATTCTCTTTCGCGAAATCCTGCCGAACTGCATGCCGTCGATCCTCACCAAGATGACGGTCGACGTCGGCTTCGTCATTCTCATCGCTTCGTCAATGTCGTTTCTTGGCCTCGGCGCCCAGGCGCCGACGCCCGATCTCGGCTCGATGGTCGCCGATGGCGCCAAATACATGCCTGACGCTTGGTGGCTGACGGTCTTTCCGGCTATTGCAATCCTTATCGTGGTGATGGGGTTCAATTTGCTCGGCGACGGCCTGCGCGAGGCTGCCGATGTCGCCCGCTAGCGCCGCGACGGTCAATGAGCGCAAGGCCGCCGTCCTCGCCGTGCGTAGTCTCTCGGTGACCTTTCAAAGCCCAACCGGACCGTTCGAAGCGCTGCGCAACGTCACTCTGCATGTGCGGCCCGGCGAGAAGATTGGGCTCGTCGGCGAATCAGGATCGGGCAAGTCGACAATCGCGCGGGTGGTTCTCGGCCTGCTGCAGGAAGAGCGTGACGTCGCTGTTAGCGGATCGGTGCGGTTGGGTTTGCGCGAAATTCTCGGCGACCAATCCTTCATACGCGAGTCACGCGGCGATCGCGTATCGATGATCTTCCAGGACGCCGTGTCCGCGCTTAATCCGACATTCACCATCGGCGACCAATTCAAAGAAGTGCTGCGGCGTCGCAATCCGACGATCTCGACTGCTGCAGCTCTCCGCCGCGCCCGCGTCGCCCTGGCGGACGTCTATCTTCACGAGCCCGACCGGGTCCTTGGCTCGTATGTCTTTCAATTGTCCGGCGGCATGAGCCAGCGCGTGATGATCGCGCTTGCGCTTATCAACGATCCGGATCTCATCGTGGCCGATGAGCCTGGCAGCAGCCTCGATGTGACGGTTCAGGCGCGCACGCTCCATCTGATGAACGATCTAATCGGACGCCGCAGGACTTCGGTGATGTTCATTTCGCACAATCTTGGTGTCGTGCGCGAGTTCGCGGACCGCGTCTATGTCATTTATCGCGGCGGGATCGTCGAGCACGCGACCACCGCCCAACTGTTCGCCGACCCTCGTCACCCATACACCCGGGCGCTGCTGGCGGCCATTCCCCGGCTGGACCAACGAGGAATTCCTGACGTTCCCGAGACTATCCCCGGGTTCGCCGACCCCCTGATCGAGCATGAGGGTTGCGAGGAACCGTCGCTGGCAAGCGCATGAGCGAAGCGTTCCTTTCGGTAGAAGGCGTCACCAAGCGGTTTCGCTCAGCCGGTGGAGAAGTGATCGCGCTTGAAGATGTGTCGATTAGAGTCGACCACGGCGAGTGTCACGCGATCATCGGCGAATCGGGCTCGGGCAAGTCGACTCTCGGCGGCCTGATCCTCGGACTATTTGAGCCGACCTCCGGATCGGTGCGCTTCAAGGGCGAAATCCTGGGCGCGCCGCGCCGGCCGCTTCGGCTTAAGCGCGCCATTCAACTCATCCAGCAAAACCCGCTTTCAGCGCTCAATCCGCGCCGGACCGTCGGTCAATCCATTCGGCTCGCCTTCGACGTTCACGCTATCGGCGAGAAAGCGCAGCGAGGCAAGCGCGTCGCCGAATTGCTAGGCGAAGTCGGCCTTCCTGCCGACTATGCGCTCCGCTCTCCTCACGGCCTATCCGGCGGAGAGCGGCAACGCGTCGCGATTGCGCGCGCGCTGGCCTGCGAACCTGAGCTTATCGTTCTCGACGAGCCGACCTCGGCGCTCGATGTTCTCGTGCAGGCGCGCGTCCTGCAACTCTTGATGCGGATTCGTCATCAACATCGGCTTACCTATGCATTCATCACCCATGACTTGGCGGTCGTTCGCGGGATCGCCGACCGCGTCAGCGTATTTGAGAAGGGACGATTGGTCGAAAGCGGCCTGGCCGACGCTATCTTCGCCACGCCGCAGAGCGACTATACCCGTCGCCTGCTCGCCGCCGTTCCGGTCGTGAGCGACGAGGAAGCCAGATTTCGCGACCGCTTTCGCGCCGCCGAAGTCGACGCCGAAGAGGCTGAGGATTGAGGCCCAGCCATAGGCGTCGTCTCATGGCGGGTGCTCTTTGAGCCAATGCTCGGCGATGTCCCGCCCGGTGCAGAACCACACGCGGTCATGCTGTCTTGCGTAATCGAGAAACTTGATGAGGCCGAGCGCCCGAGCGGGGCGTCCGATAAGGCGGTCATGCAGCGCTACGCTCATGATCTTTGGCTCATCGGCGCCTTCCTCGTACATCAGATCGAAGCAGTCGATCATATAGCGGGCGAATTCGTCCGCGGTGCTGAATCCATTGTTCTGATCGAACCTGCTGTCGTTGGTCTCGTACGAATAGGGCACGATCAGATGCTTGCGTGCGCCGACTTCGACCCAAAACGGCAGCTCGTCGCCGAGATAGTCGCGATCGTAGAGATACCCACCGTGCTCGACCAAGAGCCGGCGGGTGTTGACGCTCGGGCGCCCGCCGAACCATCCGACCGGAGCTTGGCCGGTCAGCTCGGCAAGCCCCTCGGTTGCGAGCGCGACGTGCTTACGCTCCTGCCCTTCGTCCATTTTCGTATAGTCGATCCAGCGCCAGCCATGGCTCACGATTTCGTGGCCCTCCTCGACAAGCGCTCTCGCAAGCTCCGGGGTGCGCTGCAACCCGCGGACAACCGCGAGCACGCTGATTCTCACATCGAACTTTTTGAATATGCGGATGAGCCGCCAACAGGCCACGCGCGGCCCGTATTCGAACGAAGACTCCACCATGAGGCTGCGCGCCCCCTCGTAGGCGCCATAGCCGGTATCGCTCAAGATGCTTTCTGAAGAGCTGTCGCCTTCGAGGATGCAACGCTCGCCACCCGCCTCGACGTTGAGGTTGAAGTTGACCGCAATCCGCGCTTCTCCCGGCCACCCCGGATGAGGCGGATTGCGCCCGTATCCCATGAAGTCGCGTGGCGGCCCGAGGTTCGATTTCGCCGAGGCGGCGCGCTTGCTTCTCCCGTCCCCTGGCCTCGCGCCGGCTGGGCGTGACGACGTTCGACGACCCGATTCCATCGACAGGTGCTCCTGACAAAGACGCTTGCATGACGACGGCGCCCGGAAGAGACTAGGCGCCGAAGATCCTGAAGCCAAGACGACAGATTGACGGCTGCCTGAGGAGGTCCGCCGCCGAGCGGTTTGACGGGGCAGGAGGCGTCGCCATGATGGAGCGGATTTGGCCGACGTTTCTTGCGGCCCTTGCCGCCCGCGAACAACCGGGCACGACGCTCCTCGCTTTGCAAGGCCCTTTTCGCCAGGAAGTCGGCGCCAGGCTTTTCATGGTCATGACCTTCGATCCGCTGACCGGCCAATCGCAGCGTGTTCATTCAAGCCACCCCAACGAATATCCAGTCACCGGCAGCCAAACCCTTGCCCCTCGGCTTGTGGTCGCGCACCGTTGTAGAGGAACGCAAGATGTTCGTCGCCAATACGATCGAAGCGATCGTCGAGTTTTCCCGGATCATGAACTGATCCGCTCGCTTGGCTGCGAGTCGGTCGCAAACTTGCCGGTCGCGTTCGCTGACGCGATCATCGGCACTGTCAACCTTCTCGACGTCTCCGGCCATTACGCGCCCGATCGCATAGCGAGGATTGAAAGCCTTTCGCCCCTCGCCGCGGCCGCGCTCCTCGCCGCGCGGCTTGCCGGAACTGCGAGGGCGGCAGTCAGGGATGTTCGACAATGACCAGCACCGTTCGCGTGGCCACCGACGTCGGCGGCACCTTCACCGATCTCGTGTACTTCGAGACGGATGACGAGACTGGCCGACAGTCGATCCGCACCGCCAAGGTCGACACGACGCCGCCGAATTTCGAAAAGGGCGTTCTCACTGTCCTCGCAAAAGGCAAGGTGGATGTCTCGTCGGTCGCCTTTTTCGCGCACGGCACCACCGTGGTCATCAACGCTCTTGCCGAGCGGAAAGGCGTCAAAACTGCGCTCATCACAACCGAAGGATTTCGCGACGTGCTTGAAATCGCCCGCGGCAATCGTCCGGACTTTTTCAATCTCATGTACGAGAAGCCGAAGCCGTTTGTGCCGCGCCATCTGCGTCGCGAGACGCCGGGCCGGATGAATTATCGCGGCGAGGTGACGGCGCCGCTGAACCTCTCGGGATTGCCCGCCGTTCTCGACGACTTTCGCGCCGAGAGTGTTGAGGCGATCGCGATCTGCCTCCTGCATGCCTACGCCAATCCGGCGCACGAACAGGCGCTCGCCGCCGAAGTGCGTCGACTATGGCCCGAGGTCTCGGTGGTCGCTTCGCATCAGATCACCCGCGAGTGGCGCGAATACGAGCGCACCAACACGACTGTGCTTTCAGCCTATGTTCAGCCCATCGCAGAGGGCTACCTCGATAGCCTGGAGCGCGGTCTCGCGGGCCTGGGCAACCGCGGCCAGCTCTACATCATGCAGTCGAACTGCGGCGTCGACTCGCTCGCCGCCACCAAGGCCATTCCGATCACCATGGTCGAGTCCGGACCAGCGTCCGGATTCTGGGGCGCGGCCGAACTCGGCCGCATCATCGGCGAGCCCAACGTTCTCGCGCTCGACATCGGCGGTACGACCGCCAAATGCTCGCTGATCGAGGGCGGTCACGTCAGGATCATGACCGACTATTGGATCGAGCGGAGCCGCCTCTCGTCGGGCTACCCCGTCATGGTGCCGGTCGTCGACGTGGTCGAGATCGGCAATGGCGGCGGCTCCATCGCCTGGATCGACGACTTCGGGAAACTGCACGTCGGACCCCAATCGGCGGGCGCTCTTCCAGGTCCAGCGGCCTATGGCCGCGGCGGCGGCGAGGCGACGACGACCGACGCCAATATCGCGCTCGGCCGCATCAACAAGAACTATTTCTTCGGCGGCGAGATTAAGGCTGACATGGATGCGGTGGAGGCAGCCCTTGGCCGCATCGCCCAGAAGCTCGGAGTCAGCGCGATCGAGGCGGCGCGCGGCATCGTGCGAATCGCCAACAACAATATGATCAACGCCCTCAAGCTCGTCTCGATCAATCGTGGATACGATCCGCGCGATTTCACCCTCGTCGCGTTCGGCGGCGGCGGCGCCATGCACGCAGGAGCGCTGGCCGCGGAGCTTGGCGTCAAGAAAGTGGTGATCCCTCGCGCGGCGCCGGTCTTCTCCGCCTGGGGCATGATGATGTCGGACTTGCGCCGCGATTATTTCGTAACCCGCCTCATCGAGACGGACGGTGTCGAGAGTCTGGCCGTCGCCGCGGCGCTGACCGGGCTGATCGAGGAGGTCGCCCTTCGCGCCAGAGCCCAGTTCGCGGCGGAAACGATCCCCGCCGAACGCGTGAAGCTGACGCCGTTCGTGAAATGCCGCTACCAGAACCAGGAACATTCGGTCGAAGTGGCGCTGGACTATGGTCCGATCGAGACGAAGACCCTCGCCGACCTCATCGCGCGATTTCACGCGATCTATGAGCGCGAATACACCTATCGGCTCGACGCGCCGGTCGAGATTGTGGGCCTGCACCTCGTCGCGTCCGCCGAGGTCGGCAAGCTTCGCCTCGCGCCTGTGCCGAAGACAGGCGCCTCGCTCGAGAGCGCGCGGAAAGGCCGCCGGCAGGTCGACTATGCGCTCGAAGGCGCACATGAGGCGGACATTTTTAACTCCGAAAGGCTCGAGCCCGGCATGAGCTTCATGGGCCCGGCCGTGGTTGAGGATCCGGCGACGACGGTCATCGTCCATCCCGGCCAGAGCGCCTCCGTCGACGCTTACGGCAACATCCATATCGAGAATGCGCAGTGAGGATGCCCATGCAGCCGATCACGGACCCGGTCACCTTCGACATCATCCAGAACTCGCTCGAGGCCATTGCCGACGAGATGTTTGCGGCGATGCGCAAGACGGCGATGAGCGCGATCATCTACGAAGTTCTCGATCTCGGCACCGGCATCACCGACGCCGACGGCGAGATCGCGGCGTCCGGTGCGGGAATTCCCGCCTTCATCGGCGTGCTCGACAAGGCGGTGAAGGCGATCCTGCGCAAGCACAATCAAGGCGGCATCGCGCCCGGGGATGTCTTCGCCGTCAACGATCCTTATGCCGGCGGCGTCACCCACCTCAATGACATCGTTCTCGCCATGCCAGTCTTTGTCGACAGCGCGCTCGTCGCCTGGACCGCCACGATCGCCCATTTCAACGACGTCGGCGGCATGGTCCCCGGCTCGATGTCGACGGACGCCTATGAGATCTTTCAGGAAGGCATCCGGATTCCGGCGATCAAGATTATCGAAGCGGGCACACCCAACCAGACCGTCATCGACGTCATGACCGTCAATTCGCGGCTTCCCGCCTTTCTCAAAGGGGACCTGTGGTCGGGGATCGCCGCGGTGAGGATCGGCGAGCGCCGGCTGCTCGAGCTCGTGCAGAAATACGGGAGGGCGACGTTTCTCTCAGCGATCCGGCACTTCATGGACTATGGCGAGCAAGTCTCGCTGAAGGCGCTCGAGGGGCTGCCCAAGGGCCGCTTCGAACTCGCCGAGGAACAGGACGACGGCGCGATCTATAAGGTCGCCATCGAGATTACCGACAAGACATTTGTGGTCGATCTCACCGAGAATCCGGACCAGGTTCGCGGCCCGACCAATGCCAGTCGCGACGGCGTCATCATTTGCGCCCAAATGGCGTTCAAGGCGTTCAGCGCCGCGAGGGGCGCCGCGAACGGCGGCTCGTTCCGGCCGCTGCAGGTCATTACGCGGCCCGGATCGATTTTCGATCCCGTGGAGCCGGCGGCGATCGGCTTTTATTTCGAGGTCGAGGTGCGCGTCTTCGATCTGATGCTGCGCTGCCTCGCGCCGCACATGCCGAACCTGCTTCCGGCGGGAGGCTTTGCCTCCATCTGCGGCACTGTGATTGGCGGTCCGCATCCGGACACCGGCCGGCACTACACCATCGTGGAGCCGCAACTCGGCGGGTGGGGCGCGATGCGCGGCCGCGACGGCAACAGCGCCATATTCTCCGGCTTCCACGGCGAAACGTTCAATTGCCCCGCCGAAGTGGCGGAGGCCCGCTACGGCCTTGCGGTCGATCGCATGATGCTCAATCCCGAGCAAGGCGGGGAGGGCCGCTGGCGGGGCGGCAAAGGGATCGAGGTCGACTATCGGGTGCGCGCCGACGGCAACTTCATGACGGTCGGCTACACCCGGACGAGGATTCCCCCCTGGGGCTTGGCGGGCGGCGCGGACGGCACGACGAACTACGTCGAAGTCGTGCGATCGACTGGGAAGCGCGAACGCTATTCGCTCGCCTCCGGCGTGATTGTCAACAAGGGCGACGTCATTCGCATCGTCACGGGAAATGGCGGCGGTTACGGCGACCCCAGGGAGCGCGACCCGGAGGCCGTGCTTGGCGACATTCATAGCGGCTACTTGACGCCGGGCCGGGCGGAGCAAGTCTACGGCGTCCGCGCCGAGAGCAGGGGATCAGGGCTTAGATGAACGACCGCGACGAGCGCACGGGAGCGGCGGCGACGTCTTATCTTTTCACCGGCGGCCGGTTGCTCGACCCGAGTGGCGACACGCTCCTGGATGGGTTCGAGGTGCTGGTCGAGAACGATCGCATCAAGGAGGTTTCTGACCGGCCGATCGCAACCGGAAGCGCCACCCGGATCGATCTTTCCGGCAGGACATTGATGCCTGGGCTGATCGACTGCCACGTGCACGTGGTCGCCGCGCTGGTCGATATCGCCGCCAACGCGATGGCGCCCTCTTCGCTCGCCGCAATGCGCGCCGCGCGCATCCTGAGAACGCTTCTCATGCGCGGCTTCACCACGGTGCGCGATGCCGGAGGAGCGGACCACGGCCTCGTGCGGGCCATTGATGAAGGTCTCATCGAAGGTCCGCGCCTCATCATTTCCGGCAAGGCCTTGAGCCAGACCGGCGGCCATGGAGACAGCCGGGTGCGGTCGGACGATCGCATGCCTTTTCCCGACCGGGTCGGCGCGCTTTGCCGCCTCGCTGACGGGGTCGACGGCGTCCGCAAGGCGGCGCGTGAGGAAATCAAGAGCGGCGCGCGTTTCGTCAAGATCATGGCGAACGGCGGCGTCGCCTCACCAAACGATCCGATCCACGCGCTCGGCTATTCTCGCGACGAGATCAGCGCGGCCGTCGAAGAGGCGAAAAACGCCGGCCTCTACGTAGCGGCTCATCTCTATACCGACGAGGCGATCGTGCGAGCGGTCGATTGCGGCGTTCATTCGCTCGAACATTGCAACCTAATCAGGCCTGAAACGGCGCTCCGCGCCGCCGCGGCCGGAGCAGTGGCGGTGCCAACCCTCGTGACTTACGAAGCGCTTGCGGCCGAAGGCAAGGCGTTCGGGCTCAGTCCCGAATCCGTCGCCAAGATCGAGACCGTGCGCAGTGGCGGCGTGGCTTCCCTTTCGATCATGCGCGAAGCCGGCCTGCCGATGGCCTTTGGATCGGACCTCCTGGGCCCGCTCCAGCGCCATCATTGCCTGGAATGGGAGATTCGAGCGCGCGCCCTGCCGATTGCCGAGATCATTCGTTCGGCGACGCTCGTTGGCGCCAGGTTGTGCGGACTCGAAGGGCAGATCGGCGCAATCGCTCCTGGCGCATACGCCGACCTCATTGTCGTCGACGGCGACCCTTATCGGGACGTGGGCGTGCTTCAGCGTGACGGCGCGCACATGGCGGCGATCATGAAGGGAGGAGCATTCGCCAAATGCTCTCTTGCTTAAGCGCTGCGTTTTGAAGCTTCGCCCCATCCGCCCCCTTGCGCGGTTACGATCCGGACGAGGTCGCCGCTCGACAGCTTTAGCCCGGAGACGAGCGCATGCGTCTCGCGGCGTCCATCGATGCGGCATATCTCGACGCGGTTGGTTGTCCCGGACGCGCCTCCGGCCAGACCCCAGACTTTCTGCCGACTGTGTGAATAACCGAGCGAAATCTCGGTTTCAGGACCGCCGATCGCGAATTCCTTGACCAGACCCTGGCCGCCGCGATGGCGCCCTTCCCCGCCCGGCTCATCGTTCAGCGCAAGCCTTCGGAAGGTGAAGCCGTAACGCGTCTCGGCGATCTCGACCGGACAATTGAAAGTCTCTCCGTGACTGGATGAGAACTGCGCGTTGACCCCGTCCCGGGCAACAGTTGCGCCCCACCCACCCATCTGCGGCTCCACCATAGCGAAGCGCCGCCCGGTATGCGGATGATGTCCGACGACCACCGTACCGCAAATCGAGGCAAAATGACCTGCCGGAAAATCTTCCGCCACGGCCTTGGCGAGCCCATGCCACAACATATCGGTGAGACGGGCGCGCACTTCGAAATAGTAGCCCTGCGCCGCCGGTTCCTTCGGCTCGAAGATCGAGCCCGGGCGCGTCAGCACGCTCAAGGGTCGGAACGACCCCGCATTGCAGACAGTCCCAGGGGACGTCGCGGCTTTGAAAATCAGCTGCGCTGCGATCACCGCGCCGTCGCGGCTCGTGTTGAGGGGATCGGCGCGCTGGTCCGGCGCTTCCCGCAGATCGACGACAAACGCGTTCTCGGTGATCTCGATCGCGGCGCGCCAGACCGACCCGTCGTCCATTGGCTCTTCGAGCGCCAGCTTTCCCTTGGGCAGCCGGGCGAGGCCCGCCCGGGCTCGGCGCTCCGCGTGGTCATGACAATCGGCGACAGCTTCGACGAACGCATCGGATCCATATGCCAAAACCAGTCGTTCAACTCGCTCCGCGCCCTTGCGGACGCTGGCGACCGCCGCCCAAAGATCCCCGCGAACAAAGTCCGGAAGGCGGCTGTTGGCCGCTAAAATCTTCATCACCGGCTCGATCGCCCTGCCGCGTTCGACGAGCTTGATTGCGGGCAGGCGCAAGCCCTCGGCGTGAATGTCGCGCGCGTCCACCGACATTGAGCCAGGGACCGCGCCGCCCACATCGTTCCAGTGGGCGATATTCGCAACCCACGCGATACACGCGCCGCCGGCGAAAACCGGCATGGCAAGAACGACGTCGTTGAGATGCGTAACGCCGCCATAGTAGGGGTCGTTGGTGACGAAAATATCGTCTGGCTCGATCTCGCCCGGGCGCACGATCTCAAGGAGCCTCTTGATCGTCTTGTCGAGCGCGCCGACGAAGCCTGGAATGCCGGCGCCAGATGCGACGAGGTCGCCCTGCGCATCGGTTACGCCCGTGCCCACGTCCAGCACTTCGTAAATGATCGGGCTCATCGCCGTCTTCCTGAGCACGGCGAACATCTCGTCTGCCGTGGCCACCAGCGCCTCCTGGATGACGTCGAGCGTGAAGCGGTCGGTGGCCTTCGGCGCACGCGGCGAGTCTACCGAATGTCGTTCTGCCAGCATGGCGAGGCCACGATTTCGTTTTCGACGACGAAAGACGTCATGGGGATCATACCGCAAGTAGCGCGATTGCGGGTGGGAGATATGAAGTTCGAGGAATTGGTTCGGTTGCAACCGGCAATGGGAGCCTCGATGCGCCGAACGGGGCTGGCGCGGCAACGATGACGCGATCGGGCTGGACGGGTAGGATGGCGGCTGCTTCTTAGCGCTTGCCGAACGATTGGAATCGAAGTCACGCGGCATTGCGCGGGAGCGCTCCGGAAAGCGCCTTGGCGGTTGCGACGACGGCGACGCGTAACCTCTCCATATGGTCAGCCGTGGCGCCAGCGATGAACGGAACGCTGAGCGCCGCAACGATCGTCGCGTTGCGGTCCAGGATCGGCGCGGCAAACGCATGAATGCCCGGGGCGTACTCGCCCCTGTCCTGCGCCCACCCTTGTCGTCTGATGCGGGCAAGCTCGGTTCTCAGCCGCCCCGGATCGGTGAGTGTGCGCGAGGTATGCCTGGGAAGCGCGCGGGAGAGACGCCGATCGACCTCGTCCTTCGGCAAGTGTGCAAGCAAGGTCTTGCCAGCAGCGCCGGCATGCAAAGGCAACCTTTGCCCAGGGATGACGGTCAAGGCGTATTCGCGAGCGCCGGATGCGGCTGCGACCACAAGAAGGCCCTCGCCGTCGACAACCGAAATCTTGCTGCCTTCGCCGGTTTCCGCCGAAAGCGATTTGAGGAAGGGCGCGGCAATCGCCGCGAGATCGTAGCCGTTTGAATCGCCGATCGAGCGTGCGGCGAGGCGAAGTAGTCGGGGACCAAGACGATAACGGCCCTCGCCCGACCGACGGACAACGTCGTGGCGCTCGAGGGTGTTGAGGATGCGATAGACCGTTGTCCGCGGCACGCCGAGCGATTCGACGAGATCCCGGATCGTCGCGCCATCGGGCCGCTGTTCAAGGACGAACAGCATCTCCATCATGCGGTCGATGACGGGCACATGGTGGGATAGGCCCGCCGACGGCTCTGCGATCTCGCTCATCAAGTCCCCGTGGACGATTGACTTTGTCTCTACCTGTCCCTTAGCATCCAAAAGAGAACATGAGAAGTTCTCATTTGAACGGAAGGCCGCACCCCGAGACCCGAGGAGCCGTCATGAAAGTCGTCGGTCAGCGCGTGTTCGTCGTCAACGCCGCGCGAACCAACTTCATCTTCGTCAAACTCTATACGGATGCGGGGATCGACGGCGTCGGCGAGGGCACGCTCGAATGGCGCGCCAAACCGGTGGTCGCCGCGCTGGAGGAGATCGAGCGCTTCATCGTCGGCAGAGATCCTTTCGCGGTCGAATTCCTGATCGAGACGATGCACCGGGACTCCTATTGGCGAACAGGCGCTGTTTTCAGAACCGCGCTGGGCGCGATCGAGGCGGCCTTGCTCGACATCAAAGGCAAGGCGCTGGGGGTTCCTGTCTATGAGCTTCTCGGCGGCAAGCATCGCGACCGCGTCAAGTCCTACGCCAACCATTGGTTCTACGGCGCCCAAACGCCGGAGGACTACGCGGCCGCCGCAAAACGCGCGGTTGCGGGAGGCTTCCGCGCGCTGAAATGGGATCCGTTCGGCTCGGTCTGGCTCGAAATGGACCGCCGAGAGCGAAGCGCCACTGTCGCCAATGTCGAGGCCGTTCGTGACGCCGTTGGGCAGGATGTCGATCTCATGATCGACGTCCATGGCCGCCTCAATGTTCCGACGGCGATCATGATGGCGCGGGCGCTTGAGCGCTACGACATCGCCTGGCTGGAGGAGCCGACGCCGCCCGAATCGATCGATGCGCTGGCGGATGTGAGGGCGCGCTCCCCGGTGCCGATTGCGGCCGGCGAACGGTTCTTCGAGCCCGAGCGCTTCCTTGAGGCGATCGCGAAGCGGGCCGTCGACATTCTCCAACCCGATGTGGGTCACGCGGGCGGCATGCTGGAGACAAAGAAGATCGCCGGTTTCGCCCACACGCGACTGCTGCCGGTCGCGCCGCACAATCCGACCGGCCCGGTCATGAACGCGATGACGCTGCATCTCTCCGCGGCGATCGCCAATTTTAGCATCTTCGAGACGGTGATGGTCGACGCTCCTTGGCGTCGAGAACTTGTGAAGGAATCGTTGGAGCTGGATCGAGGCGCGATCGCAGTCCCCACAAGCCCGGGCCTGGGAGTCGAGCTCGTGGAGGAGGCCTGCGCGAAATATCCCTATCAGCCTCAGGACTCTCCGATCTTCACCGGCAGAATGAGCATGGAGGGCGTCGCCGACGGACTGGCGGTCGTTGCGCGCCGCGCCTCCGCGTGAACGACGGACGTCCGGGCTTGACTCGGCTTCGGTCGTGACCGTATGGTTTCAATTGAAGAACGGGCCTATTCAAATATGAACTAAACACCTGCCAGGGAGGAACGCGGCCGGTGACGATCCGATGGAGCAGGCTCGCCCCCCAGCTGGCGTTGTCGCCGTCCGTCGCGGTGACGGTCTTCGTCTTCCTCGGCGGTATTTGCTGGACGATCTATCTCTCCTTCACCGCGAGCCGACGCTTTCCCGACTACACCCTCGTCGGGTTCCGGCAGTACGTCCGACTGTTCAAGGACGCCGCCTGGATCGTCTCCCTCGAGAATGCGGTGATCTTCGCGATCGGCAGTCTCGCCAGCATCGCGTTCGGCTTCATTCTCGCCGCGTTGATCGACAAGGAGGCGCGCGGCGAGGCGGTCTTCCGCACCGTGTTTCTCTATCCGCTCGCCATCTCGCTCATCGTGACCGGGCTGATCTGGCGTTGGCTCTTCAACCCCGATCTCGGCGTCGAGAACGTGTTCCATTCGATCGGCTGGAACTGGGTTCATTTCAACTGGCTGGCTGATCCGTCGACCGTCATGTACGGAATCATCCTCGCTTCGGTCTGGCAATCGACGGGCTTCTTCATGGCCCTCATGCTGTCGGGCCTCAAATCGATCAATGTCGAAATTTGGCGCGCCGCGAAACTCGACGGCGTGCCGTTCTGGCGACTTTATCTCGAAGTCGTCATCCCGATGATGAAGTTGACGTTTCTCACCTGCCTGATCCTGCTCTGTATCGGGGTGGTGAAGGCCTATGACATCATCGTCGCAATGACGAACGCCGGCCCTGGCGACGCCTCGTACCTCCCCGGCTATTTCGTCATCAACGCCTATTGGCAAAAGTCTAATCTCGGCTACGCCGCGGCTGGGGCGACGATCATGCTGCTCATGACCTTCGCCCTGTTCTTTCCGCTTGCGCTATTCGCAGCCGTGCGCCGGAGGACGGAGGCATGAGTCAGCCGAGCGCAGCGCTTGACCGAGTGGCCGTCGCGCCGCGAGCGCGCCCGCGACGGCGCGCCTTGCGGCCGTCGCGGATCGCGGCCTTCGCCTTCCTGTGCGTGGCGGCGCTACTCTTCTGCGTTCCGCTTTATGTGGTTGTCGTCACCTCGTTCAAGTCCATGGATGAGATCCGCCTCGGCCGGACCTTCGACCTGCCGCACGTCTGGACGCTCGACGCCTGGACATCTGCGTGGGGGCAGGCCTGTTCCGGCCTCAGTTGCGGCGGGGTCAGCGTCGGCTTCGTCAACTCGATGTGGATTCTGATCCCGAGCCTCGTGCTGTCGATCGCCTTTGCGATGGTCACCGGCTATGCGGCGTCACTCTGGCGCGTGAAGTGGGCGAACGGTTTCCTGTTTGCGCTCTTCATCTGCTCGTTCGTGCCGTTTCAGATCATCATGTATCCGCTGATCCGAGCGACGGCGGTGCTCAGCGTGTACGGGACGACCTTTGGCGTGGCGCTTATTCACGTCGTTCTCTCGATGCCGATCCTGACGCTCATCTTTCGCAACTATTTCATGAGCATCCCGCAGGAGCTGATCGCCGCCGCAATGATCGACTCGGGCAGCTTCTGGCGGATCTTCTTCGAGATCGTCCTGCCGATGTCTGGCAACATCCTCATTGTCGCCTTGATCTTGATGGTCACGGGCGTCTGGAACGATTTTCTGGTCGGCCTCACGTTCGGCGCGCAGGGCGCCCAACCGATGACCGTCATCCTTAACAACATTGCGCTCACGACCACTGGGGGCAACAACTACGCCACCGACATGGCGGCTGCTTTGATGACCGCCGCGCCGCCGCTCATCATCTATCTGCTGCTCGGCAAGTTCTTTGTTCAGGGCGTCACTGCCGGAGCGATCAAGGGATAGAGACGACATGCCAGCCGTTCAGTTCCGCAACATTGTGAAGCACTACGGCAATCTCGCTGTGATCGAAAATCTCGATCTCGATATCGGGGACGGCGAGTTCGTGGTGCTGCTTGGGCCGTCCGGCTGCGGCAAGACAACCCTTCTCAATCTCCTCGCAGGCCTCATCGAAGTCGATGGCGGCGCGATCTCGATCGATGGCCGGGACGTGACCGATCTCGATCCGAAGGACCGGGGCCTCGCGATGGTGTTCCAGTCCTATGCGCTCTATCCGACGAAAACCGTGCGTGGAAATCTTGCCTTTGGACTATCGGCGCGAAACATCTCGCGAGACGAGAGCGAGCGGAGGATCGACTGGGCCGCAAGGCTTCTCCGGATCGATCATCTCCTCGACCGCAAGCCGGCGCAGCTTTCCGGCGGACAGCGCCAGCGCGTCGCGATCGGCCGGGCGCTCGTCAAGCAGGTGGGCGTCTGCCTCTACGACGAACCCTTGTCGAATCTCGACGCCAAACTGCGAACCGAGATGCGGATGGAAATCAAGAAGCTGCACGACCAGCTGAGGAACACAGTCGTCTACGTGACGCATGACCAGGTTGAGGCGATGACGATGGCGACAAGGATCGCCGTCATGGACAAAGGCGTGATCCAGCAATTTTCGTCGCCGGCTGAAATCTACGACGAACCGGAGAACCTCTTCGTCGCCGATTTCGTCGGTTCCCCCAGCATGAACATGCTCGATTGCGAAATCGGCGACGCAAATGGTTCGATCACGGCCGTCGATTCCGTCGACAAGCTTGTGTTCGATCTGGACGGCTACTCGTGGCGTCGGCCCGTCGAGCCCGGCCGTCAAGTCAAAGTCGGTTTCCGGGCCGAGCATTTCCAAGCGGGAGGCGACGCGTCGTCGGCGGGCAAGCACGTGAGGTTCGAGCGTCCGGTGGAGTACTTCGAGAAGCATGGCCCTGACGCAATCGCATTCCTCTCGCTGCCGCAGAAGGCAATCGCGGTCCGCGTCGATTCGCGGATTGCAGACAGCTACCGCTCCGGGCAGCCGCTGCTGACCGCCCTGCCGCTCGAAAAGATCAATGTCTTCGACGCGAGTTCGGGACGGAGACTATGAACGCAAGCGCCGGTGGAAGGCGCAATAGAGGAGGAGCGCATGTTTAAGCTGAAAGCGATTGGATTGACGGCGGCTCTTGCCGCGTTCGTCATCGGCGCCGCCAAAGGCGAGGAACAAGTCGTCTACACCAATTGGTCGCATACGTCCGAGGAAGCGGCTCTCAAAGTGCTGCGCGGCGCGTGGGAAAAGCAGGGTCACAAGTGGAAGGATCTGGCGATCGCCCACGACTCCGGCGTGAACGTAAGCTTGATCAACATGATAACCGGCGGCAATCCGCCGACCATCTTCATGAACTCGGATCCCGGCCTCATTCGCGACATGGTCAAGCAAGGACTGGGTTTTCCGCTGACCAAGCTCTACCAGGACAGCGGCGCCGTGAATCACTTTCCGGCGGCCGTCTTGCGCAACATCACCGTCGATGGCGAGATCATGAAGGCGCCGGTGACGCTCCACATCGACGGGATGATCTACTACAACAAGCATGTCGCCGACGCGGTGGGCGTCGATCCGAAATCGTGGAAGTCGTTGGACGACTTCTTCGCGGTCTACGACAAGATCAAGGACGCCGGATACGTTCCGATCGCGCAAGGCGGCGACAAATTCCAGGAAGCCTATTTGCTCCAGGCCCTGATCGCCGCGGAGGCTGGGCCGGACACTTACAACAAGTTCTACGGCGAAAAGCCTGACAAGGCGGCAATCGACTCGGACGGAATGCGCAAAGCGCTCGCGCGCTTCCGCCAGATATCCGAGCATGTCGATCCCGGCTCGCCAAATCGCCAGTGGAACGAGACGACCAATCTCGTCATCACGGGCAAGGCGCTGATGCAGATTCACGGCGACTGGATGAAAGGTGAGTTCAAGGCCGCCGGGAAAAAGCTCGGCGTCGATTTCGATTGCGCAAACATTCCGGGAACGAAGGCTCTCGTCGTGACCTCGGACGCCTTTGGCTTCCTGAAGACGAACGACCCGCAGACCGCGAAGGGGGAGCAAGACTTTGCCCTCGATGCGGTCGATCCCGTGATCACCGCCGCTTTCAATGCGCAAAAAGGCGCGACTCCAGTGCGCGACGACGTCGATCCCGCGGCGCTCGACGCCTGCAACAAGCTCGTTCTCGATACGCTCAAGGATCCGAACCGGCAGGTGCCCAATCCGTTCAACACGGCCGATGCCGACTGGTATCGAACGATCTGGGACGAAGCGGACAAGTTCTGGAGCAACAAGAAGGAGACCGACGCGGAGTTCATCAAAGCGATGCAGGACGCGTACGACCAGACGCACTGAGTTCCGTCTCGACGCTCTATTCGAAGACGCCACGATCGCTGGCGCGCCGGGGCTTTGGGGCCTCGTTCGCGACTGGCTGTGAGGGAGACGACAAAGTGGAAGCGGAACCACGTTTGCGAAGACGGTTGCCGGCAGCCGACTTGCCGCAGCCCTTGCCGATTGAGGGTCCCTCTTTCACGCGGCCGGACCCTGAGATCGTTCGTCAGCTGCATGGCGTCAGCAGCGCAACCGTTAGCGCCTTGCTCCATCGGCTTGGGGTGCGCCAGACCTTCGTCGAAGGACCGGCGCCCCGACTGCCGGGAGCGAAGGTCGTCGGCCCCGTCGTGACGTTGAAGTTCATGCCCCGCCGCGAAGACATCATCTGGAGTTTCGTCTCGGGGGAGGAGGAAGAAGACCTCGAGAAGCACACGGCGCTTTGGGCGGTGTTCGACACGGTGGCGCGAGGCGACATCCTGGCGGTCGAAGCGTTGGGCGACCTCCACACTGGCTGCATGGGAGAGATGCTGATCACTTACTTCAGGGGCCGCGGCGGCGCAGGAATCGTCGTCGACGGCTGCATTCGCGACTGGCCGCGCGTTCGACCGATGAATGTGCCGCTCTGGACGCGGGGCTTTACGCCGAACTATGCGTCGCAGGGAACCCTTTTTCCGTGGGCCTACAACGTGCCGGTCGCCCTCGGCCGTGTGCTGGTGATGCCGGGCGACATCATGATCGCGGACGACGACGGCGCTGTTGTCATCCCGGCGGGCATGGCCGCGACGGTCCTGGAACGAACGCTCGACCACGAGAACTGGGAAGAGTTCAGCCGCTCGAAGCTCGCCGAGGGCGGCAGCATCCGCAAATATTATCCTCTAAGCGAAGAAGGCCGGGCCGAACATGACCTCTGGCAAAAGGCCAGAGGAATCGTTTGAGCGGACGTCGCGCGGCTCGGCGTTCGAAAGCGACAGCTCGCAGCCAACTCGTCAACCAGCAGGCAGGAGACAATGTCCCTAAAGGTCCTATTCATCGGCGGCACCGGAAACATTTCGCTGTCTTGCGTCACTGAGGCGGTCAAGGGCGGCCATCGCGTCTCGGTGTTTAATCGGGCGAAGACTGCCGTTGATTTGCCTCGGGGCGTGACGGCGATCGCGGGAGACCTGAAGGACGCGGCGGCTTACCGCCAACTGGGAAAGGCCGGCTTCGACGTCGTCTGCCAGTTCATCGCCTTCACGCCTGAACAGGTGGCCGGAGACGTCGCCGCCTTTTCCGGCGGGACCGGCCAGTACATCTTCATTTCGTCTGCCTCGGTTTACGAGAAACCCCCGCGGCACTACGTGATCACGGAAAAAACGCCGACCGTGAACCCCTATTGGAGCTACAGCCGGAACAAGATCGCTTGCGAGGGCCTCTTGAAGGCCTCGAGCGGGCTGCCCTGGACCATCGTCCGACCGAGCCACACGGTGCGTTCGATGTTGCCGACCATGTTCAACGAAGGCGATTCCGTCGGTCATCGCATCGTTGAGCGCAAACCGGTGATTGTGGCGGGCGACGGCACGACGCTCTGGACGTTGACGCGATGCGCCGATTTCGCTGTGCCGTTCGTCAAACTCTTTGGCGTAAGAGAGGCGCTCGGCGAGGACTTCCATATCACCTCGGACTATGCCTACACCTGGAACGACATCTATGACACGATCGCCGAGGGTCTCGGCGCGAAGGCGGATATCGTTCATGTACCGACCGACACCCTCGTCCGGTACCATCCGGAGTGGGAAGGCCCACTCATGGGAGACAAGACGTGGCCAGCTCTCTTCGACAACGCGAAGGTCAAGCGCGTTGCGGGCGACTTCGCCGGCACGAAAGACGTCAAGGACGTCCTCGCCGAACCTATCGCGCATTTCAAGGCGCGGCTGCGGTCGGAGGGCCCAAAGACCGGCGAGCTTGACTCTCTCATCGACCGGATTGCGCGGGAGCAACGAACCTTGGGAGCGCTCGCCGCCGAGATTTGAGGCGCTGGATCTATTCCATCAACGCGGCCATGTCGCGGAAGATCTCGAGATCCTCGCGGGCGTCGGCTATGCTGGTCTTGGGCCTCAGCCCCTCGACGATATTGCGGTGGAATTCCCGCCACTCGACGGCGAAAGAATCATATCGGCTTGGAAAGGCGGAGGTTTGCGACAGCCCCGCCGTCCCGTGCCTTCCTGTCACGCTCAGTCTCGCCGGCTGATGCCGAACGTAGGGCGTATCGTAGTCGAGCCGAAATATCTGCGCGTCCGTGCAGACCTCGATGTGCGCGTCGAAGTGCGGAATCTGGTCGACGGCGGTTTCAAACTGGCAAACGTAGCGTCCAAAGTCGAAAGTCGCAGTGATCACGCGCCCAGATAGTCGCTGAGTTGCACAAAGGACCCTTTCCGGCCGTCCAAGCAGCTCACGCATCGCCGAAATGTCGTGGCTGGCAAGGCCGAGAAGGAGCCCATAGGCTCGCGCTATCTCGGCAGACCGGTCGCCGATCGCCCGTTTCGTCGCCGCCGCCATTTCGACTGTGACCTTTTGGGCCAGCGCCGCCGCCTCATCGACGTCACGAAAAACTCTGGACGTGCTGTCGATGATCATCGAGTTCGCCCCGATCACGTCGTGCACGCGGGCCAGAATAATCTCCCCGCGGACCGCCGAAACCTTGGCCGCGGCCTCCACAAAGGCCGGAGCATATCGTCGCATGAAGCCGACTTGCGCGACGATGCCGGACCGCCTCTCGCAATCGAGAAGGGCGTCAGCCTCCTCGAGATTGACGCACATCGGCTTTTCGATGAGGACGTGTTTTTCGGCGCGCATGGCCGCAAGTGCGGTCGCAGTATGGTAGACGTGCGGATTGGCAATGAGGACCGCGTCGACGCGTCTGTCGTCGATCAGCGAGCGGGGATCGAGATATCGTCGGGCGCTCGGCCACTGGTCGCCGACGCGCTTAAGAACGGCGCCGCTTACGTCGCAGAAAGCGGAGACCTCGAAGAGTTCTGAGAGGTCGCGAAGCGTCGGAAGATGGATGACTTGCGCGACTTCTCCACAACCCATGACGCCAACGCGAATGGCTTTTGGCATGCAAGTCTTCCTGAGTCGCGGGGCTGTGATCTTGGATCCCGCGCCCCCGCAGTCCGAACCGAAGGGTCGATCCGAGCCTCGCGAAGGTGGCGAAAGACTCTAACCTATCGGTGACCGGCCGCAATGCTCTGCTGGTTCGATTCTCCGGCTGATGCGGCCCAGAACGCCAACCAAAGCGGCGAGGCGTTCGCGCAGCGCCGCTGTGACAATTTCGCCCACAGTGAGCGGCGGATTGAGCGACGACGCCGAAAATGCCGCACACTGTCGATCCAGTCCTGCCAAAGACGCGAGCCGAACGGCGACGCCGGCTCGTGCGCGCCGCACGGCTGATCAAGCCATGGCCGCCCCTTCCGCCTATTTCGACAGGGCTTCCCGCTCCTTGAGAAGCTCGGCCAGCAGGTCTTCCTGTTCTGCGATTCTGTCGGCAATCCTCGCTTCGTCGGTCGCACCGGAATAGGCCGCGGCTTGCTCGGTCAGCTCGCGGATATTGTCTCGAACGACGGCGATGCGCGCTTCGAGGTCAGCCAAGCTTGTCATCGGGCTCATCGTCCTTCCTTTCTGATTGGGCGCTCCCAAAAAACGCCTTGCATTCAGCTTGCGTCGACATGAAGCGTGACCCACGCCTCAAACGCTCACCTCTTCGCCGTCCTGGGCCCAACGCGTGTGAAAACTGCCGGGCTTGTCGAGCCGGCGATAGGTATGGGCGCCGAAATAGTCGCGCAGTCCCTGCAGCAGGTTCGCGGGGCCGCGCTCGCGCCTCAAACCGTCAAAGTAAGCAAGCGATGACGAGAAGGCCGGCGTTGGCACACCCTGCTCGATCCCAAGCGCGACAACGCGGCGCCACGCCGGCTCCGCCTTCACGACGGCGTCACGAAAGTAGCTCTGCAGCACAAGATTTTGGATTTTTTCGCCAGTGTCATAGGCTTCGCGAATGCGCCTGAGGAAGCGGGCGCGAATGATGCAGCCTCCGCGCCATAGCGACGAGATCTGGCCGAGTTTCAGATTCCACCCGAATTGCTGGGACGCGGCCTCGAGCTGCTCGAACCCCTGGGCATAGGCGATGATCTTCGAGGCGTAGAGCGCGTCGCGGATCGCGTCGATGTCTGACTTGCCGGCTTTACGCGGACTCACCGCGGGTGCGGGGATCTGTTGATGGACGGCGATGCGCAGTTCCCGGTGGCCCGACAGTGCGCGAGCGTAAACGGCCTCGGTGATCGAGGTCAGCGGCACGCCGAGATCGAGGGCCGATTGCGCGGTCCAGCGCCCCGTTCCCTTTTGCTCGGCTTCGTCGAGGATGGCGTCGACGAGCGGCTTGCCGGTGGAGTCGCGCTTGCGCAGCACGGCGGCGGTGATCTCGATCAGATAGGAGTCGAGCTCGCCCTTGTTCCATTCCTCGAAAATCCCGGCCATGCCCGCCGCGTCGAGCCCGTAGGCGGATTTGAGGAGATCATAGGCTTCGGCGATCAGCTGCATGTCGGCATATTCAATGCCGTTGTGCACCATCTTGACGTAGTGGCCGGCGCCCTCCGGTCCGATGTACGCGCAGCAGGGCTCGCCATCGACATGCGCCGCCATTTTCGTGGTGATCGGTTCGATGCGCTGATAGGCCGTTTCGTCGCCGCCCGGCATCATGCTTGGTCCCAAGAGCGCGCCCTCCTCGCCGCCGGAAACGCCCATGCCGACAAATCGGATGTTCTTCTCTTTCAAGCTTTTCGCGCGCCGATTGGTGTCGGTGAAAAGCGAATTGCCGCCATCGATGATGATGTCGCCGGCCTCGAGATGAGGCAGCAATTCTTCGATGACATCGTCGACCGGCTTGCCGGCCTGAACCATGATGAGGATGGCGCGAGGCTTCGCGAGCGCCGCGGTGAAGTCGGCGACGCTCCGGGCGGCGGTGAAGCGCCCTTCGGCGCCATGCTCTGCGACAAGCTCGTCAGTGCGAGCGAAGTGACGATTGAAGAGCGCGACGCCAAAGCCGTTTCGCACTGCATTGCGGGCGAGATTAGCGCCCATGGTCGAGAGGCCGAAAACGCCAAGATCAGCGAGCTGGGTCATGAAGCGCTCTCCCTTTTTCGCGCGTTTTAAGCCCACTCCCGAGCCCGCGCAGACCAATTCAAATCAGCCGGAACGACGGCCCAAGCATCAAGTCCCGCGAAAGTGGCTCATTCTTGGCGCGCGGGATTCGCTCGGCCCCTCTCAGGCGAGATCGGCGAGCAATCCCCGCGCAGACGACCGGACAAGCCGTTTCTTGGCCTCCCATTGGTTCGCGCCCTCGTTCTCGGCGAGGAACTCAACCTTGCCGCCCACAAGCGCCGCGACCGGCACGCCGTCCCGATAGATGAGGCGGTTGGCGGTCAGCGCGGCGAGCTTCGGGCCCGGCGTCAAGACGCCGGTCAGATTGAGCGGATCCGCGCCGGAGAGCGACACCCATTGGCCCGAAGGCGGCCGGCGGCGGACCTCGCGCATGAGGCCTACCGCCTCCGGCAGGGCGTATTGCTCGCCCGAGAAGCCGGCGACAAAGCGTCCGCCCCGAATCTCCCCGCGCGCCTCGAGGCGGCGGTAGACGCGCAGCAGATCGCGCCATGGCGGCAACCATCCCGCCTCGCGCGCCAGCAGACGCCAGAACACGACGCCATAGCGGCGCAGCAAGACCAGTGCCACGTGCTCGACAGCGGCATCCCTGGTCTCGCTCACCCCCTCATTCTTCTTCGCGCGGCGGACGATCGCCCAGCGGCCGCCGCTTTCGACGGCGAATGGCAGGATCCGCCCGCGCCGTTTTGCGCCGGCAAGCCGCTTGCGCTGGCCCGACGGCGCCAAGAGGCCGCGCAATCCGGCGAAGCTGTCCGAGGTCACGAGCCCAAGCGCGACAAGTTCGGCAAGCGCCGTTTCGACCTCGGACCGCAAGAGATGCGCGGCTATGGCTAGCTCGTCCAGGAATAGGGCGCCCTGTTCGACGAGACAGTCGAGAACGGCTTGGGCGCGCGGGCTTGGGCCGACCGCGCCATTTCGGGGCGCAAGCAACGTCCAGTGCGGCGCATGTCGGCGCTCCAACAAAGCAATCGGAGTCGCTCGCACCGCCGACACCGAACCACTGCGATCGCCTGAGCCGACCGGCGGCGTGAGGCGCGCCCAGACTGACCGGCCCGCCAGGCACTGCGCGTCGAGCCAGGACGGCCCGTAGTCCTTGAGGCGAGCCGGGAGGATCTCGGTCTCCCACGCCCGCGCCGGCGCCTCGAATCCTTCGAGCTGAGCTAGAACGACGGGGAGCGCCTCTGGCCCCTCGAGGCGGGTCTCTTCCTCCACATGCTGCCATGCGAACAGAAACCGCAGGAAGTCACGTGCGGCGACGGGCTCGATCTCCGAGCGCAGCCGCCGGATCGTGTACCGATGGATGCGGGCCAAAAGCCTCCGGTCGCACCATTGCTCGTCGTTGACGCCCGGAATGAAGCGTCCTCGCAGGACCGCGCCTTCCGCTTCGAGCGCGGCAAGCGCGCCGGCAGCCGTGGCCGGCTCGATCCCCAGCGGAGCCGTCAGCGCGATCTCGGTGACCGGACCCAGACCCTCCAGCCGCCCGCGCAGGATTTCGACCAGCGCCGCCTCCGGCGAGCACGTTGACGCCGTTTGACCCGCCGGCGGCGCGATCTCCGGTTGGAGCCCTGCCTTCGGCCACAGGGCCCGGAATTGAATGAGTCGCTCGGCCGGAATCCAGAGCGTCGACTGAGCCGTCTTCAATCGTGCGACGCGGTTTTCACCGGCCAGCGCGGCGAGCCAACCGCTCCATGCGGGCATGGCCAGCGTCTCGTCCTCGGTCAGGCAGCCAAGCCACAGCAACGCGTCATGAACCTCCTCGGGAGTCTCGGGTTCCGGCCACGCCTCGGAGCGGACTCTCTCGATCGCCTCCGGGTCGAGCCGGCCAAGGTCGGATGCGCTTTGGGGGTCCTGCCATCGCCGGGCCATCACGGCCTGAGTTCGCCGCTCCTCCAGCGGCGCGTCGTCGAGGTAGGCGTAGGGCTTTGCCGACAGCCCCTCAAGCGCAAGCGGCGACGGCTGCGTCAGGTCGCAGGAGACAACGCGGACATCCCCCGCTTCGAGCCGGGCCAGCAGCCGCTCGAGCCCTTCGATGTCCATCGCCTCGTGCAGGCAGTCGGAGATCGCCTGATTGGTCAGGGGATGATCGGGAACCTCGCGCTCGCCGACCAGATTCTCCGCGCAGGCGATCTGGTCGGGGAAGACTGCCGCGACCAGATCCTCCGCCTGCATCCGCAGCAATTGCGGCGGGACTTTCTTGCCGCCGCGAAACCGCGGCAAAGCAAGCGCGACGCCTGCCACCCAGCGCCACCGCGTGGCGAACATCGGCGCATCGAGCATGGCCTGGATCAAGAGCGGCCGCACGCTTGCGGAATGCAGGTAGCGGGCAACGTCGCCCAGCTCGAAGCTGTGCGCGGTGGTCAGCGACAGGACGATGTTGTCCTCGGTCGCCGCCGCCTGCAGCTCGAAATTGAACTTGCGGCAAAAGCGCTTGCGCAGCGCCAGGCCCCAGGCCCGATTGATGCGGCTGCCGAAAGGCGCATGGATGACGAGCTGCATGCCGCCCGCCTCGTCGAAGAAGCGCTCGAGCACGATCGTGTCCTGCGTCGGCAGGCAGCCGAGCGCGGCGGCGGACGCGGCAAGATATTCGATGAGCTGCTCGGCCGCCGCCGCTCCGACGCCAATTTCGTCGCTGAGCCAGCGCCGTGCGCCCTCTCCCGACGGATCGGGCTTAAGCCTTGCGGCGACGTCGGCGCGCAGCCGCGACACGGAGACGGAAAGCTCGTCGGTGCGGGCAGGCGCTTCCCCCAGCCAGAAGGGAATGGTCGGCGGCTGGCCATGCGCGTCCTCGACCCGGACGGCGCCGCGCTCGACCCGCTGGATGCGATAGGAAGCGTTGCCGAGCTGAAAGATGTCGCCCTGCATGCTCTCTACGGCGAAGTCCTCATTGACCGTGCCGATGACATGGTTCTCCGGCTCCAGCACCACCTGATAGTCGGCGGTGTCGGGAATCGTGCCGCCCGAGGTCAGCGCGGTCGTTCGCGCGCCGCGCCGGCCGCGCAACATTCCATTCACAGCGTCGTGATGGATGAGCGCGGCGCGACGGCCATGGCGTGTTGAGAAGCCTTCGGCCAGCATGCGGACGACGGCGTCGTAATCCGCGCGCGCCAGCTTGCGGAAGGGCCACGCGCGCCGCAGCCGGTCGTAGAGCGCGGCCTCCGGCCAATCCTGCGCCGAGACCTCGGCGACGATCTGCTGGGCCAGCACGTCGAGCGGCCGGTCGGGGATTGTCAGGCGATCAAGCTCGCCGCGACGGACGCTATCGAGCACGGCCGCGCACTCGACCAGATCGTCGCGCGAAAGCGGAAAGAGGCGACCTTTGGGCGTGCCGCCGATAGCGTGGCCGGAACGGCCTGCGCGCTGCAGAAAGGCGGCGATCGAGCGGGGCGAACCGAGTTGGCAGACAAGGTCCACGTCGCCGATATCGATCCCGAGCTCGAGCGAGGCGGTCGCGACCAGCGCCTTGAGCTCGCCGCGTTTCAGCCGCTGCTCGGCCGAGAGCCGCTTTTCCTTAGCCATGCTGCCGTGATGCGCGGTGACCGCGGTTTCGCCGAGACGCTCCGAGAGCTGACGAGCGATGCGTTCCGCCATGCGTCGCGTATTGACGAACACCAGGGTGGTGCGGTGCTCCTCGACGAGCCGCGTCAGGCGATCGTAGACCTGAGTCCAGACGTCGCCCGACATCACCGCCTCCAACGGCGATTCGGGCAATTCGAGGCCAAGATCCCGCGGGCGCTGATGCCCGGCATCGATGATCGCCGGCTCATCGGCCGGAGCCCCGTCCGAGGCGGCGCCGACCAGGAAATGCGCAACAGCGCTGACCGGGTTTTGCGTGGCCGACAGACCAATCCGCAGCAACTGGTCGCCGCTGAGGGCGGCGAGCCGTTCGAGAGACAGACTCAGGTGCGCGCCGCGCTTGTTCGGGGCGATCGCATGGATCTCGTCGACGATCGCCGTCCGGGCGGTCGCCAACATCTTGCGGCCGGATTCCGAGCCGAGCAGAACGTAAAGCGATTCCGGCGTCGTCACGAGGATATGCGGCGGCCGCCGGCGCATCCGCTCGCGCTCTGACGTTGGCGTGTCGCCGGTCCGCACCCAGGTGCGGATCTCGACATCAGGCAGCCCCCTTCGCAGGAGTTCCGCCCGGATGCCGGCCAGAGGCTCCTCGAGGTTGCGGTGAATGTCGTTCGACAGCGCCTTCAGCGGCGAGACATAGACCACCTGGGTGGCGTCGGTCAGACGTCCTTCGAGCCCTTGACGGACCAATTCATCGATCGCCGCAAGGAACGCCGCCAGCGTCTTGCCCGAGCCCGTCGGGGCGGAAACCAAAGTATGGCAGCGAGCCTTGATCGCAGGCCAGGCTTCCGCCTGGGCAGGGGTCGGCGCGACGAACCTCTGGGCGAACCATGTTGCGACTACGGGGTGGAACAGCTCTTCGGCGATCAACGGGCGGGATGCAATGGAGCGCGCCTCGGCGCGGCGCTGTCGGATCGATCCGGCGCCGGTCCGCTTTTCCAGGGTCAAAGGTGAGCCAGAGTGCCGCAAAATGCCCTTTGCTTCGGTTATTCCTACAAGCCGCGCTTAACCAACTGCCGCACGCTGCCTGCGTCAACTCAAGTCTTGAGATGTCTCACGAGGCTGGCTTCCATATGGTGTCACTCCGTCCTTTGATAAAGCGGTCCCTGAAGCCAACCACGGATTGTGCCTCAGTCGAGTTCGTGCGCGGGCGTGCGCTCCGGCGCCCCTGCAGGCGCAGCGCGCAGATATTGCGCCGGCCATGGCATGGGCCGCCCGAGATCTTGGGCGGCGCGCAGAGGCCAATAGGGGTCGCGAAGCAGCTCACGCGCAAGCATGATAAGATCGGCCTCGCCTGTGCGGATGATCTGATCCGCCTGGGCCGAAGCGGTGATCATCCCGACCGCCGCGGTCGCAATATCCGCCTCGCGCCTGATCCTAAGGGCGAACGGGACCTGGTACCCCGGTCCGACGGGGATCTCGGCCTTCTCGACATTGCCGCCCGACGAGCAGTCAATCACGTCGACGCCGATGCTCTTCAGCCGGCGCGCGAGTTCGACCGACTGGTCGACGTCCCAGCCGCCGTCCGTCCAATCCGTCGCGGAAATTCGCACGAACAGAAGCGACGCCTCGGGAAGGGCCCGACGCGCCGCCGCCACGCACTCGCGCAGGAATCGGGTGCGATTATCGAACGAACCGCCGTAGTCGTCGGCGCGACGATTGCTCAGCGGCGAGAGAAACTCATGCAGGAGATACCCGTGCGCCGCATGAATCTCGACGGCCCGGAAGCCGGCGGCGTAGGCGCGCGCTGCTGCGGTCGCGAAGGCCTGTTGCAGCGCCTTGATCCGGTCGGGGCTCAGTTCGTCTGGCGTGGCATAGTCCTTTGCGAACGCGACCGCGCTCGGCGCCACCGGGCGCCATCCGCCGAGCGTCTCCGGCACGGCGCCGCGTCCGGACCAAGGCCGATAGGTGCTGGCTTTCCGCCCGGCGTGGGCGAGTTGAATCCCGGCGATTGCGCCTTGCGCGTCGATGAAGCGCGCGATCCGCGCCAGTGGCTCGAAGTGCTTCTCGCTCCAGGCGCCAAGATCCTGCGGTGAAATCCGCCCCTCCGGCGAAACTGCCGCAGCTTCCGTGAACACAAGCCCGGCGCCGCCAACCGCGCGCGCCGCCAAATGGGCGAAATGCCAGTCGGCGGCGTAGCCGTCGACCGAGGAATACTGGCACATCGGCGAGACGCAGATGCGATTGGGGAGCGCGATGTCGCGCAGGCGAAATTCGCTCAACAGGTGCGGCATGGACAGGCATTCGAGAGACGGGGGTCTTCCGTCCAATTGTGCTCACGCCTTGCATTGGCCCGCAAGGGGGTGGGCCCGCGGCAGCTTCCCAAAATTACGGCGCTGCGCTCTTGATCTGGGGTCATTCGCCACCGCAAGGTCAGGGGATACACGCCTTGAGTCCAATCGACCGCGGCTCGCGTATTGTCCGCCAGTATTCCCGCCAACTCGAGGATGGGTCCATGACGATTCAAGACCAACCGGCTGTCGTTCTCAACGACGGCCGACCGATGCCCCAATTCGGACTCGGCGTCTTTCAGACCCCGCCGGAGATCACAGCCGAAATCGTCAGGAAGGCCGTCGACCTGGGGTATCGCGCCGTCGACACGGCGGCTGCGTATCGCAACGAGGAAGGCGTCGGCGAGGCGCTGGACGGGCGCGAGGACATTTTCGTCACAACGAAACTCTGGAATGCGGACCATGGATTCGACGAGGCTTTGCGCGCGTTCGAGGAGAGCGCCAGAAAGCTCCGCCGCGATAGGCTCGACCTCTACCTCATCCATTGGCCGAGGCCGCGGCTCAACCGCTACGTGGCAAGCTGGAGGGCGCTCATCCGTCTTAAGAACGAAGGCCGCAGCCGCTCGATCGGCGTATCGAATTTCAATCGGGACCACCTCGAGCGGATGATCGGAGAGACGGGGGTCACGCCTGCGGTCAATCAGATCGAGCTTCATCCCCGGTTTCAGCAGCGGGCCTTGCGAGCATTTCACGAGCAGCATGGGATCAGGACGGAATCCTGGAGCCCGCTCGGACGTGGGCAATTGCTGAGCGATCCCGCCATCGTCAGCATCGCGGCGAAGCACGGCAAAACGCCGGCGCAAGTGGTGATCCGCTGGCATCTCGAAAACGGCCTCATCGTCATTCCCAAAACGGTGAGGCCCGAACGCTTGCGAGAGAACATCGGCGCGCTCGGCTTTCGTCTCGATGACGACGATATGCGGCGCATCGATGCGCTCGACTCGCCCGACGGGCGGATCGGCCCCGATCCTGCCACCGCGGCCTTCTAGCTTTTAGCTAAATTAGAACTCCACCCGATCTCCACCCTTAAGCCGCAGGGTTTCTCTGGCCTCGCCCGGCGTCGCGACGTCGAGCCCAAGATTTTCGACGATCTGCCGCGCTCGCGCGACCTGTTCGGCGTTGGATTTGGCGAGCTTCCCCGGACCCACCCAAAGAGAATCCTCGAGGCCGACGCGAATGTTGCCGCCAAGCGCCGCCGCCTGGGTCGCAATGACGAATTGATTGCGGCCCGCGCCAAGAACGGACCAGTGATAATCTGAACCGAACAGCCTGTCTGCTGTGCGCCGCATATGCATCACATCCTCGGGATGCGGACCAATGCCGCCGAGAATCCCGAAGACGCTTTGCACGAAGAGCGGCGGCTTCACGAGGCCGCGGTCGACGAAGTGGGCGAGCGTATAGAGATGGCCGATGTCGTAACACTCGATTTCGAAGCGGGTGCCGTTGTCGGCGCAGGTCGTCAGAATTTTTTCGATGTCGGCGAATGTGTTCTTGAAGATGCGATCTTTCGAGCCTTCGAGATAGGGCCGCTCCCATACATGCCGGAACTCCTGGAATCGGCTGAGCATGGGGTAGAGTCCGAAGTTCATCGAGCCCATGTTGAGCGATGCGACCTCCGGCTTGAACAGCGCCACGGGCTTGAGGCGCTCTTCGATGGTCATTGTGGGCGCGCCGCCGGTTGTGATGTTGACCACGCAATCCGAGCGCTGCTTGATGATCTTGAGAAACGGCGCAAACCGCTCCGGCGATTGGTCCGGCCTGCCGTCCAAGGGATCGCGAGCGTGAAGATGGACAATCGCCGCGCCGGCTTCGGCCGCGCCGATCGCCGCCTCGGCGATCTCATCGGCGGTGACCGGCAAGTGCGGCGACATTGACGGCGTGTGAATCGACCCCGTCACGGCGCAGGTGATGATGACTTTGCGTTTGCTCATGATGGCAGGTCCCTGCTCCGGCCGAATTGAGCGAAGCCCGAGCCGCCGCGGCTCCGTGGCCAGCGATGCGCGTCACGCCTCGTAATTGTGCACGAAGTCCTCAGGCGGGTTTGGCCCCCAGGCATAGAACGAATCCTCGGGCGGGTGGTCGCCGGCTTTCCAGTCGAAGTCCGCCGGCACATAGTCGATGTCGGCGGAATATTCACTGAAGCTCCCCCAGGGGTCCTGCACGTAGTGAAAGTAATTCGATCCGAGCACGTGCCTGCCAAGGCCCCAGCCCCTGCTGTGTCCCTTGCCGAGCATATGCATGGCGCCCGCGCCGATTTCGTCGACGCTGCCCACGTCCCAGCTGAAATGATGATGGCCCGGCGCGTTCGAGCGTGCAAAGGCGATCATGTGGTGATCGCTGCCGTGGATCCCGTGCAGGAAGGCGATGGCGTCGCCGGAATGGTCGGATAGCCGCAGACCGAGGACGCGCGTATAGAAGTCGACCGCTTTGGGGACGTCACGCGTGAACATGAGGATATGGGCAAGGCGGCGCGGGTAGGTCCGTTTGATCGTGCTGCGGAACGGCGCCCCGCGCTCTCCCGGACCCACAGAGGCAGACCCAAACGGGCTCTTTTCGTTCGGCGAGGTTTTGGGCGCGACCGCGATTTCGACCAGGGCGCCGTCGTGATCGTGGAACCACAGTCCGTTCGAGTCGATGCCCTCGGGCGGATCGAGCCGGCCGACTCCCATGTCCTGCAGGCGTTTGGCGAAACGATCGATGTCGTCCTCGAAGGCGCCGAAGGAAACATACTGGTGCTTCTTCCGCGGGCCCTCGCCGATCGTCCCCCAGACGTGCTGCTGACCATGCACGCCGAGCGCCAGTCCATCGTCGCGGCGCGAAACTGCGAGGCCAAATTCGGAGTAGAAGTCTTGCGCGACCGATAAGTCCGGCGCCACAAAATGAAAATGGTCGAGGGAATGGACGCCGAGTTCGCCAGGTCGGCGGGTCGGCGGGATGTGTCCCCTGATCTCGGTCATCGCATTTCCTCCGCTGGATCGGGGTCGCCCGGGCTGAGCTCCGCCGACATTTTGTGTTGGCACTGGTTCGGCAGGCCGCCGATCGCTCGATTTGTGCGGTCTCCCGCAGGATCTACGCCGCCGCTTGCAACGGCGTTCGCATGAGGAGCCGGCAAAGCCGCGCGAGCGCGTCGCGCAATTGCGGCCGGGGCACGACCATGTCGACCATCCCGTGGGCATGCAGATATTCCGCACGCTGGAAGCCTTCCGGCAACCGCTCCCGGATCGTCTGTTCGATCACGCGCGCGCCGGCGAAGCCTATGACCGCGCCGGGTTCGGCGATATGGACGTCGCCGAGCATCGCGTATGAGGCGGTGACTCCCCCTGTCGTCGGGTTGGTGAGGACAACGACATACGGCAGCTTCGCCCGCCGAAGCCGCTGAACAGCGACCGTAATGCGCGGCATTTGCATAAGCGCGAACATGCCTTCCTGCATTCGGGCGCCGCCCGAGGCGGTGAAAATGATGAACGGCGTGCGGCGTTCGATCGCCGAGGTCATCCCGGCGATGATGGCCTCCCCGGCGGCCATTCCGAGGGTGCCCCCCTGGAACGCAAAATCCTGGACCGCTGCCGTCACGGCGAGACCCTCGAGCCTGCCGAACGCGAGCGTGACCGCGTCATTGGCGCCGGTTTTCGCGCGGTTCTCCCTCAGGCGATCGGCATAGCGCTTGATGTCACGAAACTTGAGCGGATCTGGCTGCGTCTCCGGAGCCGAGACTTCCTCATAGTCGCCCCCGTCGAACAGGGAGGCAAGGCGAGCCCCGGCGCCGATCGCCATATGGTAGCCCGACCCAGGGACGACCATGAGGTTGGCTTCGAGATCCTTGTGGAAGACAAGCTGGCCGCTTTCGGGGCACTTGACCCAGAGGTTTTCCGGCGTGTCGCGGCGCAGGAGCGACCGAATTTTCGGCGGCACGACATTGGAGATCCAGTTCATAGTTCGTCTTTGTCCAATCTGACGAGGTTACCTGCCGACGCCATGCACACTGCGCGCAAGGTCTTCGACCAGCGCCGTCACCGCGGGCACGGTCGACGGACTCGCCTTCCCTTCACGCAGCGAGTGCCGCACCGCTTCCACAAGAGCCGATCCCACGGCCACGCCGTCGGCGAGCAAGGCGATCGAGCGCGCGCTGGAGGCGTCCTTGACCCCGAACCCGACCGCAACGGGCAGCGACGTATGGCGCTTGAATCGGGCGACCGCTTGTCCGACCGAATGGAAATCCGGCGCCGCGGATCCGGTCACGCCAGTGACAGAGACGTAGTACAGGAAGCCCCCCGTGTTGGCGAGCACTGCGGGCAAGCGATTGTCGTCCGTCGTCGGGGTCGCAAGGCGGACAAACGACAATCCCTGCTGGCGCGCCGGGAGGCAGAGCTCGCCGTCCTCTTCCGGCGGGCAGTCGACGACGATTAGCCCGTCGACGCCGGCCGATCGGGCGTCGCGCAGAAAAGGCTCAACCCCGTAGACGTAGATCGGATTGAAGTAGCCCATCAGGACGACCGGTGTGTCCGCGTCTCCGGCGCGAAAAGCCGCAACCATTGCGAGCGTCGTGCGGAGAGTCTGGCCGGCTTTGAGCGCGCGCAGGCCGGCGGCCTGGATGGGTGGTCCGTCGGCCATCGGGTCGGTGAAGGGCATGCCGAACTCGACAATGTCCGCGCCTGCGGCAGGCAACGCCTTGAGGAGGGCGAGCGAGGTTTCGGGGTCCGGATCGCCCGCCATGATATAGGCGACAAGCGCCGCCCGGCGCTCGTCGGCAAGCCGCGCGAAGCGGCGATCGATGCGTGCAGCCATGGCCGGCTCGTTAGCATGGCGCGCCGATTTGGGAAACCGAACCGAACCGAATCCTGTGACTGCCCGGCAAGACCTCTCGACCCCAACCCGGAAACTCGGTAAGCCCAAGCGAAACCCGCTTCCGAACGCGAGCGCAGGCCGGAGGAAGGAAAATGAAGCTTTTGATTTTGCTTTTGCCGTGCGTCATCGCCCTATGGGTCCCGCTCTATAACTTCGAGCCGCCAGCCCTCTTCGGCATGCCCTTCTTCTATTGGTTTCAGTTGCTGATGATCCCAGTGTCCGCGCTCGCGATCTTCGTCGCCGACCGGATCGGGAAGGCATAGCGTGTTCGACCGCCTCAACGTCGTCGCGGCGAGCGTCTTCGTTTTTTTCTTCGCCCTCGTGACCGTGTTGGGCTTCATCGCGGCGCGATGGAAATCGGCCGATCTGAACCATATCACCGAATGGGGCCTCGGCGGCCGACGTTTCGGCAAATGGGTGACATGGTTTCTGCTTGGCGGCGACCTCTACACCGCTTACACGGTGATCGCGATCCCGGCAGTCGTCTACGCCATCGGCGCCTACGGATTCTTTGCCGTACCTTACACCATCGTCATTTACCCGTTCCTGTACCTCACGCTGCCGAGACTGTGGGCTGTTTCGCACAAACACGGCTACCTCACCGCAGGCGATTTCGTGCTCGGGCGGTATGGCGATCGCTGGCTTGAACTCGCGGTCGCGCTGACGGGCATCTTCGCGACCATGCCCTATATCGCGCTGCAACTCGTCGGACTGGAGAAGGTGATCGGCGCGCTCGGCATCTCGGGCCAGGGATGGTTGCAGGAGCACGCGCCGATCACGATCGCCTTCGTTGTGCTGGCCCTCTTCACTTACAAGAGCGGCTTGCGTGCGCCGGCGCTGATCGCCTTCGTCAAGGACGCGATGATCTACATTTTCATCATCGTCGCCATCATCATCATTCCCTATCAGCTCGGCGGGTTTGGGAAGATATTCGATGCGGCTCGGGTCGCTTTTGAGGCCAAGGTTGCGGCCAAGACCGTGCCCGCGGCGGGCGTTACGCTCTTGCCTGGACAGATCGGCCCCTATGTCACGCTGGCGATCGGGTCCGCAATGGCGCTCTTCATGTATCCGCACGCGCTCACAGGAACGCTGGCCGCCTCCAGCGGCCGCGCGATCCGGCAGAACACGATGATGCTGCCGGCCTATTCCTTCGTTCTGGGGCTGATCGCCCTTCTCGGCGTCATGGCGATCGCGGCCGACATCAAGGTGACGAACCCCCAGGATGCGGTGCCGCAGCTGGTTTTGTGGGCTTTCCCGGACTGGTTCGCCGGCTTCTGCCTCGCCGCGATTGCGCTCGGCGCCTTGGTCCCGGCCGCGGTCATGTCGATCGGCGCCGCGAACACCTTCACCCGGAACGTCTGGAAGCCTTTCATTCATCCGCAGATGTCGTCGCAGGAGGAATCCTTCCTGGCCAAGCTCGTGTCCCTGATCGTCAAGATCGGCGCCCTGATGGTGATCTTCTTCATGCCGACGCGATTCGCGCTCGATCTGCAACTGCTCGGCGGCGTGTGGATGGTGCAGATCTTTCCGGCGATGATCCTCGGCCTCTACACGCGCTGGTTGAGCGGTCCCGCGCTGCTGATCGGCTGGTCGGTTGGCATGGTCGTCGGCACTGCGTTGGCCTGGGGCGAGCAGGCGTGGGTCCCGGTCCACCCGCTGAAATGGGATATTCCCCTGATCGGAACCATTGATTCCGGTCTCGGCTTCGCCGCCTATAACGGCCTCACGTCGGTGCTGGCCAACCTCGTCGTGGCGTTCCTGTTGTCGTTGCTGATCCGACCCAATGCGCCCGATGAGACCTCTCCGGCGGACTATGAGGATCGGGCCGTCGCGTGAGGAGGTTCGAAGCGGGCGCGCTTGCGCCTAGCCCTTCGCCCGCCGTTCACGGATCATGAAGTTGTCGAACGAATATTCGGCGACCTGCCACCATAGATATTCGTCGGCCCGAAAAGACATGTACGAGTCGGCGATTTTCTTGAACCGCGGGTTCTCCTGGCCGAGCTGGGCGTAGAGGTCGTTCGTGCTCTTGTAGCAGGCCTCGAGGATGTCCTGGGAAAACAGCCGCAACTGCGCGCCGCCGACGACGAGCCGTTTCAGGGCCCCCGGGTTGGCCGCGTCGTATTTCGACCGCACCGATTCGTTGCCTACTGCGGCGGCGGCGCGCAAAGCAGCCTGATAGGATTTCGGAAGCGACGAGAACTTTTCATTCCCGATGACAAGATGCAGCTGCATCTCGCCTTTCCACCATCCTGGATAGTAATAATATGGCGCCACCTTTGATATGGCGCCTGAACCGTCTTCAGCGGCGCTGAACTTTTCATCGTCGTAAGGACCGACCCATTCGAAAGCGTCCAGCGAACCCTTCGCCAGGGCCTCGAGGATTCCGTCCTTTGGCAGAGTTACCGCGGTCGCTCCAAATGTCTCGAACACCTTCCCGGCAAAGCCGCCGATTCGGACTTTCATTCCGGCGAAGTCTGATGCGCGGTGGACCTCCTTGCGGAACCATCCGGCCATCTGGCCTCCCGTGTCGCCCAAAGGCGCGGCGATGAGGCCGCGATCCGCCAGCAACTCGTCGATCAGCGCATTGCCGCCGCCGTCCTGCAGCCAAGCAGAGTGTTGGCGGGCGTTCATTCCGAACGGCGCGCCGGAGCCGAAGGTATAGGCCGGGTCTTTGTTCCATGAATAGGCGAGTGCAGTGTGAGCGCATTCCGCCTTGCCGTTGGCGACGGCGTCCAGCGCGTCTACGGCGGACGCGATGTCACCCGGAGGATGGATCGACACGGTAAAATGTCCGTCCGTCATGTCCGACAGGGCCCGGGCAAATGATTCCGCGCCGCCGACAATGAGGTCGAGCCCGGGCTGAAAGGCGGAGGTCAACGTCCAATGCACGTCGGGCGAAGCATCGGCCAGCGCCGGCGCCGCAACGGTCGCGCCCGCAACGATGACGCCGGCCCGCGTTATGAACTGTCGCCTCGAAGCGGGCATGCTGAGTTCCTTTGGTCGACACGATCCCACGACGCTGTCGTTACGCGATCACGCCGAGCGAAAATGCGGCGTCGGGGTGTACACCCGCGTTTAAATTCGAAGTTCACGCACGAGGGCCCGCAAATCGGCCCAGGCTTGCCTCTTCTGCCCGGGTTGTCGCAACAGATAGGCGGGATGGAGCATCGCGAGCGCGCGCAACGTCCGCCCGTCGTCGCAACGATACGCAAACCATGTCCCCCGCGCCCGGGTGATTCCTTCCCGGACGCCCAGCAGCGTCTGAGCGGCCGACGCGCCCAGACAAACGAGGATCTCCGGGGAGGCTAGCTCGATCTGTCGCTTGATGAACGGCAGACAGGCCTGGGTCTCCTGAAGGGTCGGGGTTCGATTGCCCGGCGGGCGCCACGGAACGACATTGGCGATATAGACTTGGCTGCGGTCGAGCCCGATCGACTTCAACATGCGATCGAGCAATTGTCCGGCCCGGCCGACAAAAGGGCGCCCGATGCGGTCCTCATCCCCGCCCGGCGCCTCGCCGACGAACATCACCCTCGAGCCTGGCGCGCCGTCTGCGAAGACGAGCTGGGTCGCCGTGCGCTTCAGACCGCATTCCTCAAAGGTCTCCAGATACGACCTCAAGGTCGCCAGGTCGGTCGCCGATGCAGCGAGTTCCCGGGCGGCGATCCCCGCGAAGGGCTGCTCGCCATCGACGCCGCGACGGGCGGGGGCCGCCGTTGGCGGCTTCGCCTGCGCCTTTTGCAGCTGGTCCGGTCTCGAGGAGAGCGGCCCTGGGACCGAAGCGTCGGCGAAGTGATTGCGGGGCGTTTCGTCGACGGCAAATTCGACGCCGGCCTCTAACCACCATCTCAGCGCCGCAGCGGCTTGATCCGGGTCCAAAATCGCGCTTCTCCTGATTTTCGCCCGCTTGCGCGTCGCCACCGATGCAAACTAGCATGGCGTCCGCGCGCACGCATTATGGCTGTTGGCCGTTGACCGAAGACAGTTCCCGTGTAAGCGAACCGACTGCGCGGACCGAGAACGAAACGACAATGACAGAATCAGCTGGCCTTCCCGCCCGAGAATCCATGGAGTACGACATTGTCGTCGTCGGCGCCGGACCTGCGGGGCTGGCAGCCGCCATTCGGTTGAAGGCGCTCGATCCCAACACATCCGTCGTGATTGTGGAAAAAGGTTCGGTCGTCGGCGCCCATATTCTTTCGGGCGCAGTCATTGATCCCATTGGCCTCGACCGGCTGGCGCCCGACTGGCGCACCGATCCGGAATGCCCGCTGAAAACGCCAGTCGTCGACGACCGCTTTTATTATCTGACCCAAACGCGCAGCGTGCGGCTGCCCAACTGGCCGATGCCGCGGCTCATGAACAACCACGGGAACTTTGTCGGCTCCCTCGGTGCGCTAACGAGGTGGCTCGGGGCCCGCGCGGAAAGCCTCGGCGTCGAGATCTACCCGGGCTTCGCCGCGACCGAGCTTCTGTTCGGGGACAAGGGCGAGGTGGTGGGCATTGCGACCGGCGACATGGGAGTCGGTCGAGACGGGGAGCCGAAGCCTAACTTCTCGCGCGGCATGGAATTGCGGGGCAAGTACGTGTTGCTCGCCGAGGGGGCGCGCGGCTCCATTTCGAAACAGGCGATCGCGCGGTACAAACTTGACTCGCCCAATAGCCCGCAGAAATATGGAATTGGCCTGAAAGAATTGTGGCAGGTTCCTGCGGAGAAATTCAGCCCGGGCGTGGTCGAGCATACGTTTGGATGGCCGCTCGCGGGCGGGGCCAGCGGAGGATCATTTCTCTACCATTATGACGATCGGCTTGTGTCGGTCGGATTCGTGGTGCATCTGAATTACAAAAATCCAACCCTTTCTCCCTTTGACGAATTCCAGCAATTCAAGACGCATCCCCTGATTCGCGAGACGTTGGCGGCGGGCAAGCGACTGGCTTACGGCGCCCGTGCAATCACGTCGGGCGGCTGGCAGTCCGTGCCAAAGGTCGTATTCCCAGGCGGCGCGCTGATCGGATGCGCGGCCGGGTTCCTGAATTTCGCCAGGATCAAGGGATCGCACAATGCGATTCTGTCGGGGATGCTGGCGGCCGACAAGCTCCACGAAGCCTTGCGCGACGGCCGGTCGCACGACGAACTCGCGGCCTACGAAAACGAGTGGCGCGGATCCGACATCGGCGCTGATCTTCATAAGGTCCGCAATGTGAAGCCGCTCTGGTCCAAATTTGGCCTGACTCTCGGCGTCAGCCTCGGCGGACTCGATATGTGGACGAACGAACTATTTGGCCTGTCGATGTTTGGCACCCTGAAGCAGGGCAAAGCTGACTACGCAACGCTGAAGCCGATTTCTGAAGTCACGCCGATCGCTTATCCCAAACCTGACGGGGTCGTGAGCTTCGACAAGAGTTCATCCGTGTTTCTATCGAACACGAACCATGAAGAGGACCAGCCGGTCCACCTGCGGCTTATCGATCCGACCACGCCGATTCGCGAGAATCTCCCCCGCTACGGCGAGCCTGCTCGACTGTACTGTCCTGTCGGAGTCTATGAAGTCGTCTATGGCGACGAAAAACAACAAGCCGATCCTCGCTTCGTCATCAACGCCCAGAATTGCGTGCACTGCAAGACCTGCGACATCAAGGATCCCGCTCAGAATATCATCTGGACCCCGCCCGAAGGGGGAGGCGGACCGAACTATCCCGACATGTAGGAGGCGGCGCAAATTCGCCCGGATTTGCTGTCAGTGCCGCTCTGCAAACCGAAGCCGCCCTGACCCTGGAGACTGAACTGACGTGACAAGTCGATTGACGCCCCATTTCTTGGCTGCCGGAATTTTCGGTTCGGTCTTTTTCGCCATTGGCGCAAGCGCTCTCGCTGCGGCGGTCGATCCAGCTTCACAGCTGCTCGAAATCGGTCAAAGCCAGCCAGGCAATTATCTCGCGGGGCTCATCGCCAGCGCCGATCGCGATACGGCATCGGCCGAGGTCTATTATCGCGAAGCGCTTCGGGTCGACCCCCGGAACGCGGATCTTCTCGAGCGCGCTTTTGCGGCGGCGCTCGCGAACGGCGACGAACAAAACGCGACCGCTCTCGGCGAGCGCCTGCTCGCACGCGATCCGGGCAACAACCTCGCTCGTCTTGCGACCGCGGTTCACGCGATCGGGGAGGGGCAGTACGCCGCGGCGCGCGCCCAGTTGGCTTCGGGGGACGCGCGCTCGAGGGATGTGACCGCGTCGCTCCTGACAGCCTGGTGCTATGCGGGACAGATGGACCTCCATCACGCGCTCGATGCGCTTGACCGGATCCGGGATTCGTCGGTCGCCGGTTTTCGCGACTATCATGCGGGACTGATCGCCGACTATCTCGGAAACGCCACAGAAGCACGGCGCAGGCTCAAATCGGCCTACGACAGCGACAAGAGCACGCTGCGTTTTGTTGACGCTTACGCCCGCTTCCTGGCGATCCACGGCGACCCCGACGGGGCCAAGGCGATCTATGCCGACTTTTCCACAGTGGTCCCGCATCATCCGCTCGTTGAGCAGGCGATCGAGAGCCTCCGTGCCGGTAAGCCGCTCCAGGCGCAGGTCCGCAGCGCAAAGGATGGCGCTGCGGAGGTGCTTTACGGATTGGGTAGCGCGGGCAGCCGTCAAGGGGATGAACTGCCGGCCTTGATCTATCTTCGCTTGTCGCTGTATTTGCGCCCGAGCGATGACTTGACGGCGGTCACGCTGGCGAACCTCTTTGATCAGATGAAGCAGGGCGAGCAGGCCATCGCCGCCTTCGAGTCCGTTTCCGCCGCGTCGCCCTTGCGCAACGACGCCGACGTCCAGATCGCCCTCGAACTCGAAACTATTGGAAAATCGGACGAAGCGATCCATCGCCTTCAGGACATCGTGGCGGCCCGACCGCACGATGTGGACGCGCTGAGCTCTCTTGCCGGATTGCAGAGATCGGCCAAAAAATACGCGGAAGCGGCGGCGACCTATGACAAGGCGGTCGCGGCGGTCGGAATCCCGCAACGCGACAACTGGACGCTGTTCTACTTCCGGGGAATTTGCTTCGAGCGCGACAAGCAGTGGCCGAAGGCGGAAGCAGACTTCAAGAAAGCGCTCGAACTTTACCCGGATCAACCTTTGGTCCTGAATTATCTGGGATATTCCTGGGTGGATCAGGGCATGAATCTCGAAGAGGCCTTTAAGATGCTTCGCCGCGCTGTCGAACTGAGGC
>JAFAHO010000380.1 GCA_019237205.1 Hyphomicrobiales bacterium
TCGAACCCTGCTGCAGCGCCGCGCCCATGACGACGTCGTCGACCTCGCCGCCGTCGACTTTCGCGCGAGCGAGCGCATTGGCGATGACGTGGCCGCCGAGAGTTTGCTCCTGGGTATCGTTGAACGCGCCGCGATAGGCCTTGCCGATCGGCGTGCGCGCGGTGGAGACGATGACGGCTTCACGCATGGGGGCCTCCTTGGAATACTCTAAGCTTGGTTGGGAGTAGACAGCCTGTACTCCTTGTCCGAAAGCTTCTCTATCACGCGTCTCACCATAAGGTCCTCTAAGACCCAAGCGTGTTCGTTCACAAATTTCTCGCTCGGGTTGTCATTCCAGTGCCCTTTAGGCTTCTGAAGGATTAGCTTGCGATCCCGACGAATTTGGTCCCTCATCGGATCCGAGTTCGTTATGCCCCGCCGCATCATTGCGATTGTAGTACTCTCGAACTCGCTCCGTGACGGAATGTTCGCGTACCGACTCTCTCGCCAGTCTTTCATCTAAGATTGCCCCTTTCGCAGTTGCGCCGGCGCAGCCAGCGCTAAACGTCTCGCCCCGGTCATCTCTCCTGGGGAGGCAGTCACGGCTTCGAGAACGCCCCGCCCTCCGCTGCGAGCTTCTCCAATAGCGGCGCGGGCTTGAAGTCGTCGCCGAACTTGACCTCGAATTCGCGCAGCTTGTCGAGCACCGTCGTCAGGCCGACCGTGTCGGCGTAGAACATCGGACCGCCCCGATAAACGGGCCAGCCGTAGCCGTAGATCCAGACGACGTCGATGTCGGAGGCCCGCTGCGCCTTGCCCTCGGCGAGAATCTTCGCGCCCTCGTTGATCATCGGATAGGTGCACCGCTCGAGAATCTCGGCGTCGCCGATCTTGCGCTGCGCGACCCCTTTCGACGCGGCGAAATTGCGGATGATCTCTTCGACATGGGCCGACGGCTTGGCGTTGCGCGCCTCGTCGTAGTCGTAGAAGCCGGCGCTGGTCTTCTGGCCGCGCCGGCCCTCCTCGCAGAGGATCTCGCGGATGGTCGAGCGCTTCGACGTCTCCGCCGACCAGCCGATGTCGAGGCCGGCGAGATCGCTCATCGCGAAGGGCCCCATCGGCATGCCGAAGTCGACGATGACGCGGTCGACGTCCCAGGGCGTCGCCCCTTCGAGGATGAGCTTCATCGCCTCGCGCTGGCGCTCCGCCAGCATGCGGTTGCCGACGAAGCCGTGGCAGACGCCAACGACGACTCCGACCTTGCCGATCTTCGGCGCAAGCCCAGCAATCGTCGCCAGGACCGATTTCGAGGTCTTGGCCCCACGCACGATCTCGAGCAGCCGCATGACGTTGGCGGGCGAGAAAAAGTGCATGCCGAGCACGTCCTCAGGCCGCTTGGTCCTCGCCGCGATCTCGTCGATGTCGAGGTAGGATGTGTTGGAGGCGAGGATGGCGCCCGGCTTGGCGACGCCGTCGAGCCGCTCGAACACGCTTTTCTTCAGATCCATGTTCTCGTAGACCGCCTCGATCACCAGATCCGCGTCAGCCAGCGCGCCGAAGTCGAGCGAGGGCGCAAGCCTGCCCATCCGCTCCTCCACCTCGGCCATCGTCAGGCGGCCCTTCTTGGCGGTGTTCTCATAGTTGCGACGCATAATGGCGACGCCGCGATCGAGCGCCTCCTTCGATGTCTCGACGATCCTGACGGGAATCCCGGCCGCGAGGAAATTCATCGCGATCCCGTCGCCCATCGTGCCGGCGCCGATGACGCCGACGCTTTGGATCGGGCGGATTGGCTCGTCCGGGCCGATGTCGGCGATCTTGGCGGTCTGGCGCTCGGCGAAGAAGACGTGCCTTTGGGCCTTGGACTGGGTCGTCGCCAGCAGCGCCATGAACATCTCGCGCTCCTTCAGGACGCCCTCGTCGAAGGGCAGGTCGACGGCGTTCCTGACCGACTCGATCGCCTTCTCCCAGGCCTCGAAGCCGCGGAACTTGCGGGCGTTGGCTTTGCGGATCGCCTCGAAGATCTCTGGATGGCCGCGCGCCGGCTCGAGCTTGTCCGAGCGGTCGCGCACTTTCTTGAGCGGCGCGTTTTCCGCGATGAGCCGGCGGGCGAAGGCGAGCGCTGACTCATGAAGCTTGCCTTCCTCGGCGAGTTCGTCGACGACGCCCCATTCCTTCGCCTCGCGCGCGCCAAAGGGCGTGCCGGACAGAATGACGTCGAGCGCCTTCTCGACGCCGACAAGGCGCGGCAGGCGTTGCGTGCCGCCCGCGCCGGGAATAAGGCCGAGCTTGATCTCGGGCAGGCCGCATTTGGCCGATGGAACGGCGATCCGATAATGCGCCGTCAACGCGACCTCGAATCCCCCGCCCAGCGCGGTTCCGTGCAGCGCGGCGACGACCGGCTTCGAGGCGTTCTCGATCAGATCGAGCACGTTCGGGAGATAGGGCGGGGCGTGCGGCTTGCCGAATTCGGTGATGTCGGCGCCGGCGATGAAAGTTCGCCCCGCGCAGATGATGACGATCGCCTTGACCGCTTCGTTCGCCGCGGCCGCCTCGACGCCCCGTTTCAGACCGTCGCGAACGGATTGCGACAGCGCGTTGACCGGCGGCGAGTTGATGGTGACGGTCGCGACCTCTCCGTCGATCGTCAGTTCGGCGACGGGATTGATCGCGGCCATGGCGTTCCTCCGGTTCGGCGAGATCCTGAGCGGCGGCGAGCTTACGCCTCCCGAGGCAAAAAGGCATGTTTGGAGCAACGTCCGTCGCCCGGTCAACTCCCCTGCGTTTGGCCGCTTCTGGCGCTCGGGTCTCGACTGCCGTCGCAATGAGCGCATGGCGGGCAAAAATGTTGGCGCGACCCTGTAACTTGTCCTCGCCTCGCGCGTATGGACTCCGTGATATTGTCTCCGAAATCCGCAAAACGGCGAGGTGGAGGATGCTGACGCGTAGAGTGGCTCTGGGCGGCGCGGTTCAAGGGTTGGCCGCGATCGCGAGCGCAAGTTTCCTGAAAATCCGCGGCGCCCGGTCGGCCGGCGAGGAGCGTGTCGTCCACAGCGACGCCGAATGGCGCGCGCTGCTGACCGCCGAGCAATACGCCGTCCTGCGCAAGGAGGGGACCGAGCGCCCCTTCACGAGTCCGCTCCTGCATGAGGAGCGGCGTGGGACCTTCGCTTGCGCCGGATGCGGCCTCGCGCTCTTCTCCTCCTCGACGAAATTCGACAGCGGCACTGGCTGGCCCAGCTTCTGGGCGCCGCTGGACGGCGCGGTGAGCACAAAAGAGGACCAGTCATTCGGGATGATCCGCACTGCCGTGGATTGCCGGCGCTGCGACGGTCACCTCGGCCACGTCTTCGACGACGGGCCGAGGCCGACCGGGCTTCGCTACTGCATGAACGGCGTCGCGCTGACTTTCAAACCGGCAGCCGCCTGATGACACGGGATGCTGCGCTTTCGTCGTGATTCAGGAGTCCGGCCATGATCTCGCTATTGAAGAACCATTCTGGAAGCGCAGCGCTCGTCGTCGGCGCGCTGCTGATGGCGGTCGCCTTCGCGGGGTCGCGATCGACCGCCGAGGAGGCGCGCGTGGTTCCTCCGCCGGCGGTCGACGAGGCGAAGGGCGGATCGGCTCCAGAGATCGCGGTGGTCGCCGGGGGGTGCTTCTGGGGCGTTCAGGGTGTGTTCCAGCATGTCAACGGCGTCGTCAGCGCGGTTTCGGGCTATGACGGCGGGGCGAAGGAGACCGCGCATTATGAGATGACGAGCAACGGCGACACTGGCCACGCCGAATCGGTGCGGATCACTTTCGATCCGGGCAAGATCAGCTATGGCCACGTCCTGCAGATCTTCTTTTCCGTCGCGCACGATCCGACCGAGCTCAATCGCCAGGGTCCAGACGAGGGAACGCAATACCGCTCGGCGATTTTCCCGCAGAACGCCGAACAGGCGCGGGTCGCGAAGGCCTATATCGCTCAGCTCGGTTCGGCGCATGTATTCAAAGCGCCGATCGTCACCACAATCGAGGAGAACCGGAGCTTCTACCCCGCCGAGGGTTATCATCAAGATTTTCTGGTGCGGAATCCGACCTATCCCTACATCGTCTTCAACGATCTGCCCAAGATCGAGAACCTGAAGCGGCTCTTCCCCGGCGACTACCGCGCTGACCCAGTGCTGGTGGGGGCGAAGTCGTAGGCCTGCTCGGCCATCGCGAGCGACCCCCGGGTCAGGCCCCGGGGAAGCAATCCGTGAACTTAGGGCGCCCTTCGTTGCTCCCGATTGCCTCGTCGGTGCGCTCCCCGCAATGGCGCCGCAGCCTTGGCCTCAAGCCTTTCCGATCGCCAGGCCGATCTTGCCGAACTGTCGGCCCGACTCGAGTCGCTCGAGCCCGGCGGCGATGTCGCGGAGCGGAAAGACCTCGTCGATGTGAGGCTTCAGGCCCTTCCCTTCGATGAAGTCGGTCATCTCGGCGAATTCGGCGCGGTTGCCGAGGGTCGAGCCGAACACCGTGATCTGCCGGATGAAGAGCCGGCGCAGGTCAGCCGACGGATCGTCGCCGGTGGTCGCGCCGCAAGTGACGAGCCGCCCCCCGCGCACGAGCGACCGCATCGCGGAAGGCCAGACCGCCTCGCCGACGTTCTCGATGACGACGTCGACGCCGCGTTTGTTTGTGAGCTCCATCACGCGATCGACGATCGAGGCGCCGCCCCGGTCCTGGACAGTCTCGTCGGCGCCGAAGGCGCGCGCCCGTTCGAGCTTCTTGGGGTCGCGCGAGGTGACGATCGTGCGCGCGCCAAGCGCGCGGGCGATTTGCGCCGCCGCGAGCGACACCGATCCGCCGATCCCGAAGATAAGAACCGTCTCGGCGGCCTGAAGGCGCGCCTTGGTTGCGATCATGCGCCATGCGGTGAGCCACGCGACGCTGAGCGAGGCGGCCTCGACGAAATCGAGCGAGCGCGGTTTGCGCATCACGCTCCCGGCCGGCGCGGCGACGAACTCGGAAAACGTGCCGTCGACCTGCTCGCCGAAGATGCGTCCGCGCGTGCACAAGACCTCTTCGCCCTTGCGGCAGAACTCGCACGCGCCGCATGGCTGACCGGGATATATGACGACCGGATCGCCCGAGCGGAACGGCGAATCATCGTCGGCCTCCTCGATGACGCCCGCGCCGTCGAGTCCGAGGGTGATCGGCAGCCGGTGCGTCATGCCGGCGCCGCTGTTGCGCATGTAGAGATCAACACGGTTGAGCCCGCCCGCGACCATGCGGATCAAGAGCTCGCCGGGCCTGCGGTCGGGAATCGGCAGATCGTCCAGACGCAGAACCTCGTTGCCGCCATGCCCGTGAATGCGCGCCCCCAGCATCTTCATCGCCCCGTTCCGAGGACTTTCTTGCAGAACGCAGCAATTGCGTCGAGCGTGGCCTTAGGCCGCTCGAACTGCGGCGAATGATGGCAGTTGTCGAGGATCAGCGTCTCGACCGGGGCGGGCGAGCGCTTCTCGATGGCGCGGGTTTGCTTAAGCGTGCCGTACTGGTCGTCCGCGCCCTGGATTAGCAGCGCGGGCGCGCGCCAATGATCGACGAAAGACTCGATGTTCCATGTCTCGAAATTCGGGCCGAGCCAGGCGTCGTTCCAGCCGCGAAAGGCGCAATCGACATGCGCGTGATATCTGGCGAGCCTCGCTTTGAGCTCGCCCGCATCGTAGGCGCGCTTGGCTTCGTGGATCGAGGCCAGTCCCGGCGGCTCGGCGAAGACGTGCGGCGCCATCAGCGCAAGCCCGCGCACCCGTTCATCTGTTCGGTCGCCGCCGTAGATGATCGAGATCGAAGCGCCGTCGCTGTGGCCGACGAGAACGCCCTTTCGCAGCCCGATCGCGCCGAGGACAACGGGCAGGCTCGTGCGCGCCTCGCGCGTCATGTAGTCGAGCGGCCGCGGCAGATCGACCGGATCGGAATGGCCATAGCCGGCGCGCGAGTAGACAAAGACGCCGAAGCCGGTCTCGAGCGCGAGCTTCTCTGGAAAGTCGCGCCACAGGGCGACACAGCCCAAGCCCTCGTGCAGAAGGACGAGCGTCGGCGCCTCAGCGGGAGGCGGACCATAGGCCGCCGCTTCGAGCCGCTTGCCGTCGGCGACGATCGCGCCATGCGGCGCCTCGGTCCACGAAAAGGCTTTCATGCTCCCGCTATTTCGCGCCGATCTTCAGCGCGCGGATCGCATTCTCCTTCAGAATGAGGTCATGCACCTCGGGCTTGAACCCCGCCTCGCGAAAATCCTTGATCCAGCGGTCTGGCTGGATGAGGGGGTAGTCCGAGCCGAACAGCATCTTGGTCTTGAGCTGGCTATTGGCGTATTGCACGAGTTGCGGGGGAAAATATTTCGGGCTCCAGCCTGAGAGGTCGATATAGACGTTCGGCTTGTGCAGACAGACCGACAGGGCCTCGTCCTGCCATGGCCAGGACGGATGGGCGATGATGATCGTCATGTCGGGGAAGTCGACCGCGACGTCATCGATATGGATCGGGTTCGAATATTTGAGCCGCATGCCGCCGCCGCCCGGCATGCCCGTCCCGATGCCGGAATGGCCGCTGTGGAAGATCGCCGGCATTTTGTGCTCGGCGATGACCTCGTAGAGTTCGTAGGCCATGCGGTCGTTGGGGAAGAAACCCTGCACCGTCGGATGAAACTTGAACCCCTTGACGACGCCCGCCTCGATCAGCGCGCGGGCCTCGCGCGCGCCCATCTTGCCCTTGTGGGGGTCGATCGAAGCAAAGGCCATCATGATGTCGGCGTTGGCCGCCGCGGCTTCCGCTACCTCTTCGTTGGGGATGCGCCTGCCTCCGATCTCAAACTCGCTATCGACGGTGAACATCACGAGGCCGATCTTGCGCTCCCGGTAATAGGCGATGGTCTCGGCGATGGTCGGGCGCTTGCCCACCTTGAAGTACTTGCTCGCCGCGTCCTCGTAGGGCTGCCAGAAAGCGTCGGCCGGCTGCCGGCACGAAACCTCCGCATGAGTGTGGACGTCGATCGCGACCAGCTCGTCGATCTTCATCGGTTTCGTTCCTCTTTGAGCGCTACGAGATGATGCGCGCGGACGGGGTATCCGCGTAGAGCTCCTCGACCAGGGAGGCCCGGTGCGAAAGCACCGCGCGCTGGTTGATCGAGCCCTTGTCGGTCATCTCCCCCGTGTCGAGCGAGGGGGGATCATCCATCAGAATGAGGCGCGCGAGGCGTCCCGAGCTGCCGCCGGCGGCCTTGTTGAAGGCGCTGAGCAGGCTCGCGAATGTCGTCCGTACGCGCTCGCACCCGAGAACCTCCGCGACGCTGGCGTCACCGTCGAGCCCGGACAATTCGCGGCAGGCGGAGAGATTCGGCACAACGAGCGCCGCCGCGTCGTCGCGGTCATGCCCGGCGACGACGACGTCAGTCACATAGGGTGCGTGGTGGGCAATGAATTTGAGCCTGAGCGGCCCGACGCTCACCCATGTCCCGGTGGCAAGCTTGAAGTCTTCCGCGACCCGGCCGTCGAACACGAAGCCTCGTTCCGGATCCCTTTCGTCGGCGAAGCGCAGAGCGTCGCCGAGCTTGTAATAGCCCTCCTCGTCGAAGGCGGCCCTGGTGAGCTCCGGCTGGCGCCAGTAGCCCGGCGTGATGCTGGGGCTCTTCAAGCGCGCTTCGAGCTTCTCGCCGTTTGGCACGAGCTTGACCTCGACGCCCGGATTGGGAACGCCGACGACGCCCGGCTCGCACGCGCGCGCGGTCACGCTGATCGCCGAGGGGCCGGTCTCGGTCGAGCCGAGCGAAGTGAGGATCGGGACAGCTTCGCCGACCGTCTCGCGCCCGAGCCGCTCGAGCTCCTCGCGCACGTGAGGGGGCAGCGCCGCGCCGGCATAGACGAAGGATTGCAGGCGGGCGAACAGACTTTGGCGCAAGGCTTCGTCGGCCTGGAGATAGGGCAACAGCATTTCGAAGCCCTTCGGCACGTTGTAGTAAACGGTTGGCGACACCTCGCGCAAGTTTCGCACCGTTTCTTCGATTGCGCCCGGCAGCGGCTTGCCCTCGTCGACGTAATACGAGCCGCCGTTCGCCAGCACGAGATTGAAATTGTTGTTGCCGCCGAAGGTGTGGCTCCAGGGGAGCCAGTCGATCAGCACCGGCGGCTCCGCGCCGTAGCTCGGATTGAGCCCGCGAAGCATCGCCTGGTTCGACGTCATCATGCGATGGGTGTTGATGACGCCCTTGGGGGCGCCGGTCGAGCCCGAGGTGAACAGAAGCTTGGCGATCGTGTCGGGTCCGACCTTCGCCTGCGCGTCGTCGACCTCGGGTCCGGCAGATTTCGCGAGCATCGCGTCCAGGAGCGAGGAGGGACGCGTCGAGGGAGGATTGGCGCGCGCGATGACTTCGACGTCCTTGGGCAGGGCGGCGTCGATCGCCCTGGCGAACGGCGCGCCGTCGCCGACGAAGACGAGACCTGGCGTAAGGATCGCGATGATCGCCTTCAGCTTGGCGAAATCCTTCGCGACCAGAGAATAAGGCGGCGAAACGGGCGCGTAAGGAACGCGGGCGATCATGGCCCCGAGCCCGACAAGCGCATGATCGACGCTGTTGCCCGACAGGATCGCGACCGGCCGCTCGACCGAGAGACCGCGCTCGATCAGGCCCCCCGCGATGCGGCGCGCCGCCTCGCGCGCTTCGGCGTAGGTCAGCTTGCGCCACCTTTGGCCCTCACGCTCGGCGAGAAAGACCTGGTTGGGCGCCACTTTGGCCCAGTGGTCGAGCCAGTCGGTCATCGCGTTAGGATAGGGACCGAGCGGATGGGGCGAGCGCACCAGCATCGCGCCGTCGGAGCGACGCTCGACGGCCACGTCCGGAGGACCAAAGGTCAACCTCATCCGAGTCATTCTCTCCTCCCCTGCGGCAGGCGGCTTTTGCGTCGCCAATCGTAGAGCGGCGCAAGAACGGTGGACGCAGTCACTGATTGATTCGTATTCCGATGCTGACCGGGAGACCGAGAATTTTCCCGGCTTTGATCATCGTCTTGTCCAAGCTGTAAATCGCCTCGGCTCGATGGTTCGCTGCAATTGCGAGGTGCAGCGCGTCCCCGGCGCGCAGGCCGGTCTCGTAGTTGCGCAGGTAGCGTCTGGCGAGAGAATAGTCGCCACCTCCCGGCGACAGCACGACAAAAGAACGGCGGACGATATTTTCGAAGAGCGCATCCGCCTCGCGGGCTTCGTCGCTTCGGATCGCGCCCATTCGCACGTGGCGCGCTAAAAGAGATGCGACTTCGACCTCCGTCCACTGGCTGATCGCCAATTCTCCGGCCGGCAGTCCAGCGGTGAAGCGCGCGACGCGGGAACTCGTCTTCTCTTCGCGGATCAGCGGCGTCAGAAAGCTGGTGTCGAAATAGCACATCAATAGCGCTCGTCGTCCCGCATTTGACGAAGCAACGTCGCGCTGTCTGTGCCCCAATTCGGCATGCGGGCGCGGAATGCGGCAAGCTCTTCGAGGTCGAGCGGCTTCTTCGGCAGAACGGCCTGCCGCAAGTGCGCCACCGGCCTTCCGTGACGAGTGATGACCACCTCTTCGCCCGCTTCCACCTTGTCCAAAAGTTCGCTCAAATGAGCCTTCGCATGCGCCAGATTGACCGTAAGCATGACCGCTCCTATTTATGACCAGAAAACTGGTCATATCCTAGCTGTCCTTAGCCAGATTGGCAAGGAAAGGCTCTTGCGTAATTGGTCCGTCTGCCCCCCAAGTCTGAGCAACGCCTGGATCATTAGCTTCTTCTGTTCTTCTGACGCCGCCCGCCCGGCCTTGTTTCAGACGAACTCCGCCGGCACACTGTTGACGAAACGTACGACTGGAGGACCTCCATGCTGGTGTCGGACGCGCTCAAATCGAACCGCCAGATTCTCGCGACTTGCATTCCCGAGGAATCGATCGTGTCGATTTGCACGCGCCTGAGCGCGCTCAACATTGGCGCCTTCCCGGTTTGCGACGCCCACGGGACGCTGGTCGGAATCATTTCCGAGCGCGACGTCGTGCGCGCCTTCGCCAAGGACGGCGCCAGGCTGGCCGACCGGCACGTTCGCGATCTGATGACCCGCGAGGTGGTGACCTGCGCGCACGATCAGACCATGCTCGAGGCGGAGAAGCTGATGCACAAGCACCGCGTTCGCCATATACCGGTCGTGGACGGCCCCAAGCTCGTTGGCATGCTTTCGATCCGGGACATCTTCGTGTGGCGTTGGAAGGAGTCGCGTGACGAAGTCAACGTGCTCCGCGACGCGATGATCGCCGTCCGGAACCGCTGAAGCGCCGCCGCCTGACCCGAAGTTCATCATCGTCGATCGCGTCCGCGCATCGCTCGAAACCTAGGCGCCCGAGGCTCAGCTCTGTCGCAGCACTTTGGCCGCCCGCTTTTCGAGAAAGTCCTTCAATCTCTGGCGCGCCTCGGGGCTCAGCTCGGCGATGGAGGCCATCAGCGATTCGGTGACAAGGCCGCTCGCCGGATCGCTCTCGAAGATGCGAGGCAAGGCGTGCAGCACGGCGAAGTTTGTCGTCGGCGTGTTGGAGGCCGCCTTGGCCGCGAGCTCCATCGCCTTCTCGAGCCCCTTGCCGTCCTCGACCAGATATTGGGTGACCCCCGCTTGATGGCCTTCCTCGGCGCTCAGCGTGCGGCCGGTCAGCATCATGTCCTGCACGCGCGCGACGCCGATGAGGCGTGCGATCCTGACCGAGCCGCCGCCGCCCAGGAAAATGCCGCGTTGCCCCTCGGGCAAGCCGTAATAGGTCGAGCGCTCGGCGATCCGGATATGGGTCGCCGCGGCAAGCTCGAGCCCGCCCCCGACCACCGCGCCGTGCATGGCGGCGATGACCGGGGCGCGTCCAAACTGGATCGCCTCGAACGCGCGATGCCACATGCGCGAATGCAGAACGCCTTCGAGCGGATCGTGCCGCTCGGCGACTTCGGACAGATCGAGACCGGCCGAGAAATGCGCGCCTTCGCCAGTCAGCACGACGGCGCGAATGTCTTTTGGCAACCGGTTGAAGAAGGTCTCGAGCCCGAGCACGGTCGTATCGTCGAGCGCATTGCGCTTTTCAGAACGCGCCAGGCGCAAATGTGCGATCGCGCCGCGCCGCGTCGCGCTGAGGGATTGCGGCAGTTCGAGGTCGATCGACTCTTCGTCGTTCTGGGCCGTCATCGATCCTCCTCTCCGTGTTCGTCGGCGCGAGCGCGTCGACGAGGCGCGGCTTAGTCCGCGGCGCCGTAGCGATAGTCCCACAATTGTTATTGCGAAGGCGCGGCGAACAAAAGCCCTTCCGCTGAAAGAGGAGGAGCCAAGGCGGTCCGGACGAGGCACTACCCGCTCGAGTATGATCAGGGATATTACGTCACGCCCCGTCCAGCCAGATGAGCAGCGCCTCGAGCCAGGGCGCCTCGACATGCAGCCGGAAGCCCGTCTGGGTCCGCGCGAGCAGGCAGCGCAACCCGGCGAAGAGGAGAGCGGCGGAGGGCGAGCCCCCGGCGAGGTCGGCTGAGGTCCCTTGCGCCAGCGCGAACGGCCCGTGCGGGCCCGCGACGTCGACCGCGGCCCAGCCCTCGTCGACGCTCGTCGCGCACCAGCCTTCGCGCCAGCCGTCCGCCGCGCCGAGCGGCGCGGGGGTGACAAGGAGCGCGCGGTCGCGGGCGATCCGCAGCGCGTACGCGCCCTCGGGCGCCAGCGCATAGAGGCCGAGGATCGGCGCGCCGGGCGCAAGCGCCACAATCGCCGCCTCGAGGTCGCCCGAGATCAGCGCCGAGCCGCGCCCGGACAGCGCCCGCGCCATCAGCCGCGGCCTGTCGATACGCGTTCCCTCCACGCCACGCGCCGGCGGCCAGTTCATCTCACGCATGGAGCCGCTTTCCCTCCGGATCAAGCGCGACCGCGGGCGCGATCGTCGCGCGCCGCTCGGCGCCGAGATGATAGACGCCGACCGTTTGGCCCATGCGCGCAAAACCGTTCGCCACGAGCCCGAGCGCAACCGGCGCGCCGAGGGTCGGGCTCACATAGCTCGAGGTCACATAACCCATGGAGCGGCGCGCCCTGCCTGCGCCTTCGATCACGTGCGCGCCAGTCGACAGCGCGGTTTCGCCCTGCGCAACGGTCAGGCCGACAAACTGCTTGCGGCCTTTGTCGTTCGCGGCCGGCGTGAACAGCGAACGCTTGCCGATATATTCGTCCTTCCGCGAGTCGCGGGGACCCGCAATCCCGAGATCGTGGGGCATCGTCGTTCCGTCCGTGTCCTTGCCGACGACGATAAAGCCTTTCTCGGCGCGCAAGATCATTAGCGCCTCGAGGCCAAGCAGGCCGCCGCCGAACGCAGGCAGCTTCTCGACAATGCGGGCGCGGAGCGCGCGCGCGCGCCTCGCCGGCGCGGAGAGCTCGTAGGATCGGTCGCCGGTGAAGCTCACGCGCGTAATCCTCAAGGGAGCGCCGTCGAAGGCGGCAGGGGTGAAAGCCATATGGGGCAGGCTGTCATCGTCGAGCGCAGCGCCGAGGTCGAGCGCCGCGACGAGGTCGCGCGCGCGGGGGCCCGTCAGCGTCAAGGTCGCCCATTGCGCGGTCGTATCGTGAATGACGACCCGGCGCGGATCGAAACGGTCCTGCCGCCAGAGTTCGAGGCGCGTGACGACCGAGTCCGTGTGGCCCGACGAGCAGGAGACGAGAAAGCGGTCCTCCGCAAGGCGCAGCGTCACGCCGTCATCGAACACGATCCCGGATTCCTGCAGGAGAAAGCCATAGCGGACCTTGCCTGGCTTCAGGTTCGACAGGCGATTGTAGCTGCTGAAGTCGGCGAGCGTCGCCGCGTCGGGGCCGATGATCTCGATCTTGCCGAGCGAGGAGCCATCGAACAGCGCGACCGCATCCCGGGCTCGGGCGGCCTCGCGCTGGATGGCGCGCCCGGGATCATCCGGACCGTACCAGGCGGGCCTCAGCCAGCCGCCGTATTCCCGCATCTGTGCGCCGTCGGCGCGGTGCTCCGCTTCGAGCGGCAGCCGCTTCAACGGGCTGATCAGCGCGCCGCGCCGACGTCCGGCGATGACGCCCATCGGCACGGGAACGAAGGGCGGCCGGTAGGTCGTCGTCCCCGTTTCGTCGATCGAGCGGCCGGTCAGCGCAGCCATGGCGGCAAGCCCGTTGATGTTGGAGGTCTTGCCCTGGTCGGTCGCCATGCCGAGCGTCGTATAGCGCTTCAAGTGCTCGACCGAGACGTAGCCCTCGCGGGCGGCGAGCGCGACGTCCTTCAACGTCACGTCGTTCTGGAAGTCGATCCATCGCCGTCCCGGCGCGTCGGGCTTCGGCCACGCGGCCGTCACGCGATATTGACCCGACGGGGCGTTCGGGGGGGCGCCCTGGCCGCCGCCTGCCGCATGACCCTGCCGCAAGGCCTCGTCCAGGTTGAAGGCGCCATTCGCCGCCCCGGCGACCCTGACGCCCTCGACTTCAACATTCGGCACGAGCGCCGCGAGAGCCTCGTCGTAGCGCAGCTTGCCCCGGGCTTGTGCGTAAAGATGGACGGTCGGCGTCCAGCCGCCCGACAGCAACACCGTATCGACGGCTCGCGTCTGTCCGCCGATGCGGACGCCCTCAACGCCCGACGCGCCGGCGACGCCCTCGATCTCGGCGCCGCGCACGACTCTGAGGGTCGTCGGGGGCGCGTCGGGCCTTAGGTCGAAAAGCTCGACCTCGGCGCCTGCCTCGCTCAGGGCGTCGGCGACCGGATAGGCGCTATCGTTGTTGGTCGCGATCGCAATGCGCTTGCCTACGAGAACGGCGAAGCGGCGGAGATAGACGAGCGCCGCGTCGGCCGACATGACCCCCGGACGGTCGTTGTCGGGGACGACCAGCGGGCGCTCGACGGCGCCGGCGGCGACAATGATTGTTTTGGGCCTTATGCGCCACAGCGCGTCGGGAAGAGTCCCGCTGCGCTCCCAGGCTGAGACGAGACGATGATCATAGACGCCATACGCAGTCGTCGACGTCATCACCCGTCCGCCGTTTGCTTCGACTGCGGCGGTGACGCTCGCGGCCCAATCGCGCCAGTCTCCGCCCTCGATCGAGCCTCCGCGGTGAACGAGCTGTCCCCCGATGTCGGCGCGATCGTCGAGGAGAAACACGGCGCGGCCTGAGCGCGCGGCTGCGTTCGCCGCGGCGAGGCCCGCCGGTCCGCCGCCGACGACCAGCATGTCGCAGCGCGCGTTGAACTGCGGATTGTCGCCGTGGGGTTGATTGTCCGGATCGACCCGGCCAAGGCCGGCCATGGCGCGGATCGCGAGTTCGAACGTCTCCCAGCGAGGCCAAAGAAATGTCTTGTAATAAAAGCCGGCCGGCATGAAGGCCGAGAGCCTGTCGAGAAGCGCGACCCGATCCGCCGCCGCCGTCGGAAGGGCATTGACCGATCGCACGGCGAGATCGTTGTCGAGCGCCTCGACGGTCGCGCGAAGATTTGGCGTCGTCCTGCCGCGGCGCGTCACATCGACGATCGCGTTCGGCTCCTCGGTCCACGCGCCCCAGACGCCGCGCGGGCGATGATACTTGAAGCTGCGGCCAACCACGCGCACGCCGTTGGCGAGCAGCGCAGAAGCGATGCTGTCGCCCCTGAAGCCGAGATAGGGCTTGCCGTCGAAAGTGAACGCGAGCGGCCGGCCGCGATCGACGGCGCCGCCGGCGGGCAGGCGAAATCCGCTCACGAGGCAGCCCTCGTGAAGGGCTCGCTGCCGAGGACCGCGTTGGTCGCCGTGTCGCGGGTCATCAGAAACGACTCCAGGCAGGTCATGTGCAGCCAGACTTCCCGGCTCGCGCCTTTGGGGTTGGCGTTGAGATGGAGATACGCCGACCACTCCGCGTCGCTGACCGCCTCGGCCGGTTCGGGCCTCGCCTTCGGTTCGCCGACATAGTGGAATTCGGTCTCGTCTCGCGGACCGCAGAAGGGGCAGGGGAAGATCTGCATGGGGAGGCCGGGACTCCGAGATCGAGCAGGCGCATCCTTATGGCAGTGCGGCCTTCATGTCAGCCGGGCGATCGACGGCGGCGCCGTTCCCCGCTTGAATAGCGTGGCGGCCCATAGCCGCCAACGCGCCTCGCCGGAGCGATGAGCTAGCGAATTGCTCGCCCGGCCCCGGGTCGGTCGCAACGGCCGGGATCGACCCTTGGACACAACCCTGAGCCGCCCTTCGAGGTTGGTGCTATGAACAGGCGGTATGAGTCGGAATGCGGTCGAACGCGAACCGCGACGGTTGCGCCAGAGCGTCATTCGCCGACGGCTTGGCGAATAGGTGAAACCGACCCACAGCAGGCGAACATTGCCGTTGCAAGCCGGTTGATAAGGGGCCACAATTTCACCTAAAGCGGGATACCAGTTCCGCTGGCGAAAATGGAGGATGCGCTCATGCATACGGTTGTAAGAGCATATTCCGGAAAAAGCGCCAAAGAGTTTACGACGCATTTAAGACGGGCAAGACCCACGAAGAACTGCATCGCGCGATGATGGCCGGGCAATTCATGCCCGACGCGCCGCCGCCTCTTATAGGCTTGCCGCCCGGGGTGAGCCTCGGGCCGCCGCCAAGCTAATGAACGCGAGCGCGCCGTCCCTCACGGGCATCGCGACTGAGAGCGCCGCTATGAATGCCAATTCTTCGCGAAGACTCTCGCTCCACTTGTTGGGCGGGGTCGCAATAGTTGCGATCTGGGCGACGCCGGCGGGCGCGCTAACGTGCCAGGCGATTGAGGGAGGCGGGAGCTTCACGCCATCGCAAGTCCGTGAGGTTGTGGCCGCGGCGGTGGCCCCACGCGGCTCCGAAAAGTGCGACGTCGTCTATCACGTTGACGGCCAGCGCTACGAGTTGGGCGGTTGCAATCGCCGATACGTCGGCGAATGGGCGAAGAGCGAGGGGCCGCCGATTGGGCGGCGACATGGGCGCCTGCCGCTCACGTGCCAATAGCGCGGCGCAGGCAAGGGGAAGCGAGGTGTGTCATGTCTGGACGGCGCCCCTAGTCAAGGGTTTTCTTGAGGGCTTTGCGAACGTCTCGGGTGCGGTCATGTCTCCGGCCTGTTGACGCGGGAAAGATCGCCCCGCTGGCCCTGATGATCGGTCCGCTTGGGTTCCTCGCCCCAA